>CAYJVP010000087.1:0-1771 GCA_964373615.1 uncultured Gammaproteobacteria bacterium | reverse complement strand
CGCCTCCGGCGGACAAGGGGGAGGTAGAGGGGGTTACCGACGCCGGCAACCACGCCGGCAACCACCCCACGCTTATGGTTACCCAACGAGTTTGCGAGCGAGGTCATCGATGTCTCCCGCCCCTTGCAAGATGAGCACATCGCCGGGCTGTACAACATCACGCAAAATCGACTCGGCCTCTTGAAAATCGCGCGCGTACCGTGCGTCCTTTCCAGGATGCGCTTTGTTGATCGCTTCAACAAGGTCCCGCGAAGACACGTCGTGCTCTTCGGTTCGACCAGCGACCTCGTAAATCTCCGATACCATAAGCACATCTGCCCCGGCGAGCGCCTCGACGAAACCGTTAAACAGCGTTTTGGTTCTCGCGTGCTGATGCGGTTGAAAACAAAGAACCAGGCGACGATGAGGAAAAAATTCTCGAGCAGCCGCCAGCGTCGCGGCGATCGCCGTCGGATGGTGACCATAATCAGAGAAAACATCCGCGCCTTTCCAAACGCCGACATGTTCGAACCTTCTCCAGACGCCCTGAAAATTTTCGAGCGCTCGATGGATCGTTTCAAACGGAACCCCAAGTTCCAAGGCGGCGGAAGCCGCGGCGAGCGCGTTCATGACGTTGAATGACCCCGGAACGTAAAGTGTGAGGTCGCCCAAAAATTCCCCGTCCCCCTCCGCGCGCAAAACTTCAAATAACTGGCGTCCGGATTCCAACCGTCGCGAACGGCCGAGGTAACTCGCCGAGGTCCCGAATCCGTACGAGATCCCCCGACCGATCTCAAGTGTGCGTGACCCTGGATCGCTCGCGTTCCAAATCACCATCCCTTTTCCCTGAAGTTTATGCAGAAACTTCTGAAACGCTTCGCGAATGTGTGCAAGGTCTCGAAAATAATCCAGATGGTCCTCTTCAACATTCGTCACGATGATCATCTCGGGCGAAAGATGAAGGAAGTGCTCACGATACTCGCACGCCTCAAGCACGAGAAACCTCCCCTTCCCCATGCGAAAATTTCCGTCAGGAAACGCGGGAACCTTTGTCCCGACAATCACGGTTGGGTCATAGCCGGCCTCCGCAAGAATGAGACCGAGCATGGCCGTTGTCGTACTCTTCCCGTTTGTTCCGCACACCGCGATCGTTGAATACCCGCGCGACAGCTCCCCGAGCGCCTCGGGATACGACAACTCACGCACCCCGCGTTCTCGTCCAGTCGCACGCTCCACGTTCCCCTCGGGCACGGCCGGCGAATACACGAGCACATCCAAAGACTCTGGCAGATGTTCAACCGCATGCCCGAGTTTGATCTCGACACCGATCACCGAAAGCTCCTCTGTGATACCCGAGGGCGTAATGTCCGACCCGCTCACGCGACATCCGCGGCGCACGAAAAACTTCGCAAGAGCAGAAATACCAATGCCGCCGATACCGACAAAATGGACAGAAGAGACTTCCTCAAACATAAGCGGTTTAAGTATAACAAGCCCCTGGTTCTGAAGCCAGATCGTGATACAATAGCCGGGCTATGTTGAATAACACAGACCCAAAAATTGCGGAACTGCTGGAAAAAGAGCTGCGTCGACAACGGGAGGGGCTCGAGATGATCCCGTCCGAAAATCTTGTCTCCGAGGCCGTGCTCGAGGCGCTCGGCTCTGTTGGGACCAACAAATACTCCGAAGGGTTCCCTGGCAAACGCTACTACGGCGGCAATGAGTTCATTGATCAGATTGAAAATCTCGCAAGAGACAGGGCCAAAGCGCTTTTTGGTGTGACTCACGCGAA
>CAYJVP010000086.1:0-1947 GCA_964373615.1 uncultured Gammaproteobacteria bacterium | reverse complement strand
GTATTTAAAGATCCAAAAAAACGTGAGCTCCTCATCCAAAAACGCAGCACACGCATGTTTCACAGTCCTGGAACATGGGTTCATTCCGCGGGAGGTCATGTGCTCGCTGGCAAGACGCCACGCGAAGGGGTTCTTGATGAGCTTCAAGAGGAGATTTTTTCCGGCAAACGCATGCCCGACGTCCCTGTTCGTTTTGTCACGCGCTACTTTCACCACGACCTGCCTCACAATTACGAACTCCTGTATGTGTTCGAGATGCTCTATCCCGGACCCTTTTCCCAAGGTCGAAAAGAGGTCGCGCGGCTGAAATGGATAAAGATGGACGAGCTCATTCTGGACATGAAACGCAGTCCAAAAAAATATGCCGAGGCCTTTCATCTTGTGCTGAAGCGCTACCTCACCGCCACGCGACGGCGAAAAAAACGAGCTAGACCCGCGCTTTCCTCGTCACGTTAAACCCAAGATACTTCCCCATCATGAGCCGTGTTTGTGCATCGATGGCGGGGAGGGCTCCGAACACCGTGAAGGTAATCGGAAGCAGGAGCCACTGCAAAATCATAATGAGCCAGGTGTGAGGACGCACGGACGTGGGTCGCGCAGGCAGAAGGGTCAAGGAGAGCACGCCCGAAATGAGCACCCCGAGCATGGCCAAGCGCATGATCCACTCCAGGGTGAACGGGGCGGCTTGCACAAGCGCCGCATCGCTTCCACGGGCAACATAGAGCGGCAGACGGCCAAGCAGAAAGATGAGAACCGGCGCCGTGGCCCAGGTATACATCCCTTCGATGTGGTTCCAGAGGTATTGTATTTTTTTGCGGCGCGGAATGAGCGGGTCTTTTGCAAATGCGGAAACCATCACGGGAAAGTGCTCGACTCCCCAGGCCCAACGCCGCTGTTGTCGATACAGCGCTCCCAAACTCTCAAGATAGTTTTCTCCGGTCACGGTATCCATGGAAACGGGGAGGTACAGCGGCACCACGCGGTAGTCTCCGTGATAGTGAAGAAACCCCTGAAGAAAAATGCGCGAATCTTCAGACACGATGTCTTTTTGCCAAAACCCGACGTCGAGCAGCATCTTCCACGGCATGGAGTGCGAGGAGAACGTCCACATGCGCTCCGGTCGCGACAATTCTCCCATGAGCCAGAAGGTGGTGCCGAACGCCGCGATGCGCACCGGTGCGGTTGCGGTCCAGATGTTGTTTGCAAACAGGGCGACCGGCTGATAGGACGCGTGGGTGCGATTTGGGGTCGTGAGATACGTCGCGGACAAATACGAAAAATATTGCGGATGCGCGACCGTGTCGACGTCAAACGCGGAAGCGACGATATCCTCGGGTGGAAGATCCGGAAACTCACGCGCGAGAATTTCCTGCACCGCTCCCCCGGCAAAATGCAGGTTCGAGCCCTTCCCCGGGATCTCATCCGGCAACCCCGTTGGATGTTCGGTGACGATGATGCGTCGGAACGTCCGACCAAACTCTTGTTCGATCGCTCTGGCGTTTTTTTGAAACCGTTCGTGATCACGCTCCTCTCCGGCAAGGACGATCATCATTTTTTCTTTGGGATATTCGGACGCGGCAAGTGAACGAAAGGTCGCACGGACGATCTCAAGCTCCTCTTTGTACGTGGGAAGGAAAACGAGATGGTGGATGCGGTCCCAGCCAGGGAGCGTACGGAGCTCTTTTGCCCAGTTGCGTCGCGCGCAGCGGCGATAACGGCGCCAGGAAACAACGAGGAAGAACACAAAGTATGCCACACGAAACAACCAGTAGAAGTCGAAGACGATAATGAAAATCACGACCGAAACAGGCGCCACGAAAGAAAGAACGAGCGCGAGCACAAACGTTGTCCATACGAGCGCTCCGGGGAGGATTTCCCACGCCCTGTTTTCGCGGTGCGTGTTCTGAAGCGGCGTCATAATCCGGAAAACTCTAGCAGGTTTTTCAA
>CAYJVP010000085.1:0-2189 GCA_964373615.1 uncultured Gammaproteobacteria bacterium | reverse complement strand
GAGATCCTGCCACGGGTTGAACCACGCTTCGCCTTCGAGCTCGGCGGTCTCGAGTCCGAGTGCTGGCACTGTCACCGGCACCGCGGAGGTCCACGAGATGTACACTGGCCAGGACTGGTTCTGGCTGACCGCGAGCGTTTCGCCGTAGGCGACCGAACCGGCCGACACGTAGTCGAGGGTCGGCTCGTAGTCACAGGTGGACCATCCCTCGACGTACGCGGTCCAGTGGCGGATCTCGGCCGTGATCTCGAACGGCTCGGGCGGGACCCCGGTGTCGCCACCGGTGTCCTCGCCCGTGTCGTCGCCGGTGTCCGTGCCGGAGTCCTGGACTCCGCTGTCATCGAGCTCGCCCGTGTCCGGCGTGCCCGAGTCGTCGCCCGTGTCGACCGCGGTATCCGCGGTTTCGGGCGCGTCGTCGGCAGGCTTGCCGGTGTCCTCGCCCTTGCCGCGGCAGGCGGCGAGGACGAGTGTGAAGGCGAACAGGGTGGTGCGGGTCATGGGGTTCCTCGTGTAAGGTGTGATCCACTATAGGTCCGATCGACACCATAGTGGATCACTGGAAAGTGGAAGGTTCTCTCAGACGCCAAAGCAAAGCCTCAGCGCGTTCAACAGGAACCGCTTAGGGTAGCAAAAATTTTGGCTTTTGTCAATCATCGCAGTGTCCGGTATACTTTAGGATGCTTTTGGTATGGCGCATGTCGTTTCTGTCG
Organism: uncultured Gammaproteobacteria bacterium; assembly: GCA_964373615.1. Taxonomy (GTDB): domain Bacteria; phylum Patescibacteriota; class Patescibacteriia; order UBA9934; family GWF2-40-263; genus CAYJVP01. Next base: position 1,479 of record CAYJVP010000085.1, on the reverse strand, counting down.
TAAATCAGAAAGGAGGAGTGGGGAAGACGACGACCGCTTTAAGTTTGGCCGCGTATTTGGCAGATCTTGGGAAATTCGTCCTGCTTATTGACCTTGATCCGCAAGCCAACGCGACCTCGGGGCTTGGGATCGATTACAAAAACATCCCCGCGGGGATTTACGAGGCACTCATCGGGACGATGCGCATGCGCGACGTGATGATGCAAACCGCGCACGAAGGGCTCAAAATCATCCCGGCCACGCCTGCTCTTGCCGGCGCCACGGTCGAGCTCGTTACCGCAGAAGAGCGCGAGCATTTCCTTCGCAAAGCCATGCTCGAGGTGCGCAATGACTTCGACTACGTCATCATCGACAATCCGCCGTCCTTGGGCATGCTGACGATCAACGGCCTTGCGGCCGCGGAGTCCATTCTCATTCCTGTGCAGGCTGAGTATTACGCTCTTGAGGGTCTGGGGCAGCTTCTGTCGACCGTTGATCTTGTGCGCGAGGGGATCAACCCGAATCTGAGCGTGATGGGTGCGATCATCACGATGTATGACGCGAGAACCAGGCTTTCCCAAGAAGTGCTTGAAGAGCTTTATAAATTTTTTCCGGACAAAATTTTTCGCTCCGTGATTCCGCGAAGCGTTCGCCTCGCAGAGGCGCCCTCATTTGGAAAATCAATTTTGCATTACGATCCTACATCGAAAGCTGCCAAAGCATACGAGCGCTTGGCGCGGGAGTTTTTGATGCGGGAGGAAGGAAATTTATAAAATTTATGATCGCCAAACCAGCGCTAGGCCGAGGTCTCAGCTCGCTCATTCCGGGGCGTCAATCGCTCGTGACCGAGGTCATGCCAACCGTGCGTCAGGAAGTCGTTGATGTCCCGGTTGAAAAAATTGAGCCAAACCCGCGCCAACCTCGCACGCATTTTTCCGCAAGCGAACTCGAGGATCTCCTGAACTCCATCAAAGAACACGGAATTCTCATGCCGCTCGTGCTGACGAAAACGGCGCGAGGTTTCGAGCTCATTGCCGGGGAGCGTCGTTTGCGCGCGGCGAAAATGCTCGGCCTGAAAACCGTTCCAGCCGTGGTGCGCACAGCCACGGAGCAGGAGAAGCTTGAACTTTCGCTCATTGAAAACATTCAGCGGCAGGAGTTAAACGCGCTTGAAGAGGCGTTTGCCTACCGCGCGCTTATGGATGAGTTCAATTTGAAGCAGGAAGAGGTGGCGAAACGCACGGGCAAAAGTCGCTCCGCGATCGCAAACACGCTGCGTCTTCTTGATCTCCCCGGTCCCATGCAAGTGGCGCTTCGCGAGGGGAAAATTTCGAAGAGTCATGCTCGCACCTTGCTTGCGGAGAGCGATGCGAAAAAGCAGCAGGCGTTATTTGAGGGGATGCTGCGCGGAGAAGTGACGGTGCGCGCTGCGGAGTTTGCGGTCTCCGCGCACAAACGGCGAGCCCCGGGAGGGCGGCGCGTTGACCCCAACCTCGCGGC
>CAYJVP010000084.1:0-2287 GCA_964373615.1 uncultured Gammaproteobacteria bacterium | reverse complement strand
CCGTCGACCCGGTCTGGCGAATCGCGCGAAAGGTCTCGTCCATTGCCCGCATCGCAGCGCGCAAGCCATGATTGGCATAAATCACCATTCGGAAACCGTGGCGTTGGAGCTCTGAGGCCGTCACGTCGTAGAACATGGTCGGAATGACGACCAACGGTGTCCGCCTTTTCCACTCACGCGCGAACGCGATCACTTCGTCCGATGTCGTCAGCTTCGAGTGAATCACGATCCCATCGGCACCCGCGTCGGCATAGGCCCGTGCGCGGCGTAACGCATCCTCTTGGCCCCATCCGGCGATCAACGATTCGACGCGTGCAAACACCATGAAATCTGGATGCTGCTGGGCATTCTTTGCGGCCTGAATTTTGCCGACAAACTCCTCGACCGGTGCCAGCTCCTGCCGGCCAGGGATAAAACTGTTCACTTTTGGAAACACCTTGTCTTCGATCACAACGGCGGCTAGATCTGCCGCTTCGTACTTGCGTACCATGTGCATGACGTTCGAAGCATTGCCGTATCCGGTGTCGCAATCGCAGACTACCGGCAGCGAAGTGGCCTCATTGATTGCGATCGCCACATTCAGACTCTCAGTCATTGTCAAAATGTTTGCGTCGGGCACCGCGTGCGCGGTCGAAATCTCGAGGCCGCTCGCCCAGATTCCGTCGAAACCGTTTTTTTCGATCAGCTTGGCTCCGAGGCCGTTATGGGCGCCCATGATGCGGACAATGGTGTCCGACAAAAAGCATTGCCTGAGAAGGGTTGACTTCCGGATCATTCTTCGGAACCTGCCGGATAATAATCGGCCTCGTCGGAGACAATGCGTCCGATATTGCGCTGGCCCAGCAACGCCAGTTCCTGCCGCGCGTCCCCAGTCAGATGCTGACCGAACGTAATGGCTAAAATCCGTCCCAAGCGACCCGGCTCCGGTGAATAAAACGCGTGCGGAACAAATCCGGGGATCAACCACGAATCCCCTTCGTTGAAAATCTGATCATACGTCGTCCCTTCCCATTCCCAAAGATAGCCCACCGGACCGCCATGCAACACTTGCGTGTATTGATGAAAAAAATGCCCTCGATTCATCACCACGTCTTCCTTGCGCGTCAAATGGAGCAAAAGTTCAATCGGCTTGACGTTCGGAAGAACAGAGGTCATGACTTTCGGCCAGTAAGTGTACTGAAGACGCCCGTCTCTTTTTTGTTCGATGGGCACGGCGTCCCTCATCCGATGGAATTTCATGCCGCGATCCAGATCGTTCTCATAGGGAAGCAGGTCGCGGATGCTGATAAAAAAATGCTTGGCCAGTTTCTCAAGCTCGCTCCACTCGGGCTTGGCCTCGCCTTTTTCAAGAGCCTTCAGACGCTCCACAGAAAAACCCGTATCATGCGATACGTGCGTGAGCGTGTGCTTGATTTCGTTACGCCAACCGTGGATCAACGCGCCATAGTTTAAAAACGGAGCTTTTTTTACCGACGATTGAAGGACCGCCATAATTTTCCCCTCCTTTTTCTTAAGAAACCCTAACGTTTCGCTTTTTGTTTGAATGCTTTTACCGCTTTCTCAAAATCTTCAACAGTGTCAATCTCTTTCCATGCGCTCCCGATAATTTCACAGTGAATCGGGACCCCGAGGTCCGCCATGTCTTGCAAAAGATCCGTCAGATATGCCTCGCGGAAAACCGGCGCGCGCTGAAAGGGCTTCCCGTCGTGGAGCGCCTTGGCGCGGTGGTAATGGCACTTCAGGATCTCGCAGCCGCGCGGCGTGAGCTTCATCATGCCGATGAATTCGCCGTGCACCTCCTGGTTGCGGCCGTCAATCTTACCGATCTTCAGAACTTCATTGTTACTGTTGAAGATAACGTTCTCGGCCTCCTCGATCGGATGGTCTTTGCGTCCGAGGTAGTATTTCTTCCAGTCAATATCGATCCCGATCACGATGTCCTTTTGGCAGCGCATGAGACGCTTCACCACATCGGGCTGATACCAGATGTCCGCATAGGAAACGATCACGTCGCCGTCCAGCTCTTTCTCCGCGCAAAAGAGCGACTCGAGGATGTTGTTCTTCTCATAGTCGGCGTTCAGGTGGTAGCGGATACCTGGGGTGTCAATTTTGTCGGCTTTGTAACCGCGCACGAGCGCGACATCGCGCAGGCCGCATGCTGCCAGCGCCTCGATCTGCGTCTGGAGGAGCGTCTTCCCCTTGAACACGATCGCCATGCACTTGGGCAAATCCTGCGTCATGTGCTTCATGCGGCTGCCGAGCCCGGCGGCCAGGATCACAACCTTCA
>CAYJVP010000083.1:0-2466 GCA_964373615.1 uncultured Gammaproteobacteria bacterium | reverse complement strand
TTTAGCGGCCGCTATCCTTACGCTTTGAGAAGCACTCTTTGCAGTAGACCGGACGATCTCCGCTGGGTTTAAAAGGAACTTCACACTCCTTCTGGCAGTCTGCGCAAGTCGCCTTGAACATTTCCCTTGGACGCCCACCGCCGAATCCACCACCGCCACCACCTTGATACGCCATGTGTCCTCCTCTGGTTAATAAAAACTTGGGGGCATTATACTCCAAAAACACTTTTCTAGCAAAAACTCTTGGACTTTACGTCACTAGACTCCGAGCAGCGCCCTGAGAGTCGTCCGGGCGGTTTCCATGATCCCTTTCGACTTCGTGAGCAGCCTGTCATATTCATCGCTGAACTGCTTATACAGCGCTTCGAATTGTTTGTCGGTGATATTTTTCTTCTTCTGCGGTTCTTTGACCTCCCGCCACAATAGGGACAACATCCCTTCGATGCGCTCGATTTGATCGATGCATCCGCCGTAATCCCTGAAAGACTTCACGTCCGACACCGTCCCCAGAAGATTGACCGACAGCTTATATTTCCAATTTCCTTCGATGTGATCCCAGCTTTTTATGAGAAAGTTGAGCGTCTGTTCGGTCGCAAACTTTCGGTGGTTGATCAAAAGCTCACGCATCACGGAAGTTTTGACATTGAGAAATTCGGACCTCGGACGAATAAGACGCAAGGATTGGATGTTCTTTGAGATCTCGGGGAACCAGTTGGCCAAGAGAGAATAGGTGCCATAGATATCGACGAGGCCCTTGGCGCTGGTTCTGCCGCCGGGCTTAAAGTCTCCGATCACGATGTCAGAGTCCGATGACTCTACGAACTGTTTCAAATTCTCGTAGAAAGCCTGATCTTCATGGACAAATTCGATATCTCCTGGAAGTGTGATGATCCTGTCCACATCCGCGTAGTGATCGAGGACATGTCCCCAGCCGGCCAGCCACGTTTGGCAGGTATTGACCGACCAGGTCTCGAGGACCTCTAAGGTCTTGGCACGCTCGTCGCTCAAGAATGAAACGGCCTGGTTTTTGACGACGGTGTCCCTGGCCAATACCACGATGGGTTTGGAATCTGTTTTTTTGCATAGATCGACCGTCCACCAGAAGTACCATTCGCACTTCTTATTATTGTCATATCCCCCGTAGGGAAATATGATAATCGTCTTGGCTTTCAGTTTTGCTTTTACGTTCATTTTTCTCTTTTGCTAAGCCGCTTTGCCACGCCGCGCTTCCAACTGCTTTCGGATATCGTAAGCCTTATCTTCCGACACGTCAAAGCTCATGATGATGTAGATCGCGACCAGCAACGTCACGATCGGGATGCCGACGTCATAAAGCCTCATCCACAATAACGTCTGCGCCGATTGGTTTAACCCCAATTCGATCTTGAAACCGGTTGCGTTGAGGAGGATCCCGGCCAGAAGCAAGGCGCCGGCCATGCCCAGTTTCTGGATCCACCAGTAAATGCCGCTAAACATCCCCTCCCGCCGCGTTCCGGTCTGGAGCTCATCGAGGTCGCAGACATCGGCGATCATGGAACAGACGATCGTAAAAAGTGCTCCCAGATGGAACGCCAAAAACGGCGCGGCAACCAGAAGCAAATAGGGCTGCGTGGTATTATATCCGACCCATTTCAGGACGTACCCGAGGATCGCCAGCGACATAGTGATCAGGAACGTCTTGCGCTTGCCGAGCTTCGTCGAGATCCATGTGGTCAAGGGGATGGCCATAAAGGCCGTGCAGATGGAACTCAACGTCCCAAAAACCCCCAGTAAGGTCCCGCCGTTCTGGTACATCAGGTCCATGGTCGGCTGGCCGCCGAAACAATAAAAGAACACGACATAAGCCGTGAAAGACGATGCGAGCATGAACCCGTTGAAAACAAGGAATGTCACGATAACAAGTTTGACAAACGGGCCGCACTTGAACGACGCAACGCAATTACCCCAAAGGTCTTTAATGACATTGGACGCGCCCTTCTTTTTTTCCGGCTTCGGCAGGTTGCCGTAAAGCTCCCTGTTGAAAAGAGCCGGCAGGATCCCGAAGATCGTAATGAAGACCCCGACGACAATAGCGATCACCCTGACGGCGTGCGTAATGTCCGTGAACGGAGAATGAAATGTCATGACCGTAAAGTTCCCTAGCTTCAGGGGAGCCTCTTTGGACGTCATGATGAGCGGGATCCAGGGAGCGATCATCCAGACCGGTTGGGCGAAGAAACTGACATAAGCCTGTAACCGCGTCCGCTCGTGATAATCCGGCGTCATCTCATACCCGAGCGCGAGCCAGGGAATCGAATAGCAGGCGAATGCAATGACAAACAGGCACTGAATCCCTAAAACCCACCAGAAATAAAACATTTCGCCATGCCCCTTATGGAGCTGGAACATGAGCGCGAACAAGACCCCTGAAAACAAGGCTCCAAAGAAGATCCATGGCTTGCGGCGTCCCCAACGGGTGCGGGTCTG
>CAYJVP010000082.1:0-2473 GCA_964373615.1 uncultured Gammaproteobacteria bacterium | reverse complement strand
GCCCGCCGAAGCTTTAGCGAAGGCGGGCTACACTACTCCTCTGTACTACGTGTACGTCCTGAAAAGCGCGAAGGATGGGGCGCTCTACAGTCGAAGCGAGGCCGCCCGACGGAGGAGAAGGAGTCCCGCCTGCCAGAAAAAAAATCGAGCGGGAAACCGAACGCCTCGTCTGGTGTCAGGTTTCTGATCTCTGGAGTGAGTCCCGCACCTGCTATGCTGACGGTGCCGACCCATGCGTTTCCTCTCTGCCCTTCTCGGTCTCGCGAGTTTTTTCTCGGTGTTTTTTGCCGGCCTCATGATGTTTTCCAGTATCGTGCCCATGTTGGGAGAAACCGTACTGCCGGTTGTTCGTCGGGTGAGGCCACCGGCACGAACCCCTCCGCCTATCCGTGCGCAATTACCGGCTGCCGGGGATGCCCAGCCGCACGTGGTCTGTGTGGGGTGCGAGGATGCGCCGCGCGTCGCGATCTCGCACGCGACACCGGTGCTTGCAGGCAAGATCGCGCAACAACTGTCCTACACGCCGAACGCGTACGTGTCGCTCGGCGGACGTGTCGGGTATCCCCACGAACTGGTCCACGACATTCTCACGCAACAAAAACTCGGCCACATCGTCTTCAAGATTTCCGTTCCCGAGGTTCGCTACGCGATTTCTGGCGCCGCCGTGCGAGAAGGCGCGTATCGCGTGCGGCCGCGCGATGTGTCACTGGAAAACACCGCGACCGTGCGCGCGGATTTCACCATCCGCTACCCGACGCTCACGAACGAGCAGTTCACGTTCCTCCGCGATCGCGGCGACTACCGTTTTGTCTACGGCCTTGTCCGCGGCGTTATCCGGCACGAGGAGCGACATTTTCGCGCTTTGAATAACTATCTCCATGAACTCCGAGCAATTCTCGCAGCACCGTTGACAAACGATCTTGTTCTTCCGGTTCGTCAGGCGGGAGCGCTCGAGTGGGAAGCCCAGCAAGAGCTCCTGCGGGTCCTCCGCAGGCGAATCGCCGCTGTGCAAGAGGCGCACGAGCGGGCACAAGCAGCCATTGACGACCCCGTGAAGAAAGCAAAGGTGGACTTTGTGTTCGAAGAGGAAGTCGAGGGCGAGGTGCCGCCCATGATTATTGCCGAGTTCATTGGCGAGGCGGACTTTTCCTTCGTCCTCCCGCCGGGACCCATCCCCAGGCTCCCGGCGCCAACACTGCCGAAATAAAATGAACCAACCGCACCGTGCGGTATCCGACAAACCCTTCGACTCGTCCCGCTTTGGCGGGATTCGCTCAGGGTATTTTCACCTTCGCCATTCATCCCCGCCCCAAGGGCGGGGTATTCTGGCGGTGAAAAATAAAAAATCCAACGCTGTGTCCCGAGCACCGACCTACTCTGACCAAGGCAGGATGCCATGGCTACCATCGGCGCTGGAGGGCTTAACGTCCGAGTTCGGAAAGGGATCGGGTGTGACCCCTCCGCTACTGGCACTCAGGACAAAGCGTTCGATTGAATGAATGGAAACACCCGTACACGGGAAACACGACGCCGACAAGGAAGGCCTTCGCGGAGGCCTTCCTTTTTCCATCACGGTGATCATGTACTGTAAGCCACGCTATTTTTGAAAAGAGAAGCAAACGGACCGATTAGTACGGCTCGGCTCCACCCCTCACGGGGCTTCCACCTGCCGCCTATCAACGTCGTCATCTCCAACGGATCCATGAATGGTAATCTTGCGGTGGGCTTCACGCTTAGATGCTTTCAGCGTTTATCCTCGGCCGAACATAGCTACCCGGCGATGCCCTTGGAAGGACAACCGGTAGACCAGAGGTTCGTCCCCTTCGGTCCTCTCGTACTAGAAGGGACTCCGCTCACCATTCCGCGCCTGTGGCAGATAGAGTCCGAACTGTCTCACGCATGATTGTTCCCGTCTCTCGACGGGCATAGACTATACCTTCATCCTTCTCGGACATATGCCGAGTGAGGAGCTGACGTCTGATAGCAAAAAAGTAACAGAATCTGTGCGCTATCTCACCCTCTTCGGGATCAGTCGTTACGGGGACACCAATTGACGTGACACGAGGAATTCGCGAAGTACTGCTGAAGTGTTCTTCCGTTTCTTTGAGTAATTGAGTTCGAAATACAAATCAACATCTTTTGCGAGCTCCATGAGGAGTTCTGGCGTATATCCGCGTCCTCCGGCACCAGGAGTTTTCTCAATGACGCGGAGCGCAATCTTTGCATGCTCATACTTGAGCTTGAGGTAGGGCAGGAGGAGCGTGAGAACACGTTTTACTGGCGCGAAGCCAACAATTGTGTACTCACTCATGCCATCCGTTCGCTGACGGATATAGCCGTCCTGTAATTGCTCTTTTAGCCATCGTAGATGGTGCTCATGTTTCGTCTTTTGATAAAAGACAATACTTGCGCGGATCTGATAGCCAAAAACATAATCTTTTCTCGAGACAAGCTGAAGCATGACGCATCCATC
>CAYJVP010000081.1:0-2485 GCA_964373615.1 uncultured Gammaproteobacteria bacterium | reverse complement strand
GGTTCCGGACGCCGGAACCGGGTTCCGGTTTCCTCTATGAATGAGAACCTCCCAAAACAAATCCGCCACGGGCTGTCCTGTGATCCAGAGGGCAAAGCGCATTCTGTCATTGAAAAAGCGCTCTGCATTGCCAGCCATCCTGGACAATTGGCGCTCCGGCCTTTTTATCAACACTTCGAACGTCGCTATCGGGGAAAATTTCGATTTGCTCGCATGATTTTCGTGGCCGACATGATACTGCTCGGCGTCATCGCTGGGCTTGCGATCGCGGCGCTCATGCTCTTCTTTAACAAACCAACGTCATTTGCCGATAAGATTTATTTCGAGGCCGAAGTGGCCCCTTCCGAGGTCGTCACCGGAGCGTCCTCCACGCTTGTCCTTCGCTACACAAACGGCACGGGCGAGGAACTGCGCGACGTAAAACTTACGATCGACTTCCCTGCCCACTTCTTGCTTGAGTCGCTGAGCGTCGAGGATGTTGTTTTGCAAGATGACGAGATTGCGCTCGGCACGATCGCGCCCGGAGATAGCGGAAGTGTAAAAATTCGCGGCGTCATGTTTGGCGATGTCGGAGGCGAGCAGATATTTCGCAGCCTCATGACATTCACGCATGGAGAACGAAACGAGATCGGACAAAAGATCTCCTCTCACCCCGTGATCCCGACCAGATCGGCGCTCGTCCTCGCCCTTGCGCTGCCGGAAAAGCTCATCGCTTATCAAACATTTCAAGGAACGATCACGTACAAAAATACGGGTCCCGTGGACCTGCCAACGATCAGCGTGGAACCAGAGTGGCCCGATGGATTCGCCCTCATTGCAAGTTCCGAAACGCTCACAAACGGCGTGTGGAACCTGCCGGTCGTCCCATCAGGCGCGGAAGGGGTCGTCACATTCACGGGCCGTATCCTTTCAAACCCGGAATCCGTCACCTTCGCGTTCCATCCCTCCTTCGTCTTTGGCGCGGATCGCTATCGTCAGGAAACGCTCGTCCACAACGCACCGATCGTGCCGCCACAAATCACCGTGAGCCACAGCGTGGAAGCGGGCTCAGTGCGCCCAGGGAGGGCCCTCATCGCCAATGTTTCGTATGAGAATACGGGCGACACGCCTGTCTATAATCTTGTCCTGTCCCTTCAGGCGGACAGCCCGTTTGTGACACGGGTCCCGACGGTTTCGATTGGAACCGTACCGGCTGGCGAAGGTGGCGAAGCGCAGATCGAGGTACCTGTGCGAAGTTTTATTGCGCAAAGCGAAACATCCACGTACGAAAACCTCGACGTCGTGACGCGTGCACAAGCTTCTTATCGACTCGACGAGGCAACCACTTCACAACAGGTCGTGAGCTTCGGTCGCGAGATTACCTCCCCGCTCACAACCCCCATCACACTCTCCTCCTTCGGCCGCTATGCCTCAGAGGAGGGCGATCAACTCGGCCGAGGCTCCCTGCCACCGATGGTAGGTGAAGAAACAAAATATTGGATCTTTTGGAATGTGAGTGGAACCACCAACGAACTTTCTGGAGTGAAAATCGTCGGGCACCTCCCGGCGGGTGTTGCCTTCACTGGGCGGCAAACCGTTTCCGTTGGCGAGGCGGTGAGTGTGGATGCGAACACGGGCACGGTGAGCTGGAGTATCACGAGTCTTGCACCGACCTTTGCGCCAAACGCAAAAATTGTTGGCGTCGCGTTCGAGGTCGCGATCACGCCAACCGAAAGTCAGATTGGCACGACACCGACTTTGCTTTCTGATGTGCGGCTCACGGCCACGGATGCACGCACAGGAGCTCTCCTCACGGCCTCCGGAGCCGCGGTTACAACGAATCTTCCCTCCGATATGATGGCCGCGGGTCTTGGAGTGGTGGAATTCTAATATGCGCATGATCCTTGGCTCTGCTTCTCCGACCCGACAGGAAATTTTTCGTGCGATGGGTTACGCTTTTGAGATCATGACGGCAGACATCGACGAAAAAAGTATCCGCCTCCCTGATCCACGTGAACTTGCTCTTGCGATCGCCAAAGCAAAAGCGGACGCATTGCTTCCCCTCATTCATGAGCCTGCTCTCCTCATTACCTGTGACCAGGTTGTTGCCTCGGGCAACGAAATCCACGAAAAGCCCCGAGACCTCGCCGAGGCGGAGCGCTATGTAAGGAGTGTTCTGACAACGCCACCCCGCACGGTTAGCGCTGTGGTTGTGACCAACACAAAAACTGGCGTCCAGGTATCCGGCGTCGATGAAGTCACCATTCGTTTTCATCCGATCCCCGAAGAAAAAATCAGGGAATATCTCGCAAGCGGCGACTCATTCCGACGAGCGGGCGGATTCGCGATCGAAGATCCAATCTTTGCTCCGTATGTTGCGTTTTTGAGTGGGGAACTTGAAAGCGTGCGCGGGATGCCTCTTGCGCTGACGAAACGACTCATCGCGGAGGCGGAATGACGTATCGGTACAGATTTCCCTCTTGCCGATCCGGCTCCCACGAGGGAA
>CAYJVP010000080.1:0-2613 GCA_964373615.1 uncultured Gammaproteobacteria bacterium | reverse complement strand
TTGGGAGGTTCTCATTCATAGAGGAAACCGGAACCCGGTTCCGGCGTCCGGAACCGGGTTCCGGACGCCGGAACCGGGTTCCGGAGGATTATTTGAGCGAAAAGGTGAATACATCGCTTGAGAGGCCAAGAATTTCCCATGTCCCGTTTTTGTCAACGTCCGCGACCGACACCTCGATTCCACGGCGTTCGGATTCATCGCCAGCAAAGAATTGGCTCTTCAGCCTCCCATCCCGATCGAAGACCCGCACATGCGGCCCGCCGCCTTCTCCCGGGCCGGTCACGATGTCGTCAATCCCGTCTTGGTCCAGGTCAGCCACGGCCACGTTTACGCCGCCGCGGAACGCCGTGTCGTAGGCGAAGAAGCCAGGGTTAATCACCTTTCCGTTCTTGTTGAAGACCCGCACGTGCGGTCCGCCGTCCACGCCTGCCCCGGCAATAATCTCGTTGATATTATCTCCGTTCAGATCGCCGATGGCAACATTGACTCCGCCGCGGAAGGCCGTGTCATACGCAAAGAAGCCAGGGTTAATCAGGAGGCCATCACGATTAAAAATGCGTATGTGCGGCCCGCCGCCGTTTTCCGTGCCCGTGACGATTTCGACCGTGCCGTCGTTTTCAAGGTCTCCGACGGCGATGTTCACCCCGCGGTCGAACGCCTCGGTATAGGGGAAGAAGGTGGTGTGAAGACTCCCGTCATCGTTGTAAATCGAAACCGATGAATCGTTTGCCACGACGGTTTCGCGCGTGCCGTTTTGGTCGAGGTCTTGGTTCACGATCCGCTGACCGCCGCGATAGTCCGCGTCATACGCGAAGAAGCCGGTGCGTGTCGTTCGCCCGTTCCCGTTGAAGATGCGCGTGAACGCGCCGTTTAAAAACACGCCATCCGTGATTTCCTCAACCGGTCGCAAGAGGACCAGTCCGTCACTCGCGCCGACGGTCACGCGTGAAACGATCGAGCCGTTGTTGGTTTTCGAGTCCTGCGTGCCGTGGATCTTCTCGTAGTCGCCGTCGAGCCGCACGGTCTGAGTCTCTGTTGTGGCGTTCACAACCACCTTCCCTTCAGAAAAATCGCGCGCCCAGACGCTTTTTTGGATCAGGGCGTTGTCAGGGTCGATCAGATCCTCTGGCTCGCCCTTGGGTTGCCCAAGGTATACATCATATTCGTCGTAGTCCCACAGCTGCGCATGGCTCTCCGTGCCATAGTCGTAGCTCACATATCCATTCCCAAGCAGCGTTGAGGTTACCGCAAAACGTACGTCGCGGTAGTTTGTGCGGTTGCCCGTGTTGTCTGTGTTGCCGTTGATAATAAAAACCGGATCATACCCGACCTCGTCATGGAGCGACAGGTATCGGCTCATGACCGCGCTCCAGCTTCCGTCACCCTCCCATGGGGTTGGGAAGGATTCAAACATGCGTCCGTTCACGTACGGTTGAAAGGAGGCTCGCGAGCTCCCGTTTGTAATCATGATGTCACGCGAGCCGATCTTCGTGCGCGTCGTGCGGAAAAGGTTCACATACCCACTTCGCCAATTTGTGTCCGCTGTAGTGGCGCTGTCCGCAGCCCCATCGTTGTTTGTATCAACGTCCCCGACCCACGAGATGGAGTCGCTGACCTCATCGTAAAAAACGCCATCCCAGAGGCCGGTTGAGAGAATCTGTTCATCCACGAACGTGGCGAGATAATCGGTCCAACCGGAGTTCAAGTTCAAGGCCGAGGTGTTCGGCCAGATGCTCATGATATCGCCGCCGGCATCACGCAGCCACCAGTCGCTCTTGATACCTTTTTTGAGCCGCACGTGCAGTGCGTCCGACCAAAACGCATTGTTGTAGCTTACGGTTGGGACATACGCGAGGATAATGATGTCTGGATTGCGTTCACGGGCCTTTGAAAAAAATGCGCGGTTGAAGACCTGAGCCTCCGCGGGAAGCACGAGGAGATCGTAAGCCACAAGCGCGTCGATGGTGTCTTCGTCCTCGAGCGCGGTGCCGGACAACAGAAAATAGTTCGCCGTGCGGACGAACGTGCCTGTTTGATTTTTTGCAAACGTTTGGATCGGCAGGCAGGCGATGCCGACCAAAAGGAGAATGGAAACAAGTCTCCGCGGCATGTCAGGCGTTAGAGAGTTTTTTCTCCTCCTCTTCTGTTGACAATGTTTTTGGATTGGGCGAATAGAGTTTGTTTTTAATTCTCCACTGCGCCACATACTGTCCAATGCCCGCGCGGTCTCGCTTGTTGCGCACCGTGGTCGTTGTTTGAGACCATTTGAGAAGCGACTCAAAATTGATCTTGTAGCGCCCTTGGACCACCACGTAGGTGATTTCTTGGCTTGCGATGGCTCGGCGCACCGTGCGTTGGCTTATTCCAAACATGCGGGCAGCCTCGGAAACGGAAAGGCGGATAACAGATGTGATGGCCATAAGAGGACAAATTTAGACCCTTCGCCAAGAGCTCAGGGTGCCATTCAGCAGAATGGCATTTTGTCAACACCAGTGTAGCCAAGATAGTGTCGTTTGTCAAGAAAGTTGAGAGAAATCGTTGATCTTTTGGCCATTTGCGGGATAAACTACCTAATTCTGTGGGTTCTTGGGACGGCATTTAGACGTCGGGTGG
>CAYJVP010000079.1:0-2808 GCA_964373615.1 uncultured Gammaproteobacteria bacterium | reverse complement strand
AAAATCTGGCATAACGCCAAAAGTATGCGCTTTTGCGCTTGAAAAAGCAAGCTTCGGATTTACGGCCGGTTCACCTGACAAACAAGGGTCTTGAGGTACGCGGCCTCTGGGAAGTACACGGAAACCGGGTGATCAGGGCTTTGATGAACGACCCGCAGTGTTGACAGGCTCACACCCGCCTGGACAGAGGCGCGGCGGAGGATGAAGGCGAGGTCCTCTTCGGGAAGATAGCGCGAGCAGCTGGACGTCGCGAGAATGCCGCCATCCTTCACGAGCCGAAGCGCTGCGCGATTCAAAAAGTGGTACGCCTTTTTCCCTTCCTCCTCGTCGCGCCGACTCTTGATGAGCGCCGGGGGATCGCATATCACCATGTCATAGGCTGGCTCGTTTTTTTGGGCGAGCCATTGGAACATATCCGCCTTCTCCGTTGTAAACGAAGAAAGATCAATCCCGTTCACCTCCGCGTGTTTCTGGCATCCGGCCAGCGCGGCTTCGGAACCATCGACGTTGTGAACAGACAAAGCGCCCCCCTTCATCGCCGCGATGCCTGTGGCGCCGGTGTAGGAGAATAGATTCAAAATTTTACGGCCATGCGCCAGACGACAGACCGCAGCGCGTGTATCTTTTTGATCAAGGAAAAAGCCCGTCTTTTGACCGCACGTAACATCCGCGATGAATCTCAAGCCGAATTCTTGAAAATTCACATATACCGATTTTGAAGCGATCGCGTCAAAATCGGAAAAATGAATTTTCACGGAATCCTCGAGCTGTTCTTCGCGGCGCGAGGGAAGATCGCTGCGTTCAATGATGGCGTGCGGCGAAAATACCTCTTGCAGCGCCTCAATGATCTCATCGCGCCGCGCATCAAGGCCCGCGGTCGCCATCTGAAACACGAGCACATCCTCGTAGCGATCGAGAACAAGGCCGGGGACTCCGTCGGATTCTCCAAAAACAACACGGTATCCGGTTGTGTCTGTCTTTGGCCCGTACCCGAGGAGCTTCCGTCGCGCGTCTGCCTCGCGAAATTTTTCCCCAAACCACGCGCGATCAATAACAGCGTCATGAAAATCCAACACGCGCACCGCGATCGACGACGTTTCCGAAAATGTTCCCACGCCAAGGATCTTCCCCTCCGGATCTTTCACGGACACGAGCGTGCCATGTTTTACCTCTTCCTCCATCCCAACAATGGCTCCAGAAAAAATCCACGGATGGCGAAATATAATATTCGCCACCTTCTTCGGATCGATCGTGACAGCCGGATACACACTCATTCTTTGTCAGGCCGGCGTGCTTTGCGCGTTCTGTCCGAGAGCCGTGTTTTAAAATCCACAACCTGACGTCGAAGCTCATCTTTCACAAGATCGATCGCCTCGTAGAGATCTTCCGCTTCGTGAGACGCACGCAACACCTCACCGGGAATGCGTAGCGTCATCTCCGCGTAAAAAAACGGACCTTTGTTGTGATGCTTGGTCGTCTTTCCAACCTCGATCAACACCTCGACGACCGGTTCAAAATCTTGCGTCAACTTTTCGATGGCCGCGAGTTTTTCGTTGACATAATTGGCGATAGCGTCCGTCAATTCAATCCCGGTGGCTTTTGTAGAAATAACTTTCATACACTGACTTCGTGCTCATGGCTAAAGGCTAATAGCTAACGTCTAAAACCCAAGATACTGAACCTCCTCTTGCAATTGTATCCCAAATCGGTCGCGCGCGTACATCTTGACCATCGCGATGAGCTGCACCACGTCGCTTGCCGTAGCTCCTCCAAGATTCACGATGAAATTCCCATGTTCCTGGCTGATCTGCGCCTGCCCTATCTGTTTGCCCTTCAGATCCATCTGGTCGATGATCCAGCCAGCGGAAATCCGTCGGCTCTGGATCATCTCGGAAGGTATATCGGCTTCTTGTTGCAAACGTTGCAGATCCGCATCACTCGGAATCTCGTAATTTTTAAACATACAGCCCGCGGAGCCGGCGTGCAGCGGCTGCGTGGCTTTGCGTTTATCGAGGATATCTTCCATGCGTTTTTTAAGTGCCTCGACATCGCCAGGGTTGAGTTCAAACGTGACGGAAAGAATGATGTCTGTCGTGTGCTTCAAAACCGACTCGCGATATCCGAATCCGAGTTCGGACGCTGGCGCCTCTTCCACCTTCCCATCGCGCAACAGCGTCACAGACTTCACAACGTCTTTCATCTCTCCCCCAAAACAACCCGCATTCCCGCGCACGGCCCCACCGATCGTCCCAGGGAGAGAGATCGCCCACTCAAAACCCTGCAAACCAGCCTCGGCTGTTGCGCGCGCAAGAGCTCCCGAAATCACGCCAGCCTCAACAACAACATGCGTCCCGTTGATCTGAAACTGTCTCATGGCAATTTGAATGACCACACCGGGGAATCCCTCGTCGCTTGCGAGCGTGTTCGAGCCTCCGCCCATCACAAACCACGGAACCTGTCCGACTTCCGCACAGGCGATGGTTTGCTTGATCTCCTCGGCGGATTTCGCCTCGACAAACCACCGCGCCGGCCCACCAATGCGAAAATTGGTGTGTTTCGAAAGCGGCTCGTTCTCTTTGAGCCGGTCGCCGAAAATTGTTTTAAGTTGCGCGGTGATGTCAGTCATACAATTCAACCAAGACGATACACTTCTCCCCCTTCTCAAGGGGAGGTTAGGAGATGTCTTGCACAGCGTTTTCTCCCCCTTTTTCCGCCAAGGGTCCGCTTCGCCCGCGAAGCGAGGTGAGCGGATCCGCCTCCGGCGGACAAGGGGGAGGTAGAGGGGGTTACCGACGCCGGCAACCACGC
>CAYJVP010000078.1:0-2826 GCA_964373615.1 uncultured Gammaproteobacteria bacterium | reverse complement strand
GAAGCTTGCTTTTTCAAGCGCAAAAGCGCATACTTTTGGCGTTATGCCAGATTTTCTTAAAGTCATTTTTGGTGATCCGAACAAGAAAGTGATTGAAGATTTGCGTCGTCGCGTGCTTGATGTGAATGCTCGCGAGGAGCAGATGCAGGCACTTTCGGACGAGGCGCTCAAGGGGAAAACCGCGGAGCTTCGAGATCGGTTTGGCAAAGGTGAAACGCTCGACGCGTTGCTTCCCGAGGCCTTTGCCGCTGTGCGCGAGGCGGCAAAGCGGCAGCTCGGTCAACGCCATTTTGATGTGCAGCTCATGGGCGGCATGGTGTTGCATCGCGGAGGGATTGCCGAGATGCGCACGGGTGAAGGAAAAACGCTCACCGCGACCGCGCCGTTGTACCTCAACGCTCTCTCTCAAAAGGGGTGTCACCTTGTGACCGTGAACGACTATCTCGCCCGTCGCGACGCGGTGTGGATGGGTCAGGTTTTTCACGCCCTTGGCATGACCGTCGGCACGATTCAGCACGATCAGGCGTTTTTGTATGACCCAAGCTTCAAACATGTGTCCGAGTCGGTTCAAGAAGAAACCCATGACAAGGAGCGCGATGTCACAGGTGGCTTCCGCGTGCACCAGGACTACTTGCGTCCGGTCTCACGCAAGGAAGCATACGCCGCGGACATCACCTATGGCACAAATAACGAGTTCGGTTTCGATTTTTTGCGCGACAACATGGTGTATCGACTTGAGCAGAAGGTCCAGCGCCCGCTGACATTCGCGATCGTCGATGAGGTCGACTCGATCTTGATTGACGAAGCTCGCACGCCGCTCATTATTTCCGCGCCAGCCGAAGAGTCAAACGAGCTGTACTATCGCTTTGCGCAGATCGCTCGCACGCTTGTTGAGAGCGAAGACTACAACGTTGACGAAAAAATGCGCGCCGTGGCGCTTTCGGAGGCGGGGATCGGAAAGATCGAGAAGGCGCTCGGCATTGATAACCTCTACGCACAGGGCGGCATTACGATGGTTCATCATGCCGAGCAGGCGCTGAAGGCCCACGCGCTTTTTAAACGTGATAAGGAGTACGTGGTAAAGGACGATCAGGTGATTATTGTCGACGAATTTACGGGTCGTCTTATGCACGGTCGTCGTTATTCTGAAGGGCTTCATCAAGCGATCGAGGCAAAGGAAGGGGTGAAGATTCAACGCGAAAGCGAAACACTTGCCACGATCACCTTCCAAAATTATTTCCGCATGTATGAGAAACTGGCGGGCATGACCGGAACGGCTGCCACCGAGGCGGAGGAGTTTGGAAAAATTTACCATCTTGACGTGACGAGCATCCCGACGAATCAGGAGAACCGGCGCGCGGACCTGCCAGATCGCGTCTACAAAAATCAGATCGGAAAATTTACCGCCGTGGTGCGGGAGATCAAACGTCTGCATGAACTCGGGCAACCGGTGTTGGTCGGCACGATTTCCATTGAAAAAAATGAGCTTCTGAGCGAGCTTCTCAAACGCGAAGGGGTCCCGCACAACATCTTGAACGCGAAAAACCATGAGCGCGAGGCTGAATTTATCGCGCAGGCCGGACGTCGCGGCGCGGTTACACTTGCGACCAACATGGCTGGACGCGGGGTCGACATCATTCTTGGCGGCAACCCGCCAGATGAGAACGAAGCCAAGGCCGTGCGCGAGTTGAACGGTTTGCTCGTGCTGGGCACCGAGCGGCATGAATCCAGACGCATTGATAATCAGCTGCGCGGGCGTTGTGGACGACAGGGCGATCTCGGTGTGTCACAATTTTATGTTTCCATGGAAGATGACCTCATGCGCATCTTCGGATCCGATCGCGTGCGGGGAATGATGGACAGACTTGGCATCCCAGATGACATGCCCATTGAAAACAAGATGGTTTCCTCATCCATCGAGCGGGCCCAGCAGCGCGTGGAGGGACATCACTTCGATGTTCGCAAACATCTTCTCGAGTACGACGATGTGCTCAACAAACATCGCGAGCTTATCTATACGCGTCGGCGCGAAATTCTTGAGGCGTTTGAAAGCGACCGAATCGAAGCGCTGAAAGAAAAGGTTTTTGAAGTTATCGAGGACGAGCTCGAACAGGTCATCATGTTCCACACCGGGGATGCAGCCGTCGGTGGGGGAGCATCCGTTGGCGATTGGAGCATGAAAGAGATCGTTGAGGTGATTCAAACAATGGTCCCGCTTTCTCCCGAAATGAAGAAAGAAGTTGAAGGGGTTGCTACGGCTGCGGCGCAAGATAAATTGCATGTTGCCGAACAGCGCACCAAGCTCATTGAAACCGCGATGCATGCTGTGCGGGCCGCTTATGAGCAGGTGGAACAAAAAATAACGGATCGCCAAAAACTCAAGGAGCTTGAACGCAACGTGATTTTGCGCGCGATGGATCGGCTTTGGATCGAGCACCTCTCGGCCATGTCACAATTGCGCACGGGGATTGGGCTTCGCGGCTACGGTCAGCGCGATCCGCTCATTGAGTACAAGAAAGAATCCTTTGGGATGTTCAATCGTTTGCTTGTGGCGATCAATGAGGAGATTGCCAATAACTTTTTCAAGGTTGCCGCGCATGCGATTCAGGCGCAACAGGTGACGCTTGCGGGAAAAACGCTCCTCGAGCGCGCCGGTGTGGTGCTGTCTGGCGCGGTGAAGGGAGCAGGAGACAAGGGAGACAAGGGAGACATGGGACAGCAGGGGCAGACCAGTCCCCCTGTCGAAGCCTCACGGAAGGCGGGCCGCAACGAACCGTGTCCGTGTGGTTCGGGAAAGAAGTATAAGAAATGCCACGGGGCGTAAAT
>CAYJVP010000077.1:0-2841 GCA_964373615.1 uncultured Gammaproteobacteria bacterium | reverse complement strand
CTCCGCAGCTTCTGACATGGAGCCATGCACGCTATGCAAATCACCATCTACACAACGCCAACCTGTCCGTACTGCAAGCAGGCAAAAGAATTCATGCGGGAGCACAAGATTGATTTTAAGGAAGTTGACGTGGGGAGTGATTCGGAAGCGGCAAAAAAGATGATCGAAAAGACCGGGCAGATGGGTGTCCCGGTCATCGAAATCGGAAGCGAATTGATGGTCGGATTCGACCAGAAAAAACTTTCAAAGGCGTTAGGACTTTCCTAGCGTCTTGTCTCCTGGGTGCCATTCAACCGGGCAGAGTTCGCCGGTTTGCAGAGCTGTGAGCACGCGCAACACCTCGGAGACCGAGCGCCCGACGCCGAGGTCGTGATACAGCGCGTAGCGAAGCACCCCCTCTGGGTCAATGATGAATGTGCCGCGCAAAGAGATACCCTTTTCCTGAATGAGCACGCCATAGTCGCGAGACACGGCGTGATTCATGTCGGCGAGAAGTGGATAGTGAAGCTCGCCCAGGTCCTTGAGCCATGCCTTGTGCGAGTGCACGGAGTCCGTGGAACAACCGAACACGCACGCATGCAGCTTCTCAAACTCGTCATGATGCTTTGAAAATCCTGTGATTTCCGTGGGGCAGATGAAGGTGAAGTCCAGGGGATAGAAAAACAGGACCACCCACTTGCCTTTGCAGGCTCGCAGCGAAAAATTTTTGAATTCCCCGGCGCCTGTGACCCCTTCCATTTCAAATTCCGGCGCTGGGCGGCCGACCTGGGCGTGCTGCGGAGCTCGTTCTTCGTTCATAGAGAAGTCAATGAAAAATCAACGCGGAAATCGTAACAGGTGAATGCGTTTGTGTCAAAAATGGCGATAAGATATGATGAAACCATTACATCTATTTTTTTTATGATGAACCATCGATTTGCGACTGGTTTTTGTACGATTCTGTTGGGCCTCCTTGTGGCCTTTCCCCTTCGCGCCGCATCTTGGCCCGCCTCTTCGCAGGGCACGGACATTGGCGCCTCTCTTGTGGGGCAGACCCCGGCGTTTGAGCCAAGCGGGCTTGTTTGGCACGCAGGCCGTGGCACGCTCGTGGCCGTGGGTGACGAGGGGCAGGTGGCAGAACTCCGGCCGGACGGGTTGCTTCTCAACTACTGGGCGCTTGGACAGTCGTTTGACCTCGAGGACGTCACGCTCGCGGACCGGAACGGGTCCATCGTCTTTCTTGCTGACGAAAACACCAGCTCTGCGCTTGAGTTTGATCTTGCCACAGGGTCTTTGACTGGCCGCTCCTGGAGCTTTGCGTCAAAGATTTCAGAACTGAACGGCGCCGGCCTCGAGGGACTCACCTTTGTGCCGGACGGCGCTCACACGCACGGCACCACCGTTTCCGGCGGCCTTTTCTACGCCGGCTGGCAATATGATGGGGATATCTATGTGTTTGAATCAAACCTGTCACAGAGTGGGGAGGTGACGTTTATCGAAGAGATTCACATGACAAGCGGATATACGGATCTCTCCGCGCTCTCATACGACGATGACACAAAGCTCGTGTACGCGCTCTATGATGGATTGAACCTGCTTGAGGAGCGCTCCCCGAACGGCACGCTCCAGACTTCTTATGAAGTACCCGGCACCGCACAGGAAGGATTTGCCATTATTCCAGAGGGCTCGAGTCTTGCGACCGCCTTTGTCGCACAGGATACAGGTGGGATTTTGGCTTTTGCGGAATATCCCATTCAGGTTGTCACGGAAGAAGTGGAGCCAACTCCAGAGTCCACGCCAGAGCCAGTGCCGGAATCCACCCCTGTTGATGCAGACCTCGATGGTGTGATCGCGGAGCTTGATTGCAATGATAACGATTCCACCGTTTCCTCTTTCCAGACGTATTACCTGGATCAGGACGGTGATGGGTACGGAGCAGGCGATGGGGTGAGTTTGTGCGCCGCCTCCGCACCAAGTGGGTACGCGAGTAATAACAGCGATCTGTACGATCATGCGCGTATCGAGATTTTTGCGGATGGGACGGACAATGATGGCGATGCGAGCGTTGACGAATACAATACGCTTGCGGAGAATGGGCTCCACCCAATCTATCGCTCGTTTGATCCTGCCGACACGAGCGCATACGGTTCGTACATCCTCGCCGCACGCGGGATGAAGAAAGGAGACATCTGGATTCAATACGCGGACGGATCTTCTTATCAGTATGACGTCTTCGCCAGATCCCCCATGAAAAAAACGGTCGTGTCATCGTATAAAAATAGTGGGTATTTTCTGGTGACGGTTGGAAATCTTGCTGCGGTTGTGAACGGATATACCGGCGAGGTCCTTGCGACCGGCGCGAAAGGGAAGTATCCACGGGTGTTGCAACAGTGGGTTTCAGGTGTCGTTGGATTTTAGATAAGATTTTGCCGTCCAAGGTAAGCAAAGCGTGCAAAACCCCAGAGGTTGAACCCCTGGGGTTGACTTTTTGGCTAACTTCAGGTATTCTGGTGTCTTCCTGGATTTTTCAACCAACCAGGAGGAGGGCTATGGAGGCCCAAAAATCATGTCGATCAACCGTACCGTCGTGCTCGGCGATCCGCACGGGTGTCTCGACGAGGTCCGACAGGCCCTCGACGCCATCCGTTTCGACCCCGCCGCCGACGACCTGTGGTCGATCGGCGACAACATTGACCGCGGGCCTGACCCGCTCGGCGTGTGCCGGTTCTTGATGGAACTCGGCGCTCGGATGCTGCTCGGCAACCACGAGGTGAAGATCCTTCGTCGTCTCGAGTGGGAGGGTCGCGAGGTCCGACCCGGCGAGACCCAGGTCGTTCTCGACGCCGAGGCACAGAGGAGCTA
>CAYJVP010000076.1:0-3206 GCA_964373615.1 uncultured Gammaproteobacteria bacterium | reverse complement strand
GAGTGGGGTCGACGGGTGCCCGTGAGACGAAAAGACGCAGTTTTGCAGAGGTCCCTTCATACACTTGTGCTACACTGATGTCCAATATGACCCTCCTCGAAGCGCTTCAATGGGCCAACCATAAACTCAAACAGCATCGCGATAGTGACAAAGAAACCGGCGGAGCGCTCAACTCCCCCATGCTCGACGCCGAGGTTCTCTTGTCCGCTATTTTGAACGTACAAAAATCCTGGCTATTCGCCCACTTTGACCATCCGCTGCGCGACCATGAGATGGAAAAATTTCAGCGCATGGTCGAGCGCCGCGTAAAACACGAGCCGATCGCCTACGTGACCGGCAAAAAAGAATTTTTCAAACGCATGTTTCATGTTAACCGTTTCGTCTTGATCCCGCGGCCCGCCACCGAGACGCTCGTCGGCGAAGCAATCCAGATCGCCGAACAGGAGCCCAAAGACACGCTTCTGTTTGCCGATATCGGCACGGGAAGCGGCGCGATCGCCGTGACGCTCGCCGCAGAAACGCGCATCCCGGTTGTGGCGATCGACATAAGCCGCGAAGCGCTGGCCGTCGCGCGCAAAAATGCGATGGAGCATCACGTGGAAGATCTGATCGATGTTCGTCAAGGAGACCTGCTTGAGCCGCTCTCCAAAATTTTTAAGACCATCAAAAACTCCCCAACAACTCTGCGCTCCCCAATCAACCACCTGATCGTCTGCGCCAACCTCCCTTATCTCACCACCACGCAATGGGAATCCGCGCAACCAGAGGTGAAAAATTTCGAGCCGCGCGAGGCGCTCGAGGCGGGCGTGGACGGCATGGACGCCTACTGGAATTTCTTTCGACAACTCAAACGCGCCCGAACCATTCTGCCCGCACGCGTCACGGTTCTCATCGAAATCGATCCGGCGCAGCAGAGCCGTGCCTCCTCCCTCATCAAACACGACTTCCCAGAAGCCGACCCTCGCATCATTCAAGATCTCGACGGCCTTGATCGAATTATTATTGCCGAGTGCTAATTCTCGCCTTCCCACTCGATCGATACGTACTCAAGACTCGGCGCCACCTGAATCCAGGTCTGTCCCGCGTTCCAAGAAATCTCCTCTCCGCCCGCATCGTAAAACCGCAGACGTTCCTCTGCAGAGTCCTTTTTCCATGTTCCCTCAAGAACCTGGCCATCCTGCAAAACAAACGCCTTCCCTTCCCCAACGGTCTCGATTTCGCGACGTCCAATCTCATCAAGAATCTCCACGGACGTCACCAAAATGGCCACGTTGTTTGCCGAAAGTGTTTCTTCGTTCTGCGTAAGCTGCACCTCCCCGGCCTGCAGGCGTGTATAACGATTCGTCTCTGGATCGTAATCCCAGGTTACGCGATAGGTTGGCGTGGAAAAATCCACGAGGACAGGCGGCGTGTCCCGACCGGACGGGTCGTCGTCCTTGAATGACCAGAGGCCGTAGTCCAGATCTGGTGTTAAGCCCTGCTCCTGTCGCCGCGCAAGCGCCGAAAGAAGAAGCTCGGAGGAAGTGAACACGTTGTGCGGGGCCGAACGATCCTTTGAACGCCAGAAGTACTGGCCCCATGAGTACTCGTTCAAGTCAAACGTGTCCGTCGAGGCGATGAGGCGCAGCGCCGCATCCGACCCGCCAACGTGGACGTACAGCGCATCAAATTCCAGCGCCCAATCCACATAGTACGGCCGTGCCGAACGCACTGGTCCAATCTTTTCAACGCTCTGATCCTCACCATAAAACGCGAGAAAACGGGAGATCCCGGCCTCGACCGGCGCCTCGATCACCAAAAACGCGTTCTCGAGCCCGGATTGCGGCCAAGCTTCGATCATGTTTTCGACCATGACGGCAAAGACAAACGGTTTCTCAACCCTGTTTGCCGAAGGCGCCCCGGTCAGGGGATGCCGGAGGGTCGGCGCGGAAACCGCGCTCGCAGGGAGCTCGCCGGGGTTGCTCTCACGGGAAACAAAAACCGCACCGCGAAACGCGTAGAGCGCCAAGGCGGCACATACGGCAATGCTCACGGCGATCGCCGTGAGCATTTGCTGATTGGTGAGTTTCAGGTTTGGAAGTTTGAATTTCATTTTTCTTTCTCCTCCTTCTTCTCCTTGGCACCCTCCTCGACCGCCTCTTCCGCAGCACCTTCCTCCTCCTTCTTGCCAGCAACCTCAATCGCTCCGACATCTTCTTCAACGGCGCGATCGAGTTCGGCCAACTCTTCCTCGGAGCGCGGCGCGGCCACAAGCGCGATCGTTTCCTCGAGATCGTCCTCGACCGTGAGTCCGGGGGGCAACACGAGATCTTTCAAATGGATGGTATCGTCGAATGTTTTGAGCGTTGACACGTCCACGTCAATCGATGGCACGAGATCCGTCGGGAGCGCCGTGACACGAATTTCCGAAATCGCATGCACCATCGTACCGCCAAGCTCCTTCACGGCAGGCGCCTCGCCGACAAAGTGGAGTTTAATCTCTGCCTCGATCGGCTTGTTGAGATCCACGCGCCGAAAATCAGCGTGAATAATTTCTGAATAGATCGGATCAACCTGCAGGTCCTGGATGAGCACCTTCACGGGTGTCTCGTTGTCGATCACGAGATCAACGAGCGTGCTCTCGCCGGCCTGTCGGAAGGCAAGTGAAAGCGCTTTGCGATCAACCGTGACAGACTGTGGATCTTTCTCTGTGCCGTACAGGACGGCCGGAACCTGACCCGCGGAGCGCAACGCATAATTTTTGCGTCCAATCGCGGTTCGCGTGGTGGCTTGAATGGTAATCGTCTGCATACACTCAGATAATGAAGTGCGGGCATTGTGCCGCAGCAGACGAACCGTGTCAACCCCGCTCAGCGGGATCAACCCCGCCGCTTCTTTGCCGAAGTTCTCGGAAGAATCGAGGTGACCCAGCCAGGATTCTCAAGCCACTCGTGCGTTTTCAAAACATCATCGGTCGACAGCCGCTTGCCGCGCCGAAATCGCAACACATCGTCAAAGGTCAAATCCGTGACAAGCCCAATAGAACTCACGCCGACGTGATTGATGAGGACGAGCGCTAAAATCGAATTGGCGCATTTACGGCAGCGAATATGCAGAAGATGCGTTTCGCCGTCTTCGCCAACGACCTGCGCCTCCATTGGGTTGTACCGCGTCTCGCACAGCGGACAATACGACGCGAGCTTCAATCCGTCGCGCCAAAGGTCCGA
>CAYJVP010000075.1:0-3374 GCA_964373615.1 uncultured Gammaproteobacteria bacterium | reverse complement strand
CTCATGGGGATGGACAGCCCGTTTGACGAAAATCCATCAGTTTTTCAGAGGTCCCTTTAGGTGACAGGAAGAATGTTGAGAAGTGCTTCGAGCTCCTGCGGAAGGGGAGCCGTAAAGGTTTTTATTTCGCCGCCGGGGAGTTCGATCGTGAGGCGTTCGGCGTGCAGGAAGATGCGCGGAAGTTCGATCGGACGAATGTGGCGCATGTGTTTTTTTCCGTACAGCGGATCGCCAACGATCGGATGGTCGATCGCGCGGAAGTGAGCGCGGATTTGGTGCGTGCGGCCGGTTTCGATCCGGACATGCATAAGGGTCGCGATTTTGAATCGTCGGATCACTTCATAGTGCGTGATCGCATCCCTTCCTTCTTCGCCATGCGGTTTTGCGACCATCTTGCCGGTTTTTTTCGAGCGCGCAAGCGGAAAGGTGATCGTTCCTGTGTCGCGCGGAAGTTTTCCGTACACGAGTGCTAGGTATTCTTTCTTGGCGTGTCGTTCGGCAAATTGACGTTTTAGGTGCGTAAACGCTCCCTGCGTTTTGGCGGCGATCATGACCCCGGAGGCCAGTTTATCCAGCCGATGCACGATGCCTGGGCGCAAGGGATCCTCGCCAATTCCGCGCATCTTCGGGTTGTGCGCAAGCAGGGCATCGACCATGGTTGGTTCATGAAGGCCTGGTGCGGCATGCACAAGCACGCCAGCCGGCTTGTCAAAGACAACCACGTCGTCGTTTTCAAAAAGAATGGAGAGCGGCGACAGTGGGAGAGTCATGTGGCGACACAGTAGCAAAAATATCGTTTTTTTGCTACGCTGGGCCTCGCAACCTTATTTCAGGCCTGTAGCTCAGTTGGTTAGAGCGCCGAGCTTATACCTCGGTGGTCGATGGTTCGAGTCCATCCAGGCCTACCATCATCTATGGCATTTTTCATTCTTGGACTCTTCAGTTTTATCGCCGGAATCCTTTTGTTTCGCCGCGGCGGAAAGATTGCCTCCAAAGAAATAAAGTTCGGCTCCCTTGGGCTCATCTTCGGTGGTCTCTTTTTGATGTTTCTTGCCGCCACCCTGTTTCTGACCAATCAGGTCTAACGTATGCTTTCGGACGCATCGATTCTCTCCTTCATGCGTTCAAGCGACATTGTCGTTAAGCCATTTTCCGAAATGGATCTTCGTCCGGCAGGTCTGACGTTGCATCTTGGGGATACGCTTCTCTTTCCTCCTGTTGGAGCCACCGTAAATCTTGTCAGTGGGAAGGCGCCCGCCTATCAGAAAAAAATTCTCGGTGATCATGACACCTACACGCTGTCACCAGGGGCGTTTGTGATCGCGCAAACGTTTGAGCGGGTGGGGATTTCCGAGCGGATCGGCATGCTCATTGATGGGCGTAGTACGCTTGGGCGTCTCGGCCTTGCGGTCCATGCCACATCGGCCATATTCGATACAGGGGAGGAGCCCAAGTTCGTCACGCTCGAATTGAAGAATGTTGGCCCCATGAACATTGTGGTGGGTTCGAGGTTTCCCATTGTCCGTGCCGTGTTTTTTCTCCTCAAGCCCTCCGCTCGCCGTCGTTACGATAGTTACGGCCGCTACGGCGCGAATGATTCAGGCTTACCCGTTTTATAGGTATGTCCGCGGAACAGATGATTTTCGTCGTTTTCTTGTCCTTTTTATTTTTTCTTTTCTATTGGATTTTTGGAGGCGTATTTTTTGCGGCCGTGGCGCTCTTGCGGCTCATGCGGTTGCGAAAGGTTCGGTTCAGTTGTCTGTTCAGCCTCGCGGCGTTTTTCTGTGCCGTTGGCGCGTCGTTGACCGGCATCAAGCTAGCCGAAGGAGCTCTCGAAACCTGCCAACCGACAACCGGCATATCTGGATTCCAGGATGGATTTTTTGTCGCTGTGACCTGTGGGTTCACGGGAATCCTCACGGGCATGCTTATCTGGGCGTTCGTCCTCGTTCTCCTTGGTTTTGTCTTTCTGGCCTTTTCTCGTCGAGAGGAATCCTCCTGGTTGACGCCACCTACGCAACCGTTAGAATTGGAGGACGATGAGAACTTATGAATAGACCCATGCAACACGTCGGCATCCTTCTTCTGTTGTTGTTGTGCTGGGGGTTCTTTGGCTTAGGTGCGCCTGTCTCTTGTGCCAAGACAGACACGCTCTTAAGCCACGGTCCATACTGTGCCAGCGAGCAGCTCGTTGCGTCTTTTAGCACGCTTGAGCGCGTTGATCAGGCGACATTGCCATCGGTATGGAAATTCATTCTGCCCATTGCGGTGGCGTTCGTCTTTGCATGGTCCGCCCGTGTGAGGGGTTCATTAGATCCCGCTATTCGTTTTCGTCGGCGATTTCTCCATCCGATACTTTCCCACCGTAGGCCCTTCGTGAACGATATTTTTCTTCCCGCATTTGTTGCTACGCATGGATTTTAGAAGAGGTCCCAAGAGGCCAACGCAAAATCGCCGTCTCATTCTCTATTCTTAGATATTCGTTATGATGGAACCCTCAAATTTTTCTGACACACCCAAAAAATCGTTCTTTGATCTTCTTCATCCAAAACAGGCGTTCATTCTTGGCTGTATTAGCAGCTTGCTTGTGATGGGAACAATAGGTTTTGTTGTCCTCGGGTCGTACGTGGTGAGTGGCGGAGCGGCTGGTGAATTTGCGTTGTTTGCCGACTCAGACGCAGGTGTCCTTGAAGGAGGCGGCGGTGGATCGGAGGCAGAAGATACAGACTCGGCGGCCGCGGCGGTAGCGCCGTCGGCGGCCGAGGTGGCCGCTGCAGCCGCGGAGGACGTGGTTGGCGAGGTGCCGGTCGTGACCGCGGACGACCACGTGTATGGCGATCCGAACGCGACCGTGACGATCATTGAATATTCTGACTTTCAGTGTCCCTACTGCAGTCGGTTCCACCCGACCATGGAGCAGGTGATGGAGGAGTACGCCGGCAAAGTGAAGTGGGTGTATCGTCACTTTCCGCTTTCGTTCCACCCCGAGGCCGAACCGGCCGCCGAGGCCGCCGAGTGTGCTGGGGCGCAGGGAAAGTTCTGGGAGTACGCAGCCAAGCTCTTTGAAAATCAAAGTTCGCTCGGGGACGATCTGTACGCGCAGCTTGCAAAGGATCTGGGGTTGAATACGACGTCGTTTGATGCATGTCTGAAGTCCGATAAGTATCTGGAACACATCTCATCCGACCAGCAGGGTGGCGCAAAAGCGGGCGTGAGCGGAACGCCGGGATCGTTTGTGATCGATGCGGATGGCAACGCCAAGGCGATCAAGGGCGCGCTGCCGTTTAGCACGGTTTCGTCCATTCTCGATAGCATCCTGTCGTCGTAAGGATTTCACAAAACACCCCCTCGCGTGCGAGGGGGTGTTTTGGTGG
>CAYJVP010000074.1:0-3393 GCA_964373615.1 uncultured Gammaproteobacteria bacterium | reverse complement strand
ACGCGCGGACTATATCGAGGCATTTTTCAAGGCAATAGATTGGGAGGCAGTAAAGGCTCGCCTCGATTCAATAAAATAAAGGGACCTCTGCAAAACTGCGTCTTTTCGTCTCACGGGCACCCGTCCACCCCATTCGACGTACCTTTTCCGCCGGAGGCGGATCAGCCGAAGCCTTGGCGAAGGCTGACAGTACGTCTCATGGGGATGGACAGCCCGTTCAACGAAAATCCATCAGTTTTTCAGAGGTCCCTAATCGACGTCCGTTGAATCCTTTGACCCTTTTGCCCATTGCCGCCTTCCCTCTATGACCGCCTACACCCTGCTCTTTACCCTTGCCGCGATCGGGATCAGCGAAACCGTGTATCTTATTCGCCAGCGAAAACTAGAGGAAAAACCTGTCTGCCCGATTGGCGGCGGATGCGCGAAGGTGCTCACAAGTTCGTACAACCGAATCTTTGGGATGCACAACGACGTGCTTGGTTTGTTCTTCTATTCCTGGACGGCTTTTCTCTCTGCCCTGGCCGTCATCGGCGTCCAACCGATCGAGGCATGGTTCCTCTTTGTGATTCTAAACGTCAGTACCGCGGTCATCATGTCCGCCTATTTCGTATTTTTGCAATGGCGCGTCATCAAAGCGTGGTGCTTCTGGTGCCTCATGTCCGCGGCGACCGTCGCCTGCATGGCGCTCATCATTCTAAGCGAACAACTTGACCTTTTGAAACCGTTATGAAAAACACAGGCTACCACATCATGCGCGTGGCAATGGGCATTACGTTCCTCTGGATCGGCGTGCTCATCTTCCGCGACCCGGAATTTTGGGGAGGGTTTTTGCAACCATGGGCCTTGAACCTGCTCCCGCAGTCGCTTGAAGTGACAATGATCGAGATCGCGATCCTCGACATCGTGATCGGCGTCCTCTTTCTCATCGACAGCTTCGTGTGGGTGGCCGGGCTCCTCGGCGCTCTTCACATGGTGATCGTGCTCACCGTCTCTGGGATTGATGCGATCACGGTGCGCGATATTGGGCTCTTGGGAGGATGCTTGGCCCTCTTTTGGTCAGACCTCCCTGAGTTCGTATGTCGTAAATTCAAAAAACAGCAGCATTGAGTGGCTCGTGTTCAGCGAGGTTTTAAGGTTTCATGACCTCCTCCCACGGCAAGCCATCTTTTCCAAAATGGCCGTACACGGCCGTGGTGCGGTAGCGAGGTTTTTTAAGATCCAGCCGCTCGGCAATTGCTTCGAGCCGTAGGTCGTATTGTTGTTTGACGAGGTTTGAGAAGTCCAACGTCGTCCCGCGAGTCTTTGTACCCGCGGCCTTCACATCGATCACAATTGGCTCAGAACGACCCATGGTGTAGGCCAAGGACACGAGGAGGGATTCAGCAAGTCCCTGCGCCACGAGATTTTTGGCAATGAAGCGCGCCATGTAGGCGCCCGCGCGTTCGGCTTTGCATGGGTCCTTGCCCGAGAGCGAGCCATCGCCATGTGGAACGAGGCCGCCGTAAAAATCCACGGACGGCTTGCGGCCGCTCACTCCGCTGTCCGCATGGAAACCAGCGGTCACGAATGGGCCGAGCGGATTGATGAAAATCTGCACGCCTGTCTCACCGAGAATTGGCATGATGACGCGATCGAGCAACTTCGTCTGCACCTCGCGCGGTTCTATGTCAGCGGCGTGTTGGGCAAGCAACGTCACGCCGATGATTTTTTTCTTTTCCGCCACAATCTGTACCTTCCCGTCTGGCCCAAGCCAAGAAAACAAAGGATCCGAACGGCGGAGATCATCAATGCGGCGCGCCAGACTGTGCGCATAGACAAGCGGCAAGGGGAGGTACTCTCTGGTTTCGCGCGTGGCGTATCCATGTACGACCACGGTATCCGTGGCGCCGCGCGCTGTTCTCATTTCGTCTGAGGACGACTCCACGTTCACGAACACCTCCGTCGCGTCCGTGTACCCAATGTCGCGGTACACCTGTTTGACGAGCGCGGAGAGATCAAAATCCGCGCTCGAGTTTACCTCGCCGCCGACCATCACCATCCCGTGAGAGCCGAGCACCTTCACATCCACGCGGCTGTCCGGATCGCGACGCAAAAATTCATCCACGATCGCGTCCGCGATCTGGTCGCACACCTTGTCCGGCTGTCCGGCCATCACGGATTCAACGGCTTTGGGCATAGAGAGTCATAAAGTTAACAGAAATGTGTTGTTCTAGCAATCCATGCCAGCACCTCGTTTTGGCAACACCTCGTGTTGGAAAGTTATCCACAGTCAAGCTATTGCGTTCGGCTTTTGTTCGGTCTACAATACGAACATAAAACGAACACCTATGACATCCCTCACAAAAAAACAGGCCGAAATTCTGTCTTATATCCGATCTTATAGAGCTGAAAACGGGTACGCGCCAAGTTATCGCGAAATTGCCGAACACTTCGACCTCTCTTCCCCAGCCACGGTGCACCAACACGTTCAAAGTCTTGTGGAGAAAGGAACGATCACCGTCGGCGAAGATGGCGAGGCGCGCTCGATCGAAATCATCGTTCAGGAAGAATCACCGACGTTTGCGGTCATGCTCCCGCTTGCCGGGCTCATCACGGCAGGCGCTCCGATTGAAGCGGTCGAGCAAAACGAAACCATGGCCGTGCCAACAAACTTCGTCGTGGATGGCGCAAATTCGTATGTCCTGAAGGTGAAGGGTCAGTCCATGATCGAAGACGGAATTTTGAGCGGAGACTACGTCGTGATTGAGCGCAATCCATCACCTAAAAATGGCGAGGTCGTGGTCGCCCTTCTCGATAACACCTACGCGACGCTCAAAAGATTCTATCGCGAGGCGAATCGCATACGTTTGCAGCCTGCCAACAGCGCCATGAACCCCATTTTCGTCAAAGACTGCATCATTCAGGGGGTCGTTCGAGCGGTGATTCGACAATTTAAACCCGTATAAACAGACTGGAAGTTTGGCACTCAAAGCCTGGTCGGTGAAACGCGCTGGGGATCACGCGTCGCACTGGCCGGACTTAGAATTGCCAAAAATTAATTTCACTCTTCTATGTCCTCACAAGCGCTCCGGTTTCATCAACTCACGCTCGCGTTCCTTCCCTTCCGTCGCGAACGGCGTGTTCACGCATTCGCTCGCAACCTACGCGTCCGTCTGGGTCGCCGTCGTATAAAAAAGATCGTTCGGGGTTTGTATACATGAAAATCGTAATGGGTCAAAGAAAGAAAAAGACCCGGTAAAGGGTCGAAGGAGAGGGTTGAAGGACCGCGTTGCCTCCTACGTGAACGTTTCCCTCGCGAGTCAAGCCCGTGACCACCCACCTCGGAAAGGACCACTTGCCGGCCCGTTTTGGAGGCAGTTCCATTCCAAGTCCAGAGCGCGGCTCTGGTCTGTC
>CAYJVP010000073.1:0-3805 GCA_964373615.1 uncultured Gammaproteobacteria bacterium | reverse complement strand
TGGCGCTTGACGCGCTGCGTGCGCTTGTGGAAGCCGTCGGCTCGGACCTCTGGCAGATGAATGGCGAGATCGAAAAACTCGTGGCGTTTGCCAATGGCAAACCCGTCACCGTCGAGATGGTAAAAAAGCTG
This sequence comes from uncultured Gammaproteobacteria bacterium, assembly GCA_964373615.1. Taxonomy (GTDB): domain Bacteria; phylum Patescibacteriota; class Patescibacteriia; order UBA9934; family GWF2-40-263; genus CAYJVP01. The sequence continues at coordinate 3,674 of CAYJVP010000073.1, read as the reverse complement.
GTGCGCGCCTCCTTCGACGATCAAATTTTCGCGCTTGTTGACGCCGTCGCGCAACGGCGGACGCAAGAGGCGCTCAGACTTCTCGAAGAAGAACGCCTCTCCGGCGCCGCCGACGGTTACATCTTCAGCATGCTCAGCCGCCAAGTGCGCATCTTGCTTGGCGCGCGCTGTGTCCTCGACGAAAATCCCCGCGCGACCAAAGACATTATCGCCAGCGAACTCGGCATCCATCCCTTCGTCGCCTCCAAAGCCATCTCCCAGGCCCGCAGTTTCACCCGCCAATCTCTCGAGACCGCCCATGACCTTCTCTACCGCCTCGACCTCGGCACCAAACAAGGCCGCTACCAAGACGACCTGGCCGTGGATTTAGCCGTGAGCGCGCTCGTCGGTCAACTGCCCACAACGTGATATAATGCCCGCGTGTCCATTTTTCGGCGCCATCGCCACACCATCTACATCGTCGGAGGGTTGCTCGCCGGCATTCTTGTCGTCCTGCTTGGCTACTCCACGTACGTGTACCTGCAAAGCGACATTGAGGAGCATGGCGTGGTGCTAGAAGAAGTGCCCGGGTTTCGCGCCGTGCACTGGCATGCGAGACTCGACATGTACGCCTGCGGGGCTGAGCTGCGCCTGCCGCTCAATCGCGGCACTCCGCTTCTGCACACACACAAAGACCCGCACAAAATTCACATCGAGGGTCTGGTGCCCGAAGGCAAATCCGTGACGCTCGGCGAGTTCATGGATGCAGTGGAAGTGCCTTTCTCTTCAACACAGCTCCTCGAGTATCAGAACGATAACAGTTGTCCTGACGAAGAGCCGGATACGCTCTACATGACCGTCAATGGGCAAGAAAACGCGGCTTTCCGCGACTATGAAATTCGCGACGGCGATGTCATCATCCTCATCTATGATTAAAAAGAAAACGCCAACCTGCTCGTTCTGCGGCAAGGCGGCGGACAAGCTGGTCAAGATCGGCCTGCGCCGCTACTGCTGTCCGAAGTGCTGTGAGGCGGAGAAGAAAAAAGCCGAACCCAAGGTCTGCCGCTTCTGCTGATTATGGATCCGGTCGCCTTGAATCTCCCGCTCCTGATCGGAGCGGCCGTCATCGACAGCGTGAACCCGTGCGCCTTTGGCGTGCTCATTTTTCTTTTGGCTTATCTCCGCCGTACCTTTAAGCGCAAGGAGCAGGTGATGACGCACGGTCTCGTTTACATCTTGGCCGTTTTCCTCACCTATCTGGCAGCCGGCCTCATTCTCCTGCCGGTCATCCGCGAACTCGGCAACATCGCCACCACGCTCTATATTGTGATTGGCGTTCTGGTCATTCTGGCAGGGCTCCTGGAAATCAAGGACTCGTTCTGGCTTGGGCGCGGACCGTCTCTGGCCATTTTCCCTTCGGCCGCCCGCCGCATCGAGGTGCACGTGAAACGCGTTTCCGAACGCCTGAGCACCTCATTCGGCCTGGGCGTCTTTGTGGCCCTGGTCGAACTGCCTTGCACCGGGGCGGTCTATATCGCCGTTTTGACCCTCATGTCTCTCTCCGGCCTCAACATCTCAAACGTCAACCTGCTTCTCCTCTACAACCTCATCTTCGTCCTGCCGCTCATCGTCATCCTCTTGGCCGTCTCCTACGGCCTGAGCACCAAGCGTCTCGAGGCCTGGCGGGAAAAATATCGGTCCTGGATGCGCCTGGCCACCGGCCTGCTTCTGGTCGGCCTCGGCGTCTGGATGATCATCTACGTCTTTTAGCAACGTCTTGTCCGACACCCGGTGTCGGATAGTGGTCACCGCCCACGATAAAGGGACCTCGAAATAGAAAGAGGTCGGCTACGTGGTGTAGACGACCTGGGAAGCGATTTCGGGTAGAGTCGTGTGGTCTGCCCCGCCGAAGATCGCCCAGCGGATGGCACGCTCTTCTTTGAGTTTCCCACGCACGACACCGCCGACCTGTTCGAGGTGGTCCTTCAGACGCCCGATGAGCGGTCGGATGTCGCGGAGGTACCCCTGCATGGTAAGAACGAGCGCTGTGTAGCCAGGCTTCGGTAAGTACGCACCGTAGAGCCCGGCCTTGAGAAGCGATTCGATCAGCCGCGGATCCGACCGATCCCGATCGAGCGTGAGGTGGAACTCCGCCTGACGGAACGGCTCGTCCGGATGTCCCTTGAGGCGCCGCCGAACGACACGGAACGGGACCGGAACCCCCTCCTTGTACGGAGTCTCGGCGAGCGTGGTTTCGGTCTTCACGAACTCCCCCTCGATGTAGCCTTCGAACCCACCGTCCCGCAACTGCGGTTCGATCTCATCCCAGACGTGACCGAACTCGTTCACGTCGTCGAACTTCCTCACGCGGTGGAAGACCGGCTCGAAGTGGCGGTACCCGGGCGGATGCCCACAGAAATCATTCGGGGTAAACCCGTAGCGCTCGGCCATGAGCCGATCGAGCTCCGTGGGAAGCACGGATGCATCGAAGTGCAGGTGATAGAGCGAGGAGTGAGAGCCCATTGATCCTCCTGATCACAGTTTGCGCCCTTGGCTAAAATGTGTCATATTTGTCGACAGAATTGTAGTCCAAATCGAATTTAAGCTTAAATACTGGCCTGGAATGACGTCGATCAGTTCGACAAAATATGCAAAAAAAAACAGCTCCTCGGGACGCTCGTCGACCTCGGGCTCTCGGAAAACGAGGCGAAGGTATATCTTCATGCTCTCTCCCTCGGACCCGTGACCGTGCTTAAACTCGCCAAAGCGTCCGAGCTCAAACGCACGACCGTCTACTCTGTACTCGAGAGTTTGAAGCAGAAAGGTCTCATGTCGACCGAGCAACGCGGGTTCAAAAAGCGCTATGCGGCCGAACCGCCAGAAAAACTCGAATCGATCCTTGAGGCGCGTAAACAAAAACTCAAAACCGCCCTTCCAGAATTTTCCGCTCTCTACAACCTCAAGGGCGAAGAGACATTTCTCCACTACTACGAAGGTCTCGAATCAGTGAAGTCCGTATACGAAGGGTTGCTCAAAGATGTTCGCCCGCACGAGGACTATCTCATCTTGGCCGACCTCCGTCAGTGGCTTAATCAGGACCCTGAATATTTCCTCGATTTCATCAAGCGTCGAGCGAAGTTCGATATCAACATCCGCATGCTGACACAGGACTCCGAGATCGCCCGCGAACATAAGCGACGAGAGCGGAACTACAACGAAACGATCAAAATTTTACCCGCGAGAACGAAACTTACGACGAACCTCGTCGTGATTCCTAAAAAGGTGGTCATCCACCAAATCATCCCACCGATTTTCGCCATGGTCACGGAAAACAAAAATATCGTCCAGATGCATCGCGAACAATTCGAGATCATGTGGCGATCTATCCCGGAATAAAAACACCGCCCATGTCAGGCGGATGTTTTTATTTGGTCCTGATCGCTTGCAACTTCTTCATCATCCGAGACTTCAGGCGTGTGATAGTATTTTTTTTGAAAATCCCGCGGGACACAGACTTGTCCATCTTTTGGACGATCGATCGAGCAAGTTCCATGGCCTCGGAGTTCTTACCGGCCCCCACGAGTTTGCGCAGTTTCACGCGCAGGGAATGAAGTTCAGCCTTGGCCGTTTGGTTGCGGAGGAGTCGCTTGGCATCCTGGCGCATGGATTTTTTTGCAGCTTTTTTGATGGGCATA
>CAYJVP010000072.1:0-3997 GCA_964373615.1 uncultured Gammaproteobacteria bacterium | reverse complement strand
TATTTTTTTGACAAAATTTATTTACTAATTTTTAGCGAAAATATCGAACTTGACGGGACTGTTAGAACGAGTTAACATGGACGAGGAAAGCCCTCTTGACAACGTTGGTTCTGCGCATTAAAATGCGCTGTTCTTTAAACTCAAGGAGTAATAAAGAAGACCTTGTTTTACAGAGGGGACCGCTGAAACGAAAACTGTACCAGAGCGATCTGGTACAGAGGGCGCGTTGTCACCAGTCATCTGCAGGCACGACAAGCATGGGGTTTCAGTAACGGATGTATCGGGTTTCGACTCGAGCATTCCGTCATTGAAACTTCTTGCCTGCAGGTTACTGAAGACAACGTTTTTTCTTTTTGTTCCATGGTGGCCTTTGCGGCCGCCGACATCCTGCGCAGCATCCTGCCGCGCGAAGGGTCATTCAGATAGTAGCGCGTTCTCATCCTCTGGCAAGAGTGTGTCTGTGGATAAGACATTGCCTTCGTTCACGTCGTCTTTCGCTTCCGCAGCGTCTTGCTCGGTTGTTTCTTCAGATATCTCCGGATCTTTTCCGACCAAACAGATCTCTGGCAGGGGACGGTAGTGCGATTCAAAAACCGTTTGCTCTTTTTCTCCATCTGGCCGTTCAATGGTGTACGTGAATTTCGCGTCGGCTCCAACATGGGCGGATTGACACTGCCGTTCGCCGGGCGGGAGATCTTCCGTTTCGACATCGCGTGATTCGCCGGCCGCGATCCAGCGGATGAGTTCCGGCGGCGTATACGAACCCTTTCGACCATCGGACGTTCCCCAAAACGTGAAGCGGAGCTCGGTGTTTTCTTCATCCATTTCGGCCTGGAAGAGTATCGGGTTCCCCGTGTCGTTTCGGAACTGGAAATCCGGTGCGGGGTCATAAATCGTCGCGTCCGTTCCGGGGTTTCCGTTGCTCGGATCGTTGTAATAACGGACGACCAGGGAGTGGTTTTGACGCTGTGTAATTGGAAGTCCGGAGTTCATGGTCGCACGGAAGGTCGTGGTTCCGATTTGGCAGAGTCCGCCGCCGATTTCTGGCACGATCTTGTCTCCCTTGATCACGAGTTCCGGGAGATAGCCATTCTCGCTGTCGAATGGTTTGAGAGCGTTTAACAGCGAGAATGTTTCATCCGGTTGGATGAGGATTCCGTTTAAAAGTCGAACGCCGTTTCGAATATTCTTGATGCGATTGGCAGGACTGCCGCGATAGTTTGATGTTCCCACACCGAGCGCCTCTTTAATGCCGACGTCATTCACCTCACCGGTCGCAACGTCCGGTTCGATTGTGTTTACGACGAGCGCGGTTTCTTTGGATTCGATCGTGTCCCCGCCGATCAGTTTTTCCAGCTCAATGGTTGTGCCCACACGATCAAGTGAGGTACCGACTGACGAGGCGACGAATTCGGTTACGCGTCCATTTTCGATCGCAAACCGCGCGTCAGAGGCAGGTCGTTCGATCACCTGCGCAATCGCCTCGTAGAGCGCCTCGAGATTTTCGGGTGAGAGGCCGATCGCGGCGTCGCCCATGGGTTCTTTCACGGCGCGCAGCGACGCCGTCAGGAGTTCATCGGTGACAACCCACTCTTTATGCGTGTAGCGGTCCGGGTCATAGGTGAGCGTGTAGGGAGCCTGCCTCAAGATGTTGAGAGCAGGCTGAAGAAGAGGCTCTACGCCTGCTTCTAAAACCTCGGGTTCAATCGTCAGAACGCTCAGCGGAATGGCACGTGCAGTCAGGTCCGAGAGCCGCCCCTCGAGGTTTACGAGGAATTCGTCGAGATCAAACTCGCTTCCGTTTGCGGACTGGGTGACCGTTGCGATCCAGCCGTCGGGAGTCTTTTCGAATTGAAATCCTGCATTCGCAACAGGATGTTCCGCGTTTGGAAACGCGTTCCGCAGAGCCTCAAGGAGGCGTGCGTCGTCAAGAAAGCCGGAGAGGCCGATCTCCTCTCGTTTGAGATAAGACCAAAGAAGTCGCAGGGGCTCAAGCCATGCTGGGCCTTGGCGGTGGGCACGCATGGCCTCCTCTACGGCGTCGTCTACGTCGAGCGCCACGTAGGTTGCGCTTGCGTCTTGGTCGCTCGTTCCAATGCTCGTAAGCGCAAGAGTTGCCGTGTCGTCACCCAGGGCGACCTCGATGCCGTCGAGCAAAAACGCATCGATGCGCTCGTGCAGCTTTTGTCGCGCCATCTCCGGATCCATCCCGCCGACGTCGAGCGAGCCGATCGAAACATTCGGGGCAATGCGTCCGTCGTAGGACTGCGCGAAGACGTAGATTCCAGAGAAAAACAAAAAGACGGCGATGCACGCGACCCCGATCACAGACACCATGCGTTTCGTCGTCGCCGTCATAGCTTAGTCACCGCGAAGCATTTCTCGAAGGACCTCCTTCGCCAGTCGCTGTCGCTCGGCGTCTGTGTCGCGGTCGGCAACGGCAAGAAGGTGAACAAGGTCACCAATCGCGCTGTCCGGGGGAAGCAGCCGCCGTGGCCAGCGCACGACCTGATCGTCGTCCGTCGTCAGCGTCACGGACTCGGTTGTCAGTTTTGATATTTTTGCCGCCAATGCGTGCGGGAGTTCGGGCATAGTCGTCTATTCAACCTCTAACACATCGAGATTCGATGCCATTTCAGCCTTCGGAAGCGTGATTGTCAAGATGCCGTTTTTGATCTCCGCATCAGCCTCCTCTGGTCGCACATGCGAGGGAAGCACGACGGAGCGCGAATAGGCGCCCCAGTAACACTCTTCGATATGCGTGATGGCGTCTTGCCAAGCTCGGCACCCGTGATCGCGGCGGCCGCGGATGGTGATCGTATCGTGCGTGACGGAAATATCGAGGTCCTCGGCGCGCGTTCCGGCGACCGCCGAGCGGATGTAAATGAACCGTTCATCCTCAAGAACATCGACGGACAACTGCCCCTCGTCTTCGGGAATCCAGGCGAGTTCTCTATGCGTCTCGGATTGCGGCATACTACTTTAGACGATATCGACGCACGTACTCGTAAAGCGGTCCCATGGCAAATCCGACCACACCGAACCAGAGATATTCTTCCACGGGCACGGAACCAATAAGAAGACCGGACAGATTTTCGACTTGCCAAACGCCGGCCGCGTCGATCAGGAACAGGCGCGTAAAAAACACCTGCTCGAGCACAAAAAGGATGAGCATGGTGAGCGCACCGGAAAACAGCGCGTTTAAGAGAAGGTCGTGGCGGTCGGCGATGATGTAGGTGCCGATCAAAAGTCCGCCAGTCGCAAACGCGTAGACCGAAGGGATTGGGAAGAGCCCCATCACGGCAACCGTAATTCCCGCCCAGATGCCAAGAATAATGACCATGTGCGCCAACCAATGTACCGGTTTTGGACGCAACAGGATGCGCGGACCGCGCCATTTTACGAGATGTTTCCCAAGCAGGGCCTCGTAGATGACCGCCGCGACTCCCGCAAGACAGAACGCGAACAGAAAGTCCTCAATGGCAAGGACACCACTTGTGAGCGGAAGCGCGCGACGATAGTCGGTGAGGGAAACCATCATGACCGCGGGCGAGAGGATGAGGCCGAGGAGGCTCATGACGACCTGTTCTCGGCGGGTGCGTTTTGAAAAAAAGAACAGGATGCCCCAGATGACGAACAGGGTAAGAGAGAGGGCAAGGAAAACGGAAGAGGCCATAGAGAGTGACTATTACATCTTTCTAGTGTACCTCGAAGGTTGGCGCGATGGAAGGATCTTCAACCGTTGACAGGCGGCGATGAGCGTGCGAATCTCCCCCTAGGGAGAGGAGGCAGAACATGGAGCATGCACAAACCATCCTCACGGTCGACCTGGCTGTGATCGTCGAGGGGGAAGAGCTCGTCTTGATCGAGCGCGGCGAAGAGCCGTTTTCGGGGAAGCTCGCTCTCCCGGGCGGACACTTTGAGCCCGAGGAGGATGTCTCGGTGCTGTGAATTACGAAACTCGTTCTGTATCTGAATCCTGAGCAACGAAAAACAA
>CAYJVP010000071.1:0-4145 GCA_964373615.1 uncultured Gammaproteobacteria bacterium | reverse complement strand
GAGTCCGTCGCTGCCGCGGACGAATATTTGAAAGACGACGGGGAAGGGCTTGTGGTCGAAGTCGATGGCAACGTGCGATTTTATCCGTACCAAATTTTGGTCTGGCACGAGATCGTGAACGACACATTCAACGGCGCGTCGCTCGCGATCACCTTTTGTCCTCTTTGCCACGCGGGCATTGTTTACGATCGCGACCTTGGCGGGGAAGCGGGCGTGGTTGAATTTGGAACCTCTGGAAAGCTTCTCGACAATAATTTTGTGATGTACGACCGCGCAACAGAATCGCTGTGGAGACAGATCTCCGGAAAAGCGATCTTAGGCCAACGTTCCGAGACTCAGCTTGAGACATATCCATCCACGGTCATGATCTGGTCTGAGTTCAAACGGGCGTATCCAAACGCCGAGGTGTTGTCGCGAGAGACCGGCGCCACGCGAGACTACACACGAAATCCGTACGAGCGGTACATGAGCTCCCGAGAGATTTGGTTTCCGATTTCGCGCGTGGATGATCGTCTTGACGCAAAAACGCTTGTGTACGGATTTGCGGACGCAGAACGCTCGGTGGCTTACACCACGGAAGCATGGAATGCGCTTTCAGAAGCGGAACGGCCGAAAAACGCGCGCATCGTGTACTGGTTTTGTTGGGCCGCGCTGTATCCGGAAGGGGAAGTGTATGAGTAAATTGTTTATTGTTGGGACGCCGATTGGAAACTTGAAAGATATTTCAGAGCGCGCGCTTGAGACACTGCGATCCGTTGACGCGATTTTATGCGAAGATACGCGCGTCACGTCAAAACTTCTCGCCGCATACGACATCCGCAAACCACTCGTAGCGTACCACCAACACGCAGACGCTCGTCGCGTAAACGAGATTCTCTCCATGCTTGAGGCAGGGAAGAGCCTCGCGCTTGTGACGGACGCCGGAACGCCCTCCATTTCCGATCCAGGAGGTAACCTTGTGCAAGCGGTCGCCGCCCGACTTGGAGTTCGCGTAGAGATTGTGCCGATCCCCGGTCCGTCCGCACTCATTGCGGCGCTTTCCGTTTCCGGCTTTCCCGCGGATGAATTTTTGTTTCTGGGTTTTCCTCCGCACAAGAAAGGGAGAAAGACGTTTTTCACGCATGTCGCCTCCCAAGAAACGACCGTTGTTTTTTATGAGTCCACGCATCGGATTCTAAAATCGCTCGCGGAACTTCGCGCGGCCATTGCGGATCGTCGGGTCGTTGTCTGTCGCGAACTGACAAAACTTCATGAGACGATCTATCGAGGGACAACTGCACAGGTGACAGGAGGGCTTCAGGCTGATAGCATAAAAGGCGAATTCGTTATTGTCGTATGTCCAAAAAATTTTTCCTGACCACCCCGATTTACTACGTGAACGGCAAACCTTCGATTGGGCACGCGTACACGACGATTGCCGCGGATGTTTTGGCGCGCTATCACCGCATGCTCGGCGAGGAGGTTTTTTTTCTGACCGGCATAGATGAGAACAGCCAGAAGAACGTGGAGGCGGCGAAAGCTGCGGGCAAGGAGGGCGATATTCAGGGGTATCTCGACGAAATGGCTGCTGTGTGGCAGCAGACGTTCGACTCGCTTGGACTCACGCACAATCGCTTCATTCGCACGACCGAAGCGGATCACAAGCTTGCGGTTGAGAAATTTTGGAAAGCGGTCGAGACGAAAGGTGACATTTACCAAGGGACGTACGAGGGGTTGTACTGCCAAGGGTGCGAGGCGTTTGTGACCGAGGGCGAGCTTGTCGAAGGGAAGTGTGCCATCCACAAGCAAGCGCCGGAAAAACTTGCAGAGAAGAATTATTTTTTCCGCTTGACCAAGTATCGAGACGCTCTGCTTGAGCACATCGGCCTGCATCCTGAATTTATCCAGCCAGAAGCGCGCGCAAACGAGGTGCTCTCCTACATTCGCAACTTCATGACCGACGTGTCGATTTCGCGCGAAACCATGCGTTGGGGCCTCCCCGTTCCTGGTGATGAATCGCAGCGCATCTACGTTTGGTTTGACGCGCTCATCAATTACATTTCTGGTGTCGGCTTTGGAACAAACGAAAAAGAGTTTGCAAAGTGGTGGCCCGTGAGTGTACATCTTGTTGGCAAGGACATCATTAAATTCCACTGCGCGCTCTGGCCGGCCATGCTTCTGTCCGCGGGGTTGCCTTTGCCGAAGAAAGTTTTTGCCCACGGTTTTTTCACGGTTGATGGCGAGAAGATGAGCAAATCGCTCGGCAACGTGATCGATCCGCTCGAGGTCGTGAAACAATACGACAACGACACTCTCCGGTACTTTCTTCTTCGCGAGATTCCATTTGGCGGAGACGGGGACTTTTCACAAGACCGGCTGAAGCAGCGCTACGAAGGAGATCTTGCCAACGAGCTCGGGAACCTCGTGCATCGCGTGCTGACCATGACGGAAAAGTACACGGAGGGCAACGTGCCCGAGGTCGCGGACGGGTTTCTTGCGGGGGTCTGGCCGGCATACCATCTAGCCATGGAAGAGCTTCGGTTTCACGATGCGCTTGGAGTGGTGTGGAGCCTCGTGCGACAGGCAAATCAATTCGTGGAGGTTCAGGCGCCGTGGCAGCTTGCAAAAATAGGGGAGAAAAAAATGCTTGATGACACGCTCTACGTCCTTCTTGAGACTCTTCGCCATCTCGCCTGGATGCTCTCACCATTTATGCCGTTGTCGTCCGAGCGCATCTTCGAGCAGCTCGGCCTCGAGCCTCCGAAGGAGTTCACCCAGTCCTTTGAATCCGCCTGGGTGTGGGGAGAGCTGAAACCTGGTATACTGATTAAAAAGGGAGAGCCTCTGTTCCCAAAGCTCACCTAATCTATGCCTCTTGTTGATCTTGTCCTTATCATCATCGTCGGAGCATTTGTCTTGTTCGGACTTTTTTTCGGCTTTGTTCACACCCTTGGAAGTCTCATCGGTTCCGTGCTCGGCATCGTCCTCGCCACAAGGCTCCTCGAACCTGCCGTGGACAAATTTAGTTTCTTTTTCAACAACAATGAGAGTGTTGCTTCCGTTGTCATCTTCATCATCTTGTTCGTTCTCATCTCAAAGCTCATTGGCCTGGTTTTTTGGATCCTCGGCAAGGTTTTTGGAATTTTGTCCTGGATTCCGTTTGCAAAAACGATCAATCGTTTATTGGGTTCGGCGCTTGGATTTGTGGAAGGGGTGATCGTGGTGGGCGTCATCATTTATTTTGCCCTGAAGTTTTTGCCGGACAGCACGGTGTCTGCGTGGTTAGACGACTCCGCCGTGGCGAATTATTTGCTTGCCGTCATGTCCGCGCTGCAGGCTCTGTTTCCAGAGTCGCTTCGGATAACGTGATATGCGTTTTATCGACACGCATTGTCACATTCACTTTCAAGCGTATAGGGAGGACATGGATGAGGTGATCAAGCGCTCTCTGAACGAGGGTGTTTTTCTGATCACGGTCGGCACGCAAAGCACGACGAGCAAAAAGGGTCTCGCCGTGGCCGAGCGCTATGACGGCGTGTGGACGACCATTGGTCTGCATCCGAATCACACGTGCGAGCAAAAATTTTTTGACGAGGAGGAACTTGGACCAGAGGAGAAGTCCGAGACGCTCATTAAAACGCGTTGTGAGGAGTTTGATGCGGGATACTATCGGGAGTTGGCGACGCATCCAAAGGTCGTGGCGATCGGCGAGTGCGGGCTCGACTTTTATCGCATCCCCGAAGAGGCGAACGTTTCGGACGCGCGAGCAAAGCAAGTGAGGGAAGTTCGCAAGCAGTTTGATCTTGCCGACGAGCTCCATCTTCCCCTCGTCATCCATTGTCGCGACGCGCACGCACAGCAGCGGGAGATTTTGCGGGAGTACGTTGAGGCGGGGAAACTTCAGCGACGCGGCGTTGTGCATTGCTTCACCGGCACGCGGGAGGAAGCGCAGGGATATTTTGATCTTGGATTTTTGGTTTCCTTCACCGGAATTATCACGTTTCCTCCGCGTAAGGGTGACCCTTCGACACCCGCCCGACCGGACGACTCCCCGCCAGAACGACTCTGTCGGGCTGGCGGTCTCCGCCCGGATGACCGGCATCCGGTCGGACGGGGTTCGGGCGGGGGCTCAGGGCTGGAGGCGATCTCGCCGCTTCAGAGCGTGG
>CAYJVP010000070.1:0-4377 GCA_964373615.1 uncultured Gammaproteobacteria bacterium | reverse complement strand
TGGGGTCGACGGGTGCCCGTGAGACGAAAAGACGCAGTTTTGCAGAGGTCCCTTCTTTTTTTTACTCCAAATGCTGCTCGTCCCACGCAAGCCGCATCCGCTCTTTCACAAGTGGATGACGTTCGAGATTGGGATCCTCTTCAAGTAGCCGACGCGACCAGGCGTGGGCTTTTTGCATCCAGGCGGTGTCGGCGATCGTGGCAAATCGAAAATCTGGAAACCCGGATTGGGCAAGCCCAAATACGTTGCCTGCCCCGCGCAGCTGCAGATCTTTTTCCGCAAGCGCAAATCCATCCTGCGAGGCAACGACCGCTTGCAGACGCGCACGACTCTCATCGGTCAAGACATCCGGACACAGCACGCAACAGGAAGCCTTGTCGGAACGCCCGACACGGCCGCGCAGCTGATGCAATTGCGCAAGGCCAAATCGTTCCGCACCGAAAATTGCCATCACGGTCGCGTTCGGCACATTAACGCCGACCTCAACAACGGTCGTCGAGACGAGAACGTCAAGCACACCGCGCACAAAATCGGACATGACCGCGTCTTTTTCCACGGTTTTCAGTTGGCCGTGAAGAAGCCCGACGCGACACCCCTTGAGCGGACCGCGCCGCAAACGCTCCGCCGTTTTTGTCACGGACTGTGCGCCAAGCTCGTCGGATGGATCGATGAGTGGACAAACGACAAACGCTTGCCTTCCCTGTTTGATGTGCTCACGCAACAATGTGTGCACGTCCTCTTCCCTGCCAGGCGGGATAAACCGGGTCTCAATCGGCTGCCGACCTTTCGGACGCTCGCGCAGCGTGGAGCATTCAAGATCGCCGTAGAGTGTCAGGGCAAGCGAGCGAGGAATGGGGGTGGCGGTCATGGAGAGCAGATGCGGCGCATGGTTGTCTGTGCGTGTCAAAAGCGCGTGGCGCTGTTCAACGCCGAAGCGGTGTTGCTCGTCGATAACAACAAGCGCGAGTTTTGGTAATTTCACCGTGTCTTGAAGGAGTGCGTGTGTGCCGACCACAACGCCGATCGAACCGTCAACAAGGCCAGCAAGGATCTCCTCCTTCTCGACCATTCGGCCGTCGCAGAAAAATTTCGTCCGCGTCAGAAGGCTGATCGAAACATCAAGGTTCATACCTGCAAGCGTGTCACAAACCGCTCGATATTGTTGCTCGGCCAAAATCTCGGTCGGCGCCACATACGCCGCCTGTTTGCCGGCCGCGATCACGTCGAGGATCGCCATCATCGCCACAAGCGTTTTGCCGGAACCCACGTCGCCTTGGAGCAGACGATTCATGGGAGTAGGGAGCGCGAGATCCTGAAGCGTCTCCCACGCGGCTCGACGCTGCGCGTTTGTGATGGCAAACGGGAGGCGGTCGACAAACCGCTTCATGAGGTCGACCTGAACCGGAATGGCATGCGCTCGCCGCTGCACGCGCTGCCGGCGCACCTCGGCAAACAAAAGCTGGTGCAGGAAAAGCTCGTCGAACTTTAGGCGGTCGATCGCGACGGAGAGTCCGTGCTCCGAGTCCGGAAAATGCGCCATACGCAGCGCCTCGGCGAGCGTTGGCAGAGCCTCGGCATTGCGAATTTCGGAAGGAAGCCAGTCAAAAAGCTCGTTCAAGGCGGGGAGAGAAACGGCGACCGCGCCGCGAACCCGTCGCTGGGTGAGGGAGCCGGAAAGGCCATAGACCGGGACGATGCGGCCCGTGTTCATGCGCATGTCTGGCGGCTCGTGGACCGGATTCACAAGCGTCGTCTCACCAAACCGTCGGTCCACGCGACCAGCAAGCGCCACGCGCGTCCCAGGCCGGAGCATTTTTTCAAGATACGGTTGATTAAACCACATGACTTTGAGAGCCCCCGTTTCGTTTTCAAACATCGCTTCCGTGAGCATCACGCGACCACTCTTGCTTGGACGGCTCGCGATCGAACTGATCGCGCCTACGAGCGTGACCGTATCGTCATGGCGCAAGAGCGGAATAGGTTTCGTGCGTGAAAAATCGTCGTAGCGTCGCGGCGTGTGCCACAAAAGATCACAAACCGTGGCAATCCCAAGACGCACAAGATCCTTGCCTGCGGTTAAGCCAATGCCTGGGAGTTCGCGTACGGAAGTTGAAAGATGAACCGCCATATCTTGGGTCATGCTAGCCTCATGGACACAAAAAGAAAAGCCCTCAACAACAAAAACGCTCCAGATGTCTGGAGTGGTTTTGTGGTGCGCCCGGCACGACTTGAACGTGCGACCCTCAGCTCCGCAAGCTGATGCTCTATCCAACTGAGCTACGGGCGCATCTTTTCCCTCACAGCTTATACAGCCTTCGGACCACGTCCGTCAAGGATTCCTCGGCGCGATCCAGATTCTCCAAAGAAAACGGCAGAAGCGTTTCGCGAACGCGATTTGGGTCCGTGTCCTCAAGCGGAACGGAAACGAGCGGCAACCACGGTTTGTGGAAATCGAGGTACAACACCTTAATTTCTGGAGGGTCGTACACCAGGGAAAAATCCTTGATGTCTTTGTACGGATAAAACGCGTTCCCGAGGACAACGCCGGTTGTTGTCAGAATCACTTCGATTTTATCTGGCGTCGAAAATGTAGAAAGCAAGGTGATGATGCCGATCATGAGGATGATGACCGCGAACAGAAAATTCGCGGTCGCGATCGCATACACGATCAGCGTCACGGAAACGATCGCGCCAAGGATGTACCATGTCCGCGAGCGTGCGTGCTGATGATACTCATCCACCTGCCAGGTGAGCAGGCGTCGTCCATACCCTTTCACGAGATTGGATGGTAAACTTGTTTCCATACGGTTTTTATTTTTCTGGCGGTGGGGGTAAGATTCGCCCGCCTTCATGGCGGAGGGTACAGGATTCGAACCTGTGAGGGGTTTCCCCCAACTGGTTTTCAAGACCAGCGCCATAGACCGCTCGGCCAACCCTCCGTGATTGCCCTTCGACTCACTTCGTTCGCTCAGGGCATTCGACTCGGTTCAGCTGCGTGGTCGAAGACCATGACCCTTCGATAAACTCCCTTCGATAAACTCAGGGTCATACTGAGCTGGTCGAAGTATGAGCGAGGTTCAGCGAAGCTGAACCGAGTCGAATGGCGGAGAGGGAGGGATTCGAACCCTCGCGGGGCTTTCACCCCCTAACGATTTAGCAAACCGTCCCCTTTAGCCTCTTGGGTACCTCTCCGTGCGCTCCGAGCGTACCCGATTCCAACGATTCCTTCAAGCCGAACCTCTCGCAAGCGTAAACCCCCATACCGCCCGAACGCCAGCTCCCCTAAGCTCGCACGCCGCGGCATCCATCGTTGCTCCGCTTGTCATCACGTCATCGCACAGCAAGACTCGCGAGAATGGTTCGAGGGTGGTTTCAAAAATTCCGTCAAGATCACCAATTTTTCGTTGCGGTGTTCCTTTCCTCGCCTGAGGGTCAGTCCAAGAAGCTCGCCGCAAGACACGCGCAAGAGGCCATCCAGTTACCGAAGACAGGATCTCTGCAATCCACTCTGCCTGATTAAATCCTCGCTCGCGCTCCCTGGCCTTATGCAGGGGAATGGGACAAATGGCCCAAGGACCTTCCGGGAACCTTGCCTCAATGGATGAAGCGCGAATCCAGCTTTCAATCACCTCCCAGACATCTGGGTCGCCGTAATACTTCGAAAGACGAATCGCCCCGCGCAATACCGGATCGCGATACCAGCCGAGTGCCACACACCCATCAAGCGAGGATGTCCGACACGCCGGAGGCATGGGGCCTGGTTGATACGCTTCCCGACACGGGAGGCACAGGGTCGTCCCTTCCACGCCGCAACGCAAACAGAATCGAGGAAAGAGCCCATCGAACAGCGTCTGCATTACTCCCCCCAATTGGCTGCATCTACTTTCCATGCGTCATCCTCCCTTACAAAATCAAGCACGAGCGTCTGATACGACACCTCTGTGTTTTGCGCGCTTCCCGTGGCCTCGACGCGTTGCGTGTTCACACTCACCACTGCCACTCCTGCCGTTTCATCCATAGCGTCCACCGTCACGTTGAGCACGTTCGTCGTCATCCCGTAATAACCGCCAGACGAAGAACTCCCGGAGGCAATCATCGCTTCCGACCGGGCGGCAAAGGCCGCACTCATAAGCGGCAACACGTCTTTGACGTTTCCAAAATCGCTCTCGCCCGAATAACTCCCATAACGCTCCGTAAAGGTTTGCGCCAGGCTTTCAAGACTGGCCTGCTTGATCTGCTCTTCCTCGCTCACCAAAATCGGCACGGTTCGTTCTTCCTTTTGCCCGCGTGTTGGGGCCGGTTCGGTCTCTTCGATCACTCCCGTTGATGAAGGTCCGGTTTGCGGCTTGGCGCGCAACTGAAGCCACATCAGAATGA
>CAYJVP010000069.1:0-4583 GCA_964373615.1 uncultured Gammaproteobacteria bacterium | reverse complement strand
CTATGGATAAGCATTTCAAACGCATTTTAAACCTCGTGCGGCGCACCGGCGACCGCATGGTGGTGACGGATCCAACCGGGGATGACGCCTACGTGGTTATGGGTTTGGACGCCTACGAGGAGCTTATTGAGGCGCAGGAGTTTTCCGCGGATCTTGCCGCAGAGCAGGAGGTGCAAAAAGCGTCTGCGTCCGACACGCCGCCATTTCCTTCGGAGGACGACGTCCCGCAAGAGACGACGCTTGAGGAGCAAACGCAGCACGACCTTCGTGTTTGGGAAGCGATGCGTCCCGCGGGCGTTCAGGGGGAGACGTGGGACATGGCCAAGTTGACCGAGGGAGAAAAGCTCGAGGTCGAGCAGGCCTATCAGGATCTCAAAATTCGGCGAGAAGACGCAAAAACTTCTGCGCCAACGTCACCAAAACCGCAAACGGTGGAGAGCCAAGTTCTTGCGGAAGAGGACGAGCCTGGAGAAGAGCAGTTTTATCTTGAGCCGGTGGAATAACCCCTTCGACCACCGCCTCTGGTATGGCCCCATCCAAAAGCGGGGCAAGCTCATGGTAAATTGCGACGGGCGAATACTTGCGTGTTTTTAGGCCCTTTGTTATACTAACGCCACCTTTAATTTAAACTTGGAGGATAGGAAAAATCTTCCTAATTTTAGCCACATTATGGCAGCAGAGGTGTTTCAACGAACAAAGCCGCACGTGAACGTCGGCACCATTGGTCACGTGGACCATGGCAAGACAACGACAACCGCCGCTATCTTGGCGGTTTTGAACGCGAAAGGCATGACGGCCCAGAAAAAGGGCGTTGATGATCTTGATAAAGCGCCGGAATCCAAGTCCCGCGGCATCACGATTGCTACGGCGCACTGTGAATACGAATCTGACAAGCGCCACTACGCGCACGTCGACTGTCCAGGGCACGCGGACTACATCAAAAACATGATCACGGGCGCGGCCCAGATGGACGGCGCGATTCTTGTTGTTTCTGCCGCCGACGGTCCTATGCCCCAGACGCGTGAGCACATTCTCCTTGCCCGCCAGGTGGGTGTGCCGGCTATCGTGGTTTTCTTGAACAAAGTGGACACCGTGGACGATCCAGAGCTTATCGACCTCGTTGAGGAAGAGGTACGTGACCTTTTGAAAAAGTACGAATATCCAGGCGATCAGATTCCGGTCATCCGTGGTTCGGCTCTGAAAGCGCTTGAAAATCCGACGGACGAAGCGGCCGTCAAACCCATCATGGACATCGTCAATGCGCTCGACACCTACATTCCAGAGCCCGTGCGCGAGACAGACAAGCCGTTCCTCATGCCGGTTGAGGACGTGTTCTCGATTGAAGGCCGCGGGACCGTGGTAACGGGCCGCATCGAGCGCGGGATGATCAAGGTGAACGAGGAAGTGGAGATCGTGGGTCTGCGTGACACCACAAAAACGGTTGTGACCGGCATTGAGATGTTCAACAAGACGCTCTCTGAGGGTCGGGCAGGCGATAACGCGGGTCTGCTTCTGCGTGGAACAAAGAAAGAAGACGTCGAACGCGGCATGGTACTCGCCAAGGCCGGTTCGGTGACCCCGCACACGGAATTTGAGGGCGAGGTCTACGCGCTCACCAAAGAGGAAGGCGGACGCCACAAGCCGTTTTTCAACGGGTACAAGCCGCAGTTCTACATGCGCACCACGGACGTGACAGGTGAGGTGAAGTTGCCAGAGGGAACGGAAATGGTCATGCCGGGCGACACGGTCAACATCAGTGTGAAGCTCATCGTGCCGGTGGCGCTTGAAGAAAAGCAGCGGTTTGCCATCCGCGAGGGCGGCCACACGGTTGGCGCTGGTGTCGTGACGAAGATTCTGAAGTAACTTTTATCCCCCTCGTTCTTTTCCACCTCTGTGCCTACCAAACAGACGTCTGTCAATCGCGGAAAGCCCGCTTCGCCCGCGAAGCGAGGCGAGCGATCCGCTGCGGCGGAAGCCGGATCCAAGTCCGACCGAGTCGTCCGGGCGGGCAGCTCTGCCGGAAAATCCGAGGAGGACACGCGACCACGCATCCGCGTAAAAATTCGCGCCTACGATCACAAGATCATCGACCAGGCGGCGAGCACGATCATGAAAACGGCTGAACGTTCTGGTGCCAAGGTTTTGGGTCCGGTTCCGCTTCCAACAGAGCGGCGTCGGTACACCGTGAATCGATCGACCTTCGTACACAAGAACTCGCGCGAACAGTACGAGATGCGGGTGCACAAACGGCTGGTCGATATCATTGAGCCGACGGAAAAGACCATGGATGCGATGCAGAACTTGAATCTGCCGGCTGGGGTGGATGTAGAGATAAAAATGATGTAGATGTAAGGGAGGACCTCCAAAAATAAGGAGGTCCTCGGAGAAAGCAACACGGCCAAGAACCAGGAAGAAAGCTCGTGAGAATTGCAGATGAAACGGATCACGAAAACCTTCCTGCGCTTCAGAACCCGTGGGGGAGACCGCGCGTATCGATGAAAATTACAGCATGCCTTTATCCGTTTAGTGTTAGAGGCCGGAAGTTGGATGCGAATCGTTCGCCGTCAACTTCTGGCTTTTACGTTCCCGGTATGAAATTCATTGTTGGAAGAAAACTAGAAATGGCCCAGATGTTCAAGGAAGACGGGACTGCGGTTCCGGTCACGCTTGTTCGTGCAGAACCGAACGTGATCACGCAGATCCGTTCGGTCGAGAAGGATGGGTACGCGGCCGTTCAGGTCGGGGTCGACATCCGTCGGAAGCTGAACCGTCCGGAAGCCGGGCACGTGGCCGGATTGGCGTCGTTTGGCACGCTGCGTGAATTTTGTATAGACAACGCGGACATGAAGCGCGGGGACAGAATCGAGGTTTCCGTGTTTGAGCCAGGAGAGAAAGTCGACGTGATCGGCGTTTCAAAGGGCCGCGGATTTCAAGGCGTTGTGAAGCGCCACCATTTTCATGGCAGTCCGGCCTCGCACGGTCACAAGGATCAGCTGCGCATGCCAGGCTCGATCGGCTCTCGCCGTCAGGGCCCGGTGGCGAAGGGAAAACGCATGGCCGGACACATGGGTCACGCGCGGGTGACCGTGAAAAATTTGGAAGTGGTGTCCGTGGATCCGGTGGGTCAGATTCTTGCCATTCGCGGCGCCATTCCTGGGGCGCGCGGATCGCTTGTCATGATCCAAACCCGGGAGGGATCAACCATATGGCAAAAGTAACGCTGTACAACCAGGAGGGTGTGGTCGTGGGAGAGCTGAATCTTGCCCCCGCGTTATTTGAGGTGAAGGTAAATCCCACGCTTGTGCACCAAGCGGTTGTTTTTCAGCAGGCCAACGCCCGCGAGGTTTTGGCCCACACCAAGGGTCGTGGCGAGGTGCGCGGCGGTGGGAAAAAGCCGTGGAAACAGAAAGGCACGGGTCGGGCGCGACACGGATCTGTCCGTTCGCCGATTTGGGTGGGCGGTGGTATCACGTTTGGACCGACCAAGGAGCGAAATTTTGGAAAGAAAATGAACCGCGCGGCCAAACGTGCCGCCCTTGCCATGACGCTTTCGGACAAAGTGCAACACGAAAAATTCGTTGCGGTTGACTCTCTTGCGTTGTCAGAAGCAAAAACCAAGATCGCAGCCGCCCTTTTGAAGAAGCTTCCGGTTCATGGAAAGAAAACACTGATTGTCGTAGAGCCAGAAAACCGCGCGGTGGCGCGTGCCACAAAGAATCTTCCGCGTGTCACCGCGATTTCCGCAAAAAGTTTGAACGTGGTTGATGTCATGGCTCATGAGTTTATTTTAGCGTCAAAGGACGCCGTGGCCGTGCTCGAGAAGACATTTGGCGCCCCCGCGAAAGCGTAACGTATGGGATTCTTGGACCGATTCAAAAAACAGAAAGAGAAGGAAGTTGAAAAAGCGACTCCCGCGGCTTCTGGCCCAAAAGAGAAGGAGACGTTGGCGGCCAAAAAAGAAGCGACGAAGGTGGAGAAGCCATCGGCGAAAGCCGCGACGAAACCAACAGTCGCGGCGCGGGAAGAGCTTGTTTATATACTGATTCGTCCGCTCGTCACAGAGAAAGCCGCCGTGCTTGCCTCCATGGGCCAGTATGTGTTCATGGTTCACCCGCATGCCAATCGTGTCGCGGTTGGGCGCGCGGTGAAGGCGATGTACGGCATTGAGCCCACGGACGTACGCATCCAAAACGTACGCGCCAAGTCCGTTCGTTTTGGACGCCGTCTAGGGAAACGAAAGGCGTGGAAAAAAGCGATCGTTTGTCTGCCCAAAGGAAAATCGATCGATGTGTACGCTGGCGTGTAAAATCTATGCCCGTGAAACGCTACAAACCAACAACGGCCGGTCGCCGCATCTCAAGCGTGCAGTCGTTTTCGGATATCACCAAGAGCGAGCCGGAAAAATCGCTCGTGAAGATCCGCAAGGAATTCGCCGGTCGCACCGGAGGAAAGATCACCGTGCGTCATCGTGGTGGTGGCGCGAAGCGTTATCTGCGCGTCATTGATTTTCGCCGCGACAAGTACGACGTGCCTGCGACGGTTGTCGCTGTCGAATATGATCCGAACCGCGGCGCCCGCCTCCT
>CAYJVP010000068.1:0-4754 GCA_964373615.1 uncultured Gammaproteobacteria bacterium | reverse complement strand
CTTCTCGCTTTCGTAATAACAAGATTCGATGTTGTTGTCGTCAGGATCACGGACGAAGGCGGCGTAGTAGGTTTCTGAATACTCCGGCCGCGGGCCGGGCGGGCCGTTGTCGACCCCGTCAGCGGCCAGGGCTTCTTTATAAAATGCATCGACGGCTTCTCGAGTCTTGGATCTAAACGCGACATGGACACGTTTGGCAACTGGCCAACCGTCACCGCCCTGCGAGATTTCAAATATCGGACCCTCGTCTGTCCCGAAAGCGCAAAACGCATCCGACTCGACGCGCAGTTTTTTCAAGCCCAACGGCGCCAGAGCCCGTTCGTAAAAAACCGCACTTTTGGCCAGGTCGCTGACGTTAATGGTGACATGGTCGAGCATAAAATTTTTCGACTGCTTTCATCCCCAGCCGCCGGGCGGGCCGGGTCGGAAGAGGCGAAGCGCGTAAGGACCGCCACTGCCCCAGGTGGCAAAAAATTTTGAGACGAAATCATGAGGAGGACGATCCGGCTCAAGGAAAACGGAGAGCGTCCAGGCAACCGTAGCCAACACATGGTAGACCTCGAGCCCCTCGCTCTTGGCCTTGTTCCAAGCCGGGTGAGCCGTATTGACAAACACGGTCTCACCCGCCACACGGCCAAGGGCTGGGGAATCCATCAACTCTTCGAAGGCAATCTTCAGCCCTGGTTCTTTGCGTTGGCGACCGCCCGGTTGGTCGTTCCCGGCCGACCCGGTCGTCCGTGCAGGAGTCCGCGGCTTGACTGTCACAGACTCTTGCTCGATTTCGCCGCCTTCTGCAGGTGCGGCCCTTCCCTCCCCGCGCAGATATTCCTCAGGCGCGGCCTTGGCCTCTGCCCCGGCCCCGGCTGCCGACTCTCTCTTGACTGACCCCACCAACGGTTCGAGCTCGGGAAAATCACCGACCAGCTTGCGCAACACGGAAGAAATTTCCTGCTGCAACGGCTTCAGCTCTTTTTCGACCGGCCCGGCGGTTCCTCCCTCTTCGCCCCATTCCCGAAGGATAGACTGGATGGCGTTCTGCGCCGCCTTGCGGTAGCGATAATATTTTTTCAATGATGCCTGATCGGAGAGAAAGTCGGTCTTGTTGGTGGTGAGGACCTCGGCCAGACCGGGGATCTCGACCAGGCCATGAATGGTCGCCTGGGAGCGTGGCATAAGGCCGAGCCATTCCCACCCTCGTTTGATGACTTTTCCATACGTGGACACACCGATGCCGCTTTTCTCGATGGGCACGGCGTCAGTCGCCTTAAGGAGATAGCCATAGCCAACAGGGCGCCGGCTCCTTTTCCCGAGGTAGACGAAGAATGATCGTTTAGCCTCACCTGTCTCTTCCTCATGTTGTAAGGCTTGATCATTGACGAAAAAGGAGACTCCATTTTTATAGACGAACTTCAGCAGGCCACGATGGACCTCTTCGGAAAGGAGCGGGTAGAAATGTTTTCGGACCGTGGCTGTGAGCCAGGCTGGCTCAGAGAGCGGCGAAGAGGGCTGCCGGACGACGATGCGCACGGCTGTGCCCCGACTCGTCGGCACCAGGCCGGGAGCGGGGATAAACTTCCAGGGGGCTCGTGTTTGGGAAGAAAAGCGCCAGGTGGTGGCTGCGCGGCTGCCGTATCCAGCGCGTGTTTCCGTCACCACCTCATCGGCAATGAGCAATGACAGTTTGGCCCCGAGACCAGCAAAGCCAATCCCCTGGCCACGTTCCTTGGTCGTGGCCGCGATGTTGTGATAGTCGCGCAAAGACGGCCGGCGCATGCCACAGCCGTTGTCAACACAGGTCATGGTTTGGCCTGTGGGATCGGTATAAAAACAAATCTGCGAGGCTCTGGAGTCCAGGGCATTGGCAATGAGCTCGGTGACGATAACTTCCTCGATGGGGAAGTGATAACTGTCGCGAATGTCTTCGAGAAGATGGTGAAGATTGACGCGAGTCTCGTTGGGCATAACGCGCAAACCTTAAGCCTCAGGGCTGCCAACGTCAAGTGACTGTATGCGCCCACCACATATTGAGATTTGGCGTCAGGTCGTGCTATTTACTCTTCCTCCTCTATACTCGTCCTCTTCTTCATCTTCACCCTCTTCTTCATATTTTTCTTCTACCTCGAGCTCTTCGCAGGCGTCCTCAAGCTCTTCATCTTCGATATCGGCTTCGCAGACATCCTTAAGTTCCTCTTCCACCTCTTCCATCTCTTCCTCCTCTTCTTCATCAGTCAGATCCTCAAGGAGATCCTCAAACTCTTCACAAAGCTCGTCGAGCTCACCCACCTCTTCTGCTTCCCCAAGATCTTCTAAGACGTCGTCGATCGCTTCAGCCGCGTCATCGGCCAGATTTTCAGCGTCCTCGACTTTGTCAATAGCGTCAGCGAAGAGTCCGGCGGCCAAGAGCTCCCGGGCTTCGGCTAATTTTTCCTTCGCGACGGCAATTTTGTCCTCGGCCGCCGAGAAGTCGGCCTCCGGAAACTCTGCCTGAATTTCGGAGAGATCCTCCTCGGCATCACCGATCGCCTCCTCAGCGTCTTCGAGGGCATCAGCGGCCTCTTCTTCATCAATTTCTTCCTCGTCCTCGTCTTCGTCTTCGTCTAATTCTTCTTCCTCGTCTTCGTCCTCTTCTTCATCCCTATCCTCGTCTTCGTCCTCGTCATCGGATTCATCCGATTCATCCTCCTCGTCTGACTCATCAGACTCATGATCGCTGTCGGAGTCGCCATCGTCATCCGTTCTCGAGGCCTCAAGCGAGATGCCGCAAACGGCGGACAGGAGCTCTAGAAGCATGCTCTCATTGAGTTCCTTAAGTTCGTCATCCTCGACCAACGCCTCTTCTTCCTCTTTAAACTCCGGACTGCGGGCGAAAATCTGGTCGGCTGAAAAGGTCATGGTCTCCTCGTCCAGCAGCGTGTACCGGGCGCGCACCTTGTCGTCGACCATGAGGTCGGCGAAACTCGCCTTGACGCCATCGCGTTCGATGTAAGTGCTCTCGTCGGTTGTAACCGTGCGATCGTGGCCACGCGCCCTTCGGCCGCCATGGAGAACGAACGAACCGGCTTCGTAATCAATGGAGGTGATGCGGCCGTGCGTGCCCTCTGTTTCGGAAGCGACCACGTTGTCATCGCGGATGAGTTTGGCGGTGATCGTGCCATCATCGTTAGCGCGGCCAACAATGAAGAGCACATCCCCTGGCAGAAAAGCCGAGAGATCAACCTCGCCGACAAAACGACGGACCAGTTTAGTATGCTCGTCCACAAGCGCCACCTTATGCTCGCCCTCAACGCCAATCAGGTTATTGACGTCGCCGAGCCGCAGATGCGGGTTGGCGAGCAAAGCGACCTCGAGCTCGGCCGGAACCTCGGCGCCGGAAAGTGAAACCAACTCGGCGCGGAACTGGCGCGTCCGGCCTTTGAGGAAAATCTCGTTGCCGCGGCGCAGGGCGACGATGATGCGCGCTTCGTTCTCGATGGCCGAGTCTTCAAGAAGACGCAAACGCACGCGGTCGCCGATCTGGAAGTCCGAAAGCGCGGCCGGATTGATCGGCGGCACCACCATCTTGGTGTTGCCGGTCACGTTCACCGCATGCTCCACGCCCTGCCATTGCACCGTCACGGTTGAAGCTGAAAGATCAATGGCCGTGATCCAGCCATTCAAGCCACGGTGCTGGAAGGGATTGAGCGATTGGTTGATGACCACGTCGGCGGTGACGAGGTTGGTGTTCTCGTTGATGTCGCCGATGACCAGCGCCCAGTCGCCGGTGATCCAGTCGCTCATGACCGTGGTGTTACGGTCGTTCGTGCCGAACGCGGTCTCGGTCGTGATCTCGACGGTGTAATCCGTCCAGCCGGCGCCGACATCGCCCTCGACGTTAAAGTCGCGCACGACAATGGTGGTCGGGGCCTCGGTTGTGGATAACTCAATGAGCTGACCCGCGAACTCAATTGAGGAGACAGACTCCTCGGCGGGCTCCTCCTGCGCGCGCACGAAAGCCGGAGCAACGGGCGCCAAAGAGAGCGCCGCGCTCATGGCCAGGCACAGGGCAACCCATAATTTGTGAAATTTCGACATAGTTTTAACGCCCTTAAAGGCGGTTAATGAAGAATAAATTAACGGGCTTTACAAGACGTTGTATATTATAGCATGAGTGCGGTCCTTATGTGTGAACCGCGCGTTACCTCCGCCATCGAGGGGACAAAATTTTAGTCCAAAACAGCTGTAATAACTATGACACCAAAAAAATTTATCGCCCTTGTGTGTGGCTATGGGGTGCCGAAAAAAATTCTCACAGATCTCAATTACAACGCCTACTTACGTCAGGTCGTGAATGATCTTTTTGACAGATATGGAGACTCGGGCACGATCGTGGTCAATGGCGGACCGACGGATCTTTTCAAGCCGTATCGTCGTACGGAGGCTGGCGAGATGGCGCGTTGGCTCAAAAAAAATTCTCCACGACCCTGGGAGATCGTTGCTCAACCAAAATCACTAACCACGGTGGAGAATCTTTTGAACTTCGCGCCTCATGTCAGGGCAAAAAACGAGGTCATCATCTTTTGTGAGAAGACGCGAGCTCCACGCATCCGTCGGCTCGCGCGCGACATACCGAAACTGCGCCGAGCGAAGGTCATGCCAATCGATTTTGATGGATCGCCGCGACGCTACGAGCCGGTGCGAACAAAACAATCAGAAAAAGAGTTCCTGCGGATGGAGCTTGCGGCTCTCCACGACACAAAGGCCCTCGCACGATTGAG
>CAYJVP010000067.1:0-4835 GCA_964373615.1 uncultured Gammaproteobacteria bacterium | reverse complement strand
CGCCCTCCCCGTGTCGTCTTCGTTTAAAAAATGATATACTTTCTGCGAATCCCTATGGCAAAAGAAAGACTTCCTCCCGACCAAGATGTCAAAGCGATCCAGGCGCTCGATGACGTATTGCGCAAAGAAGCACAGGCGTCCAAACGTCTCTCCGCCCTTGCCGATATTGGAAAACTCGAGTCAACCGGAACGAAAGATCTTGTCGACGGAGCCATCCGCTACGCGTATGCGGCTGGCGCGTCTGACATCCACATCGATCCTCTGGAAACCGGTGTCACCGTGCGTTTCCGGATCGACGGCATTTTGCACGACGTGTTGCTGCTTCCAAAACGCGTCCATACCCTTCTTGTCACACGCATCAAAGTGCTTTCGGAGCTCCGGACCGACGAGCATCAAGCCGCACAGGATGGACGCTTTCGCGTCATCGCGGATGGCCTCCCTATTGATATCCGCGTATCCATTGTCCCGACATTCTACGGAGAGAACGTGGTCATGCGACTTCTCGTCGGCCGCGCGCGCGCTTACGAACTTGAAGATCTCGGCTTCTCACCCTCGGATCTCGCCAAGGTCGAGGAGAATTACAAAAAATCCTACGGCATGATCCTGGCCACCGGTCCAACTGGATCCGGAAAGACGACCTCTCTCTATTCCGTGCTCCAACAGCTGAACACGCGCGCGATCTCGATCGTCACGATTGAAGACCCGATCGAATACGCCATTGCCGGCATCACGCAGATCCAGGTGAACCCGCAAACGAACCTCACATTTGCGGACGGTCTGCGCTCCATCGTTCGCCAAGACCCGAATATCATCATGGTAGGCGAAATCCGCGATGAGGAAACCGCGGGGATCGCCGTCAACGCGGCCATGACCGGGCACCTTCTCCTCTCCACCCTGCACACGAACGACGCGGCCGTCACGCTTCCCAGGCTTCTTGACATGGGCATCGAACCGTTTCTCATCGCCTCCACCGTGAACGTGGCGATCGGCCAGCGCCTCATTCGCAAACTCTGCCCGAAGTGCGCCTCAAGTCGAAAGCTGACCGCGGTCGAGCAACAAAGCCTGCGCGGCCTCATTCCGTCAGGTTTCTTCACGCGCTTTCAAAATTTTGCAGAACCAAAAGGCTGCAAAGCGTGCAACAATGCGGGCTTCGTCGGCCGCGTGGGCATCTATGAAGTGCTCGAGATGTCGGAGCGCATTCGCCACATGATTATGAAACGCGAAACCGCGGACGAAATCCGAAAAGTGGCGATCGAGGAAGGGATGACGACCATGCTCGTCGATGGCCTTCAAAAAGCCGCCGCGGGAATCACCTCGATTGGCGAGGTGCTGCGCGTCATCCACGGATAACTGTCATATGTTCGGGTGGAGGAAAATGGAGGAGAGTCCAGAGCGATGGACGGCGAAACCTGCGCCGTTCTTACATCTTTCTTCAAAAGAGAAGATGTTTTTTGCGAAGTACTTGGCCGTGTTGACCGAAGCCGGGATTCCGCTCGACAAAGCGCTCTTTGCCATCCACAACCAGACGAAGTCTCGTTCCCTGCACAAACTCCTTCATGTCGTCCTGACCGATGTCGTCTCCGGCGAATTTCTCTCTTCGAGTTTGAAAAAATTTCCGCGCGCGTTTGACACTCTCTTTCTTTCCTTGGTCGAGGTCGGGGAGGAGTCCGGAACGCTCACCGCCTCGCTCTTCCGCATTGCCGAACATCTGGAAAAGGTGCGCGATCTGCGCGCCAAAGTCCGCGGCGCCATGCTCTACCCTGTCATCATTATTTTTGGCACGTTGGGAACGGCCGCCTATCTTGTGCTCATCATCCTCCCGCAGATTCTCCCGCTCTTTACGTCCCTCAACATCGACCTCCCTTGGACGACCCGTCTCGTCCTCGGCGTATCGGCGTTCCTGATTGCCTACAAAATCCACCTCGCCGTCGGCCTCGTCGCCGTCATCCTCGCGTTCGTCGCGTCCTTGCGCATTCCGAAGATTCGCTACGCGGTCGACTGGACGCTCCTGCACATCCCGATCGTTGGGACGCTTGTGAGCAAGGTCCAGCTGACCCAGCTCTCGCGCATCACGGGTACGATGCTGAAAGCCGGCATCACGATCGTCGAAGCGCTCGAGGTCGCGAGTGGGT
Organism: uncultured Gammaproteobacteria bacterium; assembly: GCA_964373615.1. Classification (GTDB taxonomy): domain Bacteria; phylum Patescibacteriota; class Patescibacteriia; order UBA9934; family GWF2-40-263; genus CAYJVP01. The sequence continues at coordinate 2,703 of CAYJVP010000067.1, read as the reverse complement.
CGCTCAATAACCTCGTCTATCGCCGCGGCCTTGCCAGCATCGCCGACTCGCTGCAGGAAGGAGAGAGCATCAGTTCATTCTTAAGCAAACACCGCGCGCTCTTCCCCCCGTTTGTCACACAGATGATTTCCGTGGGAGAAGAGACCGGCAAACTCGACGAAAGTTTTCTCTACATCGCGTCATTCTCCGAACGCGAAGTCGATGACACGACAAAAACGCTCACGACCATTTTGGAACCCGCGCTCCTCATTGCCGTTGGCATCTTTGTCGGATTCATCGCGATCTCCATCATTACGCCGATCTACTCGTTGACTTCAGGAATTCAGCCGTGAGCTATGACGCGCCCAGGATTTACGCTCGTGGAAATCGTTGTCGGCCTCGGGATTCTGGCACTTCTCCTTGCGGCCGGATGGATCTTCTCCTTCACCTATCTCCGAAACCAGCAGGTCCGAGCCGCCGCGGACACGGTGTACAATGAACTGCGGCGCGCACAAACAGAGGCTCATGCACAGACGGACGACACCTCACACGGAGTCGCCGTCTTCTCCGACCGCGTTGTTCGCTTCGAAGGCGAGACCTACGCGACACGGGATCAGGCACAGGATGTCGAGACGATGTTTGCCGGTTCCGTGACCGTTTCCGGCATCTCTGAATTCGTCTTTCCTGTTGCAAGTATCACGCCAACCACCGCTGGCACCGCAACCCTTTCGGGAGACACCCTTGCCATGGACATCACGATAAGCGCCTATGGAATTACCACAATCACAGAGGGGACAGTCAGCCCTTGAGGTCATCATCGCGCTTGCCATCTTGGTCATTGTCAGCACGGTCAGTTTCGTGCTGCTTGGCACGACCCTTGCGGAAAACCAGGAGGTCGCCGACCGCGCTCAAGCAGAGCGGCTGATCCGCGAAGGGTTCGAGGCCATCCGGCAAATTCGAAACCGAGATTGGGATGCGCTGGCGCCTGGCACGTATGGCCTGGCGCAATCCGGAGGCGATTGGACGTTCTCCGGTGGGAGCGACGTCACGGGGGGACAGTTTACGCGAACGGTGACCGTGAGTGACCCCGGCGACGAGGACCAGCGAGAAATTGAGATCGAGATCGCCTGGCAGGCGACACCGACCAGACCCACGTCGGTCGCGGCCACGACACGACTCACGAATTGGCAGCTCGCGGAGCCGCTTCCCTCAAGCAGCAACTGCCGCGATGGGTCGCTGTCCGGCGATTGGACGCTTCCCATAACGGTCGGGACCGCGGATCTGGGAGCGGGAAACCAAGGAACGGACATCGTTGTGGATCTCCCCTACATCTACGCGAGCGGCGTGGCTTCCAGTTCGTCAAAACCCGACCTGTTTATCTTTGATGCAACGGATCTGACCGCTCCGACGCTCATCAAATCCATCAATATCGGCTCCGGAGGGATCAACGCGCTCGCGCTTGAGGGGGATTACCTGTACGCGGCCTCGGCAAACAACAGCATGGAGTTTATGGTGTTTGACGTGTCGACCCCTGCCTCCGCGAGCCTTGTGACAAGTTCCAATCTCTCTGGATCGAATGATGGACTGACCATCATCGTGAAAGATACGTTTGTCGCACTCGGCCGCGACAGCAGTTCCTCCTACGACGAAATCTATTTCTACGACGTAACAACGCCTACGAGCCCAACACTTCTATCAACCTACGGCGTCCCCGACGACGTGAACGATTTCGCCACAAGCGAGACACATCTTTTCGCCGTCACGAGCGCGACAAATGACGACCTCCTTGTCTTTGACATCACGGACCCGCTCGCCCCGACGTATGTGAGCACCTTTAACATCTCCGACAGCACGGCGGATCTTAGCATCGCCTACCAGGACCCGGGGGTGGCGTTCGTCGGCAACGCGGGAAATACGCTCATGGTCCTTGACGTCTCGGACCTCTCCGCCATAACGGAAACGGAGACGATCAGCACGGGCGGGGAGGTTCGGGACGTCGTGTGCGTGGTCGACAACCTCGCCTTTCTTGCGACCACCGACCCCAACAAGGAGTTCACCATCCTCGACATCTCCGACCTCGACGCCATCGCCGAATATGCGTACTTAAACTTCCCCCAGCAGGCCAGCGGGGCGGACTTTGCGGAAAACCATGTGTTCATTTCGATTCGCAGCAACGACTCGCTGCGCATTATTACTTCGTCTCCGTAGCCTCCCATGCGCCCCTCCACAAACACCATCTCTCGCGGCTTCACCTTGATCGAGGTGCTGATCTACGTCGCGTTCATCGCAACCGGCTTTGCGGCCGCCGCGTTTATCGTGCAAGCGGGGTTTCAGGCACGTTCCATCGCGAGTGCACAAATCCGACTCTTGGACGCCGAGCGCATCGTGGAGTGGACCATCGAAGACCGTATAGAAGAAGCCGGCGACGTCTTAGCGCCAGAAAGCGGCACGGGGACCACCCTTCAAATCTCCTCCCCGGTCACGGGTGAAAACCCAGTCACGTTCAGCCTTTCGAGTGGGACCCTCATGATGCAACTTGGCGAAAGTTCAGCCGAAGCACTCACGCCAGACAACGTCACGGCGACCAGTTTCTCCGTAACAAGACTCAACGGATCGCCACCCGCTGTCCAAGTCGTTATCGCCTACGAGATCACGGCTATCGATACGACGTTATCCGACACGTCAACGGTCACCTACACCTTGCGCTATGAAGAGTAGAATAAA
>CAYJVP010000066.1:0-5013 GCA_964373615.1 uncultured Gammaproteobacteria bacterium | reverse complement strand
TTGTGTAGATGGTGATTTGCATAGCGTGCATGGCTCCATGTCAGAAGCTGCGGAGGAATTCAAGAAGAGTGCGCACACCAAATCCTGTCCCGCCATGTTTGGTGTAGGGATTCAGCGGCTTCTCGGCAAAGGCAGGCCCGGCAATATCAAGGTGCGCCCAGGGCTTGCCGTCCACAAACTCTTCAAGAAACAACCCAGCCGTGAGCGTTCCTCCCCACCGACTCCCGGCGATGTTCTTGAGATCTGCGACTTCAGAAATGACCAATTTTTTATAATTTTGCTCGAGCGGGAGCTCCCACATCTTTTCCCCGGCGTGTGCCGCAGCCATGAGAATCTTTTGCGCGACCTTTGGATCATTTGACATGACCCCCGCGATCTCCTCACCGAGCGCTACCACGCACGCACCAGTAAGTGTGGCAAGATCAATCATCACGTCCGGCTTCTGCTTCAGCGCGTAGGTTAACGTATCGGCAAGGGTCACGCGTCCTTCCGCGTCCGTGTTGAGCACCTCGATCGTTTTTTTGTTCATGGCGCGGAGGACGTCGCCCGGCACAATCGCTTTGCCAGAGGGCATATTTTCGCAGGCGCCGAAAATGCCGTGCACCTCGACGTTCGGTCGAAGCTCCGAAAGTACCGAGAACGCCCCAATCACCGCCGCCGCGCCGGCCATGTCGCATTTCATGGTCATCATGCCATCTGAGGGCTTGAGAGAGATCCCGCCACTGTCAAACGTGATCGCCTTCCCGACAAGCGCCACGCAGCGTTTCGCTTTCGATGGTTTATACGTGAAATGAACCATGTAGGGCTCGTGATCCGATCCGCGGGAAACGCCGAGGATCCCGCCCGCGCCCATTTTTTCAAGCTGCGATCGATCGTACACACGAACGCGAATTTTGCCGTGGCTTGCGGCAGCCACCGCTTTCGCCGCGGTCACGAGATCGACGGGGCGCATGTGCTGCGCCGGCTCGTTGACAAGGTCGCGGGCGAGGATCGTTCCTCGCGCATACGCCTCGCCGAGCGCGAGCCCCTCGGAGGCTGCGCGAACCGCCCTGCCATCGTGCGAGACAATCTCAAACTGATCCGGAAGCTTCCCCTCGGATTTAGATTTGTATTTTGCGAAATTGTACGCCGCAAGCAGGATCCCCTCGGCCATAGCCTTTCCTGAAATGCGGGGATGCAACCCGCCGGCGCCTGCCCCGTGCAAAATCGACACCACTCTCTTAATTTTTAACCCTTTTGCCACATTCAACGAAACAGCCGCGGCCTGACGCACGGTTTCCTCGCCAAATTCTTTTTTGGGTCCCAGCCCAACGACAAGCACGCGCTTGATCTTTGAACCGGCCGGCGTGCGCACCAGAAGGGTTGCGCCGAGCGTCGGTTCAAAATGATCCTCCTTCATCGTTTGAGAGAGAAGACCGCCGAGCGCCTTGTCCACGGCGCCGGTTGCGCCTCCAACCTTCCAAACGCCTTCTCCGCCTTCCGCCGCAGCGGATCGCCTTTGGCGATCGGCGGAAAATTCGTTCACAACGAGGAGATCACACGCCTCCTGTGTGAGATCTCCTTTTCGAAGGGTGAGCTTCATACCAATCAAGATGACAATATTGAGTTGCCATTCTAGCAAAGAATCCTGAAACTGAAAAGAGCCTCAAGGGCTCATGATGGCAAACGTGAAAAAAGGCGGGAATGTGAACACGAGGAAGAGAACAACGCTGGTCATGAACAGCCAGAACCCGCGATCGCGATACTCCGAACAATCACGACCGCGCAAGAGAACCGCCACAGCCGCCCATGTTGTGAGGTAGACGATGAGACCGACCAGAAAAAGACCCGTGCCGGTTCCGACACCATCGATGAGGGTCAGAAGCTCCTCCATGGCGGGAAACCGATACGACAGAAAGTTGAGGATCCAGATGGCGTTCAGCGAGACCGCGCAGGCGATCACGGCGCCGATGGCGATCGGCTCGTGGATGCGTTTGCGTCCAAACAAGCGAAACATATTACAAAAGTGTGGATTCAAGCACCGAGGTCAAAAGCGCCACAAAGGAAACGAACACGGAAAACACGACGATCGTATAAAAATGTCTCGCGTGCGTTTGTACAAGACGCGGGCCATAAACAAAGGAGATGATGGCGCCCGTAAGCAGGAGCATTCCCGAAAGCTCAAGAAGAAACCACCGGTGCTCGAGCAGCGCGTAGGTGATCCGAGTCACCGCCCCATCCACGAGATGTGTGGAGGGGAGAAGGAGGTTCAAAAGGACATGACCGTCAAGAACCATAAGCAAAACAAGTGTCAGAGCGCCAAGAAGAAAGACAAGTTTCGGCACCCTGCGCAAAAGAAACACTACGGTCAACGTTGCGCCATAGAGCACAAGCAACACCCCGAACAGCACCATGCCGGGATCAAAGAGATTCGCGAGGAAGAGCGGGTTGGTTCCGATCATGGGCCCAGTATAGCACAAAACAGCAGAAGGGGCATTGACAAATCAAGGAGGTTTTGGTATAGTGTTTGCGAATTATCCGAGCGTGGCGTATCCAAAAGGTCGTTCGCAACAATCGAGATAATCCAATAACCCAATCAAGACCAAATTCGTTATGAACGACATGGCCTCCCGTGGCCCCCGCCAGCTCTTCAACGTGAGCGATCTGAACCTCACGTGCTCGGAGTGCGGCACCGCCATCACCGAGCTGCCGTTCCAGCCGACCCTGAAGTCGGATGGGACCTACGGCCGCATTTTCTGCCGCGATTGCAACCGCAAGCGCCGTGGAATGTAAGAGCCTTTGGCTCAACAAAAAACTGACTCTCGCCGTTGGCGGGAGTCAGTTTTTGTTTACGCGTTTGCGGCGAGTTTGGTCAAACGACGCGCTTTTTGTTTGCGACGCTTGGCCTCATCCACCTTGCGCTCTGCCTTCCATTTATTGCGGCCCTTTTTTCTCATGCCCATAACGAGATGTTTATGATTGCGTCACTGTATGGTATCCTCGCCTTCCTGTAAAGATCCTGCTACCATGATGATACGATTGTTATCATGACGATACTATGCCTCTCCTCCTCTGGATCATCCTCGGAACGCTCCTCGGAAGCATTGTTGCCATCGGACTGGCATATGTTTTTCTGTACAAGCTCCCCTGGACTCATGAACGAAGCCACGGCGTCATCAGTTTTGCCGCTGGCGTTCTTCTCGCGATCGCATTTCTCGATCTTCTGCCCGAGAGCCTCGAGGGAGGTGCGTTTGAGTCAGACACGATTCTTCGGTGGGCATTCATAGGGGTCGTCGCCTACTACCTGATCGAGCATCTGCTCCTATGGTACCACTGCCACAAGGAGCGGTGCGAGGTGCACACATCGAGCTACATGATCATCCTCGGCGATGCCTTTCACAATTTCCTCGACGGCGTTGCCATTGCGGCGGCGTTCTTGCTTGACATCAATTTGGGAATCATAACCTCGCTGGCGGTTACGCTTCACGAAATCCCGCAAGAAATTGGCGACCTCGCTATTCTTGTTTCCGGAGGAATGCAAAAACGACGCGCGCTTCTTGTAAACATCGTCTCTGCATTCGTATCGCTCCTGGGAGCTCTCCTGACCTATATCTTCTTCGCGAACGTCACAGAACTCGTTCCCATTATTGGAGCTCTGACGGCTGGCGGCTTCATCTATATTGCGACCGCGGACCTCATCCCCGAGAGCCACCGCGGCGGCGTGGACCGCGCGCACATCCTAAACCAATTTCTCATCTTTCTTTTCGGTATTATCACGATTCTCATCTTTAGCAAGATTTTCCAGGTCTAAACTATTCCACCGTTTCGAACGAAATCACGATCTCATCCTCGTCTTTCACTTTTGGTGTACACTCGCAACGATATGAAACTCGACTGGCAGACACTTCCCCGCCCCATCGTGGCACTCTCGCCCATGGCCGACATGACCGACTCGGCGTTTTGTCGAATTGTGAGACGCGTCTCACAATTCGACCCTGAGCCCCCGCCCGAACGACCGGAGTCGTCCGGTCGGGCGGGTGTCGAAGGGTCGCGCGGCTCGCTCGCCTCACCGGTGATGTTCCGCGAAATGGTCTCCTCCGAGGCGGTCGTGCGCGGCAGTGAAAAAACGCTCGGCATGACAGACATCCATCCAGATGAACGTCCGCTTGTGCAGCAGCTGTTTGGTTCAGATCCGGACGTCATGGCCGAGGCCGCCGCAAAGATTGAAGCCGAGCATCACCCAGAAGGGTTCGACATCAACATGGGCTGCCCGGTGTACAAGATCGTACACAACTTCAACGGTGCGGCATTGATGAAGGAACCAGCGCTCGCCTCCGAGATCGTTCGCAAGATGAAGGCGCGCATCTCGGTGCCGCTCTCTGTAAAAATTCGCCTTGGTTGGAGCGATCCGCGCGAATGCGTTGAATTTGCAAGGGTTCTCGAGGACGCGGGTGCGGATCTCTTGACCGTCCATGGTCGCACGAAATGCCAAGGATACGCTGGAAAGTCTGATTGGAACATGATCGGCGAGGTGAAAAAAACTGTGTCGATCCCAGTCCTGTGTAATGGCGACATCCACTCAGCGGACCTCATGCCGCGCGCGCTTGAAGTCTCTGGATGCGATGGTGTGCTGATCGCACGGGGAGCGCTCGGCAACCCGTGGATCTTTGCGCAGATGCAGCAGATCCTCGCCGGCAACGAACCTTCGCCTGTGAGTCTTGACGAACGTCTGCGTGTCATTCGTCTTCACGCAGCACGGCACGTCGAACAATACGGGGAGCGGAGCCTTGTGAGTTTCCGAAAACATCTCATCTGGTACTTCAAAGGGCTTCCGGGAGCCAAGACGCTGCGGGAACGTCTCTCCGGCATAAAAACCATGAACGACCTCGAAACAACTTTGCATGAAATCACAGATATTCCATTGACGAACGGCTCGTTGCCTGCTAACATCCCGGCGTATTCCGGGATCGTCTAACGGCAGGACAACAGACTCTGAATCTGTTTATCTTGGTTCGAATCCAAGTCCCGGAGCCA
>CAYJVP010000065.1:0-5065 GCA_964373615.1 uncultured Gammaproteobacteria bacterium | reverse complement strand
CGGTCGCCGGTGCGCCGCACGAGGTTTAAAATGCGTTTGAAATGCTTATCCATAGAGCGCCGCTATCTTGCGAAATCCAGACATCCCTGTCAAGCCGCTCATTCGGCCAAAAACCCGCCCGCTTGAATCTGCCAAAGTTTTTGATACGTCCCTGCGCGCTGTAACAACTCTTCATGCGTGCCTATGTCCACGATCTGCCCCTGCTCGAGCACGACAATGCGATCCATGTTCATGATCGTGGAGAGACGGTGAGCGATCACCACGACGGTTTTACCTTTCATGAGCTCGCGTAGCGCATCCTGAATGAGCGCCTCGGACTCCGAGTCAAGACTTGAGGTCGCTTCATCAAGAACGAGGATGGGGGCGTTTTTCAAAATTGCTCGCGCAATGGCCACGCGCTGGCGCTCACCCCCGGAGAGTTTGATGCCACGTTCGCCAACATACGTTTCATACTGATTCGGCAAATTGACAATGAACTCATGACAGTGCGCCTGCTTCGCCGCCTCCATAATCTCGGCGTCGGAAGCGCCGCGCCTGCCGTATCCGATGTTTTCCTTCAAGGTGCGATGGAAAAGAATTGGATCTTGCGGGACGAATGAAATCGTGTCCCGAAGCACATCCTGGCGCACGCAGGAAACATCCTGACCGTCAATGAAGATGTGGCCATCATCCACATCGTAGAAGCGAAAAAGAAGTTTTGTGATCGTCGACTTGCCCGCACCGGATGGACCAACAAGGGCAACTTTCTCGCCTCCCTTTATGATCAAGTCGAAGCGCTCCAAAACGCGACGCGTTTTGTGAAAGGAAAAAGAAACTTGTTTAAACTCAATCTTGCCGCGTGAGATGGAGAACTCCTTCGGCCGAGAGCGGTCCGCAACCTCGTGCGGCGTCTTGAGAATCGCCACCATTTCTTTTGCGTCGGCGATACTTTCGCTGATGTGACGGAAACCGCGGCTCATGTCCCAAAGCTGGCGGAAAACAACGGCAAGATATGTTTGGATCAAAACCAAATCTCCGCCCGTCAACACGCCCTTTTGCCACTCTCGAATTCCGACGTACATCAGTCCAATTTCAATGACAATGGAAAGCGCCCCCTGAATCGTAAACGTCCACTCTCCCCGCCCCCAGCTCGCACGCTGCAGCTTCCACCACCGTGTCAGCACCTCGGTGTATTTCCTCATTTCGAAACCTCGTCCGGAAAATAATCCAACGGTCACGGCATTTGTCACAATGTCTGAAATCGTTCCTGTAGACTCTGAGTCGGCTTCAGCGCGTTTGATATCCATCGCAATGGTCCAGCGGGCTGCAAGGTAAATAAAAAAAATGTACAAGATAATCCAGGCAACAAACACAAAAGCGAGCGGCGGAAACCGCAACCAAAGCCCAACCACGGTCCCCGCGACCGCAATGATAATCGGAATAAATCGAAACTGGATTTCATCGGCAAACGTTTCAAAAGCACGGCCCAACCGATGGACCTTTCGGACAAGTGACCCGGCAAAATTGTTCGCAAAAAACGCGTAGGAGTGACCAAGCAAATAATTCAAAGACGTCTGCTGTAAATCAGCCATGACGCGTGGTTGAAAATCGCATGTCACAAACCCGATCGCTCGCCAACCGATCCAGCCAACAACGCGACAAATCGCCAAACCAAACAGGGCGGCCATGAGCCCAAGAACCACGGTCTCTTTTGGTCCGGGGTCGCTGAAACCGTCGATCAATTCTTTGAGATACCATGGCGCTACGACATCCACACCAACGGCAATGAGCGTCGCGATGACAATAGCAACCATGCGTCCCTTGTAGCGGCGCGCGTGTTGCCAAAAGACACCAAGAACGGCCCAAGCATTCGTCATAATGCGACTATTGTATCACTCAATTGGATCGCTTGGGAGCGTGCTATACTAAAACGCGTTATGCCTTCTCTGTACCTCCTCGTCCTCTTCCTCGTTCTCCTCATCGCCTTCACCATCGGCGTTGTCTGGTGGTTGTACGGGCAGGCCAAGCCAACATTTCACCGCGGAGGCCCCTACGTGCCGTCACGCCCGGAAACCGTGAAAAAAATGATCGAGCTTGCGAAGCTCAAACCAAATGACGTCGTGTATGATCTCGGCTCCGGAGATGGACGGATCATCTTTGAGGCAGTCCAAGACGCCCATTGCCGCGGCATCGGCATCGAAATCGATCCGTGGCTCGTGAACCAGTCGAATGCGCGAGCCAAAGAGCTCGGCATCGGCGATCGCGTAAGATTTACACGGGAAAATTTTTGGAAAACGAATGTATCCAACGCGAGCGTTATTTTTCTCTTTCAAATCTCCTTTAGCATGAAAAAACTCGAACAAAAACTCCGGAGCGAACTGCGCCCAGGAGCCCGGATTGTCTCAAATTATTTCGCATTTCCCGCCTGGCAGCCAACGCAGGTACAGGAAGACATACGGCTCTACGTCCGTTGATCATTTCTTCCCCGTCCGTGCCGTGATAATCCCTTCGGCCACGTTTTTTGGAATTTCTTCGTAGTGGTCAAACTCCATGGTGTAGGAGGCCCGGCCCTGCGACATGGACCGAAGCGACGTTGCGTAGCCGAACATCTCGGCAAGCGGCACCATCGCGTTCACGACTTTGTTGCCAGAGCGCTCGGTCATCTCCATGATCTGTCCGCGTTTGGAGTTGAGATCCCCAACAACCGAACCCATGAAGTCCTCTGGCATCACGACCTCGACCTTCATGACCGGCTCAAGCAGGACAAGTCCCGCCCGTTTGCATGCCTCCTGAAACGCCATCGAGCCCGCAATCTTAAATGCCGCTTCCGAGGAGTCCACTTCGTGGTAAGAGCCGTCAAACACGATCGCTTTCACGTCAATCAAAGGATAGCCGGCGAGCACACCGCGCTCGGCCGCTTCCTTCGCCCCCTTGCCGATCGGGGCAATATATTCGCGCGGAATGACCCCTCCTTTAATCTCTTCCAAAAATTCAAATCCCTTGCCAGGCTCGTTCTTCTCCACGCGCAGATAGCAGTGACCGTACTGTCCGCGGCCGCCGGACTGCTTGATGTATTTGCCTTCGGCCTCGGCAGTTCCCTTGATCGTTTCCTTGTAGGCGACCTGCGGCGCGCCGACGGTGGCCTCCACCTTGAATTCGCGCTTCATGCGATCAACAATAATGTCGAGATGCAACTCACCCATACCAGAGATGATCGTCTGGAGCGTCTCATCATCCGTGCGCACGCGAAAGGTCGGATCTTCCTCGGCCAATTTCTGAAGCGCGACCCCCATTTTTTCCTGGTCGGCCTTGGTCTTCGGTTCGATGGCAACGGAAATAACCGGCTCCGGGAACACGATCGACTCGAGCACGATTGGATGAGCCGGATCACACAGCGTGTGTCCGGTGAACGTGCTCTTGAGTCCCACGGCCGCGGCGATTTCACCGGCAAACACCTCGTCCACGTCCTCACGAGCATTTGCGTGCAACCTGACGATGCGGCCGATGCGTTCGGTCTCGCCAGTCGAGCTGTTTAAGACATAGGAACCTGCCTTGAGCTGCCCGGAATACACGCGAAAGAAGGCGAGTTTCCCGACAAACGGATCGGCCGCGATTTTGAAGGCGAGCGCCGCAAACGGACTGTCATCGGATGGCGGGCAGGCGATCGCCTCATCCTCGTTGTCGACCGCGTGGCCCTTCATGGGAGGGACATCGAGCGGGCTTGGCAGGTAGTCGACGATCGCGTCGAGCATGAACTGCACGCCCTTGTTCTTGAGCGCGGAGCCGCACAGGACCGGAATGACGTCCACGGCAATACAGGCTTTGCGCAGCGCCGCCTTGATGTCAGGAATCGAAATTTCCTTGCCAGCCAAATATTTGTTCATGAGCGTCTCGTCGTTTTCCGCGACCGCTTCGATGAGTTTCGTGCGCCACTCTTTCGCCTGGGCCTTCAGGTCTTCCGGAATCTCAAGCTCATCGATCTCTTTGCCCATGTCATCGCGATACTCGTACGCCTTCATTTCGATCAAGTCCACGATACCCTGAAACTGATCCTCGGCGCCGATCGGAAGCTGGATCGGAAACGCGCGCTTGGTGAGACGGTTGTGAATCGAGGCGAGGTCCTTGAAAAAATCCGCGCCCGTGCGGTCGAGCTTGTTGATGAAACAGATGCGCGGGACGGCGTAGTCGTCCGCGTAGCGCCAGTTTGTTTCCGACTGCGGTTCCACCCCCGCGACCCCGTCAAATACGACGACCGCGCCGTCGAGCACACGAAGCGAACGCTTCACTTCAGCTGTGAAGTCGATGTGCCCTGGAGTATCGATAAGATTCATGCGGTGACCTTTCCAAAAACAGGTCGTGGCCGCGGCCGTAATGGTGATGCCGCGCTCGCGCTCCTGCTCCATCCAGTCCATGACCGCCTGCCCCTCGTGCACCTCGCCGAGTTTGTGAGTCCGGCCGGTGTAAAACAAAATCCGCTCGGTGACCGTAGTCTTCCCGGCATCTATATGAGCAATAATTCCAATGTTACGCGTCTGATTAATCGGAAGCTCTCGCATATATGTCATCCCCGCGTAGGCGGGGATCCATTCTTAATAGATTCCCGCTTTCGCGGGAATGACGCCAAAGGCGTCACCTTCTCTGAAACCTCGCAAAATGCGCGAACGCCCTGTTCGCCTCGGCCATCCGGTGCGTATCTTCTTTCTTTTTAACAGCCGCGCCCTCATTCTTGTGGGCGGCCATGATTTCCTCCGCGAGACGAATGGCCATGGGTTTGCCTTTTTTAGCGCGGGCAGCCGCGATGAGCCAGCGCATGCTCAAAGTGGTCCGGCGCGGCTCCACGACCTCCAGCGGCACCTGGTAATTGGCGCCGCCGATGCGGCGGCTTTTGACTTCCAGGAGGGGGGTGACATTTTTTATTGCGGCGTCAAAAACCTGCCGCGGCTCGGTCTTCATGGCTTCCTTGATATGGTCAAAGGCGTCGTACACAATCGCCTGCGCCACGGATTTTTTGCCCCGCTCCATGATGTGATTGATGAACTTCGCCACTTTAACGTTGTTATAGCGCGGATCAGGGTCTATTTTGTGC
>CAYJVP010000064.1:0-5318 GCA_964373615.1 uncultured Gammaproteobacteria bacterium | reverse complement strand
GAAGGATACCTCGGTCCGATCACGATGACCGGGCCGTGTCTCGGACTCACACGACTCGTCCTTGAAGATGCCCATCACATCATGGAAGAGAACGCCGAGCGCTGCGGGGACCCTGTGTTGTACGCGCGCGAGGATCTTGATTCAGTTCTTTCGCGCGTTTCCGCCGTGAACTACCACGAACAGGTCGAGGTGGCTCCTGGGATCACGGTGATGTTCCACGACGCGGGCCACGTGCTCGGGTCCGCGTTTATTTCTGTGGAAGCGGAAGGTAAGCGCGTGGTTTTTTCAGGCGACATCGGCAATGACGACGTGCCGATTCTTCCCGCGACCGAAGCGATTTCGCACGCGGACGTCGTGGTGTGCGAATCCACGTACGGGCACCGCGTGCACGAGCCGCACACGGAGCGTTCGCGCAAACTTGCCGAGGCGATTCTTGGCACCATGAAGCAAGGCGGCGTGCTCATGATCCCCGCGTTTTCGATTGAGCGCACGCAAGAACTATTGTACGAATTGAACCAGATATTTCTTCATGAGTTCAAAACAAACATTCCCATTTTTCTCGACAGTCCCATGGCGATCCGCGCCACCCAGTTGTATCGCGACAACAAAGAGTTTCTTCATTTTGACGCGTCTATCCTGTCCGATCCGGATCGGGACTTCTTTAGCTTTCCGAATCTGCACGAGACGCTGACCGTCGACGCTTCAAAAACCATCAACGACACTCCGTCCCCGAAGGTGATCGTGGCAGGCTCTGGCATGATGTCCGGCGGGCGCATCATGCATCACCTCATTCGATACCTTCCGGACCCGAAAAGTACGCTGCTTATCATTGGCTACCAAGCGCACGGCACGATCGGCCGCGCGTTGTACGAAGGGGCAAAAGAGGTGTCCGTATTTGGACAACGCGTGAAGGTCCGCGCAAACATTCGCGCGATCGGCGCCTTTTCCGCGCACGGAGACATGAATAAATTGACGCGCTGGCTGCGCCCGGAAGACGGAGAGATTCCCAAAAAGATTTTCCTTGTGCACGGGGATCCGGAAGCCAAAGAGGTGTTTGCCACCCACCTGCGCCACGAGCTTCGCACCGAAGTCGTGATCCCGGAATACCAAAGTGTGCACGAGATTTAGAAAATTGAGTACCGGCAAATATTACACACTACACACTACGCATCTTTGTTACATATGTAACAAAAACACCACACTCATATTTTATGAAGAATATTGGTTCGGTCCAACAAGAAGTTCTTGACAGCCTTGTCGGAGGGTTGGATCTCGTTTTGGAATGGGCCGAAAGTCCATTGGCATTTCGGCGTAGCCACTTTGGCGGAAGACTGTCTGCGGCTGAATGGAAAGAAGTTTGCCGCACTCGCAGGTGTCGTGAGGCCTTCAACCGTCTTCAAGAAAAGGATTGGATAAAAATCAAAGTGGAAGCAGAGACGGTTATTTTTCGACTGCAGAAAGATGCGTTGTGTGCGACGGTGCAAGAGCGTATTCGTAAAACCAAAAAGGCGCTTCCTCATAAAATGGTTTGTCTTGTTGCGTTCGATTTTCCTGTCGCGGCAAATGACGCTCGAACCTTCTGGCGACGATTTCTTCGAGGGTCTGGCTTCGTGCAAAAACAGCTTAGTGTTTGGGTGTCCGATAAAGATGTCGCCAACGATGTGCGTCTCCTTGTGGAGCTTTTGGAGGTTTCGCGCCGAGTGTCCGTGTATCAATCTAGGGAGGTCTAACTGCCGCAAGGAGTGAGTTTGTTACATATGTAACAAAGGCACGCAGGTGTTTGAGTCGCCCGTATGGCAGGGTTTTTTACGGGTCACTCGGTGGCTGGAAATGTCACTCACTGACTCGTGTTTGAGCTCTCGACGAAGCAGCTGAACCCGGCTACACTGTGCCCACATGGCCGATCAATCTCACATTCGCAATTTTTGCATCATCGCCCACATTGACCATGGCAAGTCCACGCTGGCCGATCGGTTGCTTGAGATCACGGGAGCGGTTGAGAAGCGAAAAATGAAAGAGCAGATTCTTGACTCCATGGATCTTGAACGCGAGCGCGGCATTACGATTAAACTCGCGCCCGCCAGGATGCAATACAAAGCTCACGCCCTGAACATCATCGACACGCCCGGACATGTTGATTTTACCTACGAGGTGTCGCGTTCTCTGGCAGCGGTCGAGGGGGCCGTGCTTCTTGTGGACGCCACCCAAGGCGTGCAAGCGCAGACCGTTGGCAATCTTTTTTTGGCTCTCGGCGAGGACCTTGCCATCATCCCGGCTCTTAACAAAATTGATTTACCCGCTGCTGACATTCCGAAGCGAACGGGCGAGCTCGTAAAACTCATTGGGTGTGACCCCTCGGAGATTCTTCTGGTGAGCGGGAAAACGGGACAGGGCGTCCCGGAGCTCTTGGACGCGGTGATCCACCGCATCCCGCCGCCCTCGGGCCGTCCGGACGCCGCATCGCGTGCCCTCGTCTTTGATTCTAAGTACGATGATTACAAAGGGGTTGTTGCCTATGTGCGCGTGGTAGACGGCGCGTTTCGCAAGGCGGATCGCCTGCGGATGATGGCAACAACATCCGACGGAGAAATTCTTGAGCTTGGCGCCTTGGGGCCGTCGGGCTATCAGCCAACACCCGAGCTTGAATGCGGACAGATCGGCTACATTGTCACGGGGTTCAAGGACCTTTCCTCCTGTCGGGTCGGTGACACCTTAACGCTCTCTGCACGCGCCGCGACCGAACCACTCTCCGGGTATCGCGAGGTTCGTCCCATGGTGTTTGCCGGTGTTTTTCCAAAAGACGGCGCAGAGTTTCAAAAATTGCGCGAGTCCATGGAGAAGCTAAAATTAAACGACGCCGCGCTCGCCTATGAGCCCGAACACTCTCCCGCGATTGGCTACGGATTTCGTTGCGGGTTGCTCGGCATGCTGCACTTGGAAATTTTGAAGGAGCGTTTGGCGCGTGAATTTGGTGTCAACGTGATCGTCACCACGCCTTCGGTTGCCTATCGTGTGAAAAGGAAAGCGACGGAGGAGATGATTATCAAGAGCCCGCTCGAACTCCCGGACGCTTCGTATCTTGAGTCTATCGATGAGCCGTGGGTCAGGGCAGACATCGTCACCCCCAAGGAGCACATCGGCTCGGTCATGGCGCTGACCCAAGAGCGTCGCGGCATCTATCAAACGACGGAATATCTCTCCGAGGATCGTGCGATTCTTCATTACGATATGCCGCTTGCGACCGTGATCGTGGATTTTTACGATGCGTTGAAGAGTGTCACCGCGGGATACGCCTCGCTCAATTACGAATTAACCGACTATCGATCGGCCGATGTGGTGCGTCTCGACATTTTGGTGGCCGAAGAGCGCGTCGACGCCCTTTCTTCTTTGGTGTATCGCGATGAGGCAGAGAGGGTTGGTCGACAGATCGTCGAATCGCTGAAGACGTCGATTCCCAAGGAATGGTTCGTGATCAAACTGCAAGCGGCCGTGGGGGGCAAGGTCGTGGCCGCGGATCGCATCTCGGCGTTTCGAAAAGACGTGACCGGACATTTGTACGGCGGAGACGTGACACGCAAGCGCAAGCTTCTCGAAAAACAGAAGAAAGGAAAAGCCAAGATGGCCGCCCTTGGAAGGGGGAGTGTCGACATTCCCGCGGACGCGTATCTGAACGTTCTCAAGCGCACATGAAAAAAGAATGGGTGCTCGCCGAGCCCGTGCCGGACGAGGTTCATACAAAACATCCGGAGATCTCTCCGATTCTTTTGCAGTGTCTGTGGAATCGTGGAGTGCGCACGAAGGAGGAGATCGACATTTTTTTGCGTCCAGACTGGGAGCGCGACCAGCATCATCCAGGCCAATTTCGAAACATGCGCGCCGCGGTCGATCGCGTGTTCGTCGCCTTGGCGGCACATGAGGTCATCACGGTACACGGGGATTATGATGCGGACGGCGTGTGCGGCTCCGCAGCGCTTTTTTCAACGCTTCGGGACATCTGCCGCGCGCTGTCCTACGATGAAACGAAACTCACGGTGTACATTCCCCATCGCGAGAAAGAAGGGTACGGATTTGCTCCATCCACGGCAGAGCATCTTCATGAACACGAACACACCCGACTGGTGATCACGGTCGATTGCGGCATTAGCAATCGCGAGGCAATTGCGAAAGCCAAGGAGCTCGGGATCGACACGATTGTGTGTGACCACCACACCATGCCGGCAGAGCTTCCGGAGGAAGCGGTCCTTTTACATCCGCTTGTGCCGGGCGAGACGTACCCGAACGCTTCTTTGTGCGGCACGGGGGTCGCGTTTAAACTTGCCAGCGCGCTTATCCACGAAGCACGCGCTCGGGGAGCCGCCTTTCCCGAAGGATACGAGAAATGGCTTCTCGATTTTGTGGCGATCGCCACGGTGACGGACGTGATGCCGCTTACAGGCGAGAACCGGGTTCTTGAAAAGTATGGGCTGACCGTGCTTCAAAAGACGCGGCGGATCGGACTCAAAAAATTATTCGAGACGGCAGGCGTCGCGCCTGGAAAGATCGACACGGGGACGATTGGATTCCAAATCGGGCCGCGCTTGAACGCAGCCGGACGGATGAACCATGCATCTGGTGCGTTTCGATTGCTTGTGAGCGAGGACGAGGAAGAGGCGATCCGTTTGGCGCAGGAACTCAATGCGACAAACGCGGCGCGCCAGCGCGCGAGCGACGAGATGTACCGTGCCGCTTTGGAACAGATCGGCGATCCGGGCGACCGTGCACTTCTCGTGGCGGTTTCCGACGGTTGGTCCGCCGGACTCGTGGGCCTCGTGGCTGGAAAACTGGCAAGCGAGTTTGGTCGCCCCGTTTTGGTTGCCGGGTACGACGGCGAAAAAATTGTTGGGTCAGGGCGTAGCATCCCCGCCTTTAACATCATGAACGCCCTCCATGCCGCTTCCGAACACCTTGATCGTTTTGGCGGGCATCCGCAGGCGTGTGGGTTTTCGACAAGCGGTCGCGATCGATTCGCGCAGGCGGTCGAGCGGATGACGAGGGTGGCGGCCGAGGACCTGAAGGATGTCTCGCGGTCGCCGATCATCAACCTTGATGCCACGCTCTTGCTTGGAGACGTCAACTGGGAGTTTTACGAAGCGCTCTCAAGGTTAGAACCGTTTGGAGAGGGGAATCGGGAGCCCGTGTTTTTGCTGCCACGTCTTGTGATTCTCGGAGTTGAGACCATGGGCGCGGATGGCAAGCATCTGCGTCTTCTGGCTCGTTCGCAAACGAATGGCGTGACGAAACGGCTGATTGGGTTTCGGCTCGGCTCACTCGTGCAGAGC
>CAYJVP010000063.1:0-5364 GCA_964373615.1 uncultured Gammaproteobacteria bacterium | reverse complement strand
GTTATCCGACACGTCAACGGTCACCTACACCTTGCGCTATGAAGAGTAGAATAAAAAAATCGGCTGGCTTCGCCTTGATTGCCGCGGTCGTGATCATTTCAACCGTCCTCATTCTCATCTCAGCAACCGTGGCGCAGGGGCTCATGGGCCATGCGGAGAGTTCGACGGCCGTGGCGCAAGGGCTTGAAGCAAAAAGCGCGGCCGAAGCATGTGCCGAGGTCGCGCTCTTGAACCTCGCGGAAGACCCGACCTACGCGGGCAACGAGTCTATCACCATAGGAAGCAGCGCCTGCACGATCCAACCGATCGCATCTGGAACGCCGACCGTTGTTGAGACAGAAGCATCCGTGGGGGAGCGCACCTATCGGCTTCACGTTGAGGCGTCGTCCTTGGACCCCGTGACCATTTCTGCCTGGGAGCGCGTCGCAACTTTTTAGTTGTCACTTCTTTTTGGATGTGTAGGGTTTCGTCACCTCATCCGTCACGAGGCCATCCTTCATGAGTTTGCGAATGGCCTGTTCCAAGGAGACCATCCCTTCTTGCTTGCCCGTCAACAGGATGTTTGCGATCTGTTCAATCTTGTTCTCGCGGATGAGGTTCGCCGTCGCGGGATTGGAAAGAAGAATTTCGCGGGCCGCGATTCGCCCCCCTCCCACTTTCGGCAACAGCACCTGCGAGATGATCCCGCGCAGCGAAAGCGAAAGTTGAGCGCGAATTTGATCTTGTTGAGCCGCGGGAAAACTGTCAATGATACGGTTGATGGAAGCCGCGGCCGAGCGCGTATGGAGCGTGGAAAACACGAGATGTCCGGTTTCCGCAAGCGTTAAGACCGTGCTGATCGTTTCCGGATCCCGCATTTCTCCGACCATGATCACGTCCGGATCCTGACGCAGCATGTGCTTGAGTCCCTCGGCAAACGACGCCGTGTCCCCCCCGACCTCACGCTGCTTCACAAGGCCGAGCGCCTCCGGAAAGACAAACTCAATCGGATCCTCAAGCGTCACGATATGCGCCGGGCGCGTGGCGTTGATTTCCCCAAGCATGGCCGCAAGCGCCGTGGACTTCCCTGTTCCCGCAGGCCCGGTCACAAGAATCAAACCATTGGGCGCTTGGATAAGGTCGCGCACGACCTCTGGCATCGTGATTTCCTCAAACGTCGGCAAGGTCGTGCGAATAACGCGCGCCGCAAGCGCCGGATTACCGCGCTCAACGTGGAGGTTCACGCGAAAGCGATGTCCTTCTGCCTCAAACGCGGTGTCCAATTCATGAGAATCAACGAAGCGGTCCCATTGTCTGGTCGGCAGCATTTCCTGAATCATCCCTTCGAGCTCCTTTTTTGAGATCGGCTTGGTTTTGCGCGGCACGAGCCGACCGTCGATGCGAAACACCGGCGGACGACCAACGACCAAGTGAATATCGGACGCTTTGCGTTCAATCGCATCGGTAAAGATGGAAACGATTTGTGGCATACTCCCCCTACCAGTCCATTTTTTTCACCGCCTCGCTTGCCGCGGCAACCTGTGCTTCATGTTTCGAGGTGCCGACGCCGGTCGCCACGAGATCTTTGCCAAGATAGACTCCCACCTGAAACACCTTTGCGTGGTCCGGTCCTTCCTCGGACAACACCTTGTAGGAAGGGGTCACCCCGTGTTTTTCTTGAGCCGCTTCTTGAAAACGACTCTTCGGATCAATGTAGAGTTGATGTTGCAAAACGCCAGGAAGCTTCACAAGAACGGTACGCTCGATAAACGCCTTGGCGGCGTCCCAACCTTGATCAAGATACAACGCGCCAATGATCGCCTCAAACGCGTTGGCAAGAATGTAGTGACGCGCCTTGGACTGCGCATCCTTGGACTCACCCTTTGAAAGGTAGAGGTATGCCTCGACGCCGAGATCGTCGCAGATATCTGCCAACATATCGGCATTGACAAGGGCCGCGCGCCAGTTGGTGAGCTCCCCTTCTGGATTTTCGTAGTTGAGAAAAAGAAATTCCGTCACGACGAGTTCGAGCACCGCGTCACCTAAAAACTCAAGTCGTTCATTGTGTCCAAGCGCGAAATCCGGATGTTCGTTGAGATACGAGCGGTGAACAAGCGCTTGGCGTAGCGTGTCTTTGTTTCGAAACGTCACGCCAAGGGCCTGTTCGGCAGGATCGAGTGCAGGCATAGCTCTGTTATGTTTTTTCTTCTTTCTTGACCGGTTGTTTGTCCACCTCCTTCAATTCACCTTTCGCCACCATGTCTTTATAGATGGCACCGAGCACGCCGTTCACGAACCGCCCGGAGGCCTCGCCGCCAAAACTCTTCGCGAGTTCAATCGCTTCATTGATCGCAACCTTTGATGGCACGACGTCCGAACATTTCAGCTCATAGGTCCCCAGCCGGAGAATGCTGCGATCAATGTAGGTCATGCTCTCCAAGGGCCAGTTCGGCGCGAAATGGACGATAAGCTCGTCGATCTTCGGCAGCTCCCGCATGATTCCCTCGATGGTCTGCTTGACGTACCCGCCATCGTCGAAATTCGGCGCGAACTCCTTTCGATGAAACGCAATCACCTCGTCGAGGTTCTCGCCCGACAGATGATTGAAATCCCACTGGTAGATCGTCTGCATGGCGATCGTGCGGGCAAGGTGGCGATTGGACATAAGGTGCGCAGGAACATAAGGAACGGACGGACGGCTCTTACGTGCTTTCCGCGGCTTTTTTCTCCTCCGAGGAAGGAGCGGCTGCCTCGGGTTTTGCGGCAAGCTTCTTTTTCATGAGACGCGCAGACGCCCGTGTCAGGTTCAAGACCTGGCGACCGGCATAGGTTCCGCAGGAAAGGCAGGTCTGATGCGGAAGGACGCTTTCGCCACACTTCTTGCAGATCAATACCTGTATCTTTTTCAATGCAAAATGCGCCGCGCGACGACGCTTGTGCGAGCTTGTTCTTCGATGACCGGGGAGTCCCATACAGCGTTATGTATAAGCGACGGCAATATAGCAATCTCTGGCCCAAACGTCAAACATAGAGCGTCTTGCAGAACGTGCGGACATCGCTCCCCAAATGCGCGGTCCGCATCGCGTGCGAACGGTAGGTGCCGTCGAACTGCTTTAAACCTTTCAGATAGCGTTTGGCCTCCATCCACAGCACATGGGCAAGGTCGATCGAATAGACGTGCATGCCTTTGTAAAATTCATCAAAACTGATCGGAAACTCTTCTCGATACGCACGCAGAAAGATTCGTGCGCGTTCGGTGTTCTCTTGACCAAACCCCGTATCGAAATTGGTAATCATCATGGCACGCACGAGCTCAAACGAACGAGGTCCCACACAGGTCTTCTCAAGATCAAACACGGCAGCGACATTCCCCTCTGCGTCAAAAAAGACGTTCCCGTGTTGAAAGTCGCCGTGCAAAAGGCAATGACGCGGCAGATCAAAGTCTTCCGGTCGTTTGTTGTTTTTCATCACGAACGCATATTTCTGCTCAAGCGTGGTGCGGACAAGAATATCCATCTCGTCTGGTACCGCAACGGCGTGAACCTGCCGCATGACGTCCACATATTCAAGGATAAACCGCCCGCGATCCCAGAGCTTCAAAACGGGCATATCTCGCCCGGAAAAATGGATGCCGGCACGATGGATGTTCGCGAGCATCTCCCCCATGGACTGTACCTCACTGGCGCTTAGCGCATCCGAATCTTTTTGGATCCCCTCGACAAAAGGAAAAATACTATACCAGTTGTCTTCGTGCCAAAATGCGGCACGACCGTGCGCGTCTTTGAGAGGAAGAATAACCGGGATACCATTGTCTGCAAAAAATTCCTCCGCAAACTTAATTTCATACACCCAGGAGCTTGTCTGTTTGCGATACTGTTTGAGGAAATAGCGACCCGCGGCCGCGTCGACAAAAAAATTATTGCACAGAAGCCCTCCGTGCGCATACGAGATACTCCGTATCGCTCCAATGGGAAAAAGCTCGGAGAGACGCCCCTCGAGCCCGTGAAAAAATTCTTCCGAAAGTTCCATAAGAGCATGACACTTCTTGGAGTGTATTTTCATGGATCAACTCTTCGCCGTGTAATACGTCGCCCGACCTTTACCTTGGCGCTCGATCAGCTTTTGGTCAAGCAGATAACGAAAGTCGAGAGCACGGGTTGGCTTGGCCCGATCGACCAATGTCGCATAGATCGTGTCGTTGATGGAGGGGTGCTCACGGAGGTATTCCAGAATAATGCGATGGTGGTCCTTCAATCCCGAGGTCGGAGACTCCACCGTTTTTTCAAGTAACTCTTTCACCCGAAGCAATTCATCAAGCACCCCATCCGTAAAGTATTCAAGCCACGTGGTGAAATCGACGTTGAGATCATAATAACTCCCCTGTTCACCTACCGTAGCGAAATACTTGGTCACGTTGGCGTTATAGTAACGCTCAAAGCTAAAGAGGTGAAAGATATCAATGCCAAGAGCGGCAAGCAGAAGGGTGGTGAGGAGCCTGACGGTGCGTCCGTTCCCATCCAAGAAGGGGTGAATCAAGACAAATTGCTTATGAAAAATACCAGCCAGAATTAACGGATCGATTTTGTCTTTTTTCGTGTTGGAAAATTCCAGCAAATCCCCAAGGAGCGACGGAACGTCGCCATGGTCTGGCGGCCAGAAGACCGTCTGACGCAATTTTGGGTCATTCACGAAAACTGGCGCGGTTCGCAGGGCGCCAGAAGAAAAACCCGGCAACAGCTCTTTTGTCACGAGACGATGTGTGTTGAGAATCGTTTTGAGGTCGACAATGAGCGCACTGCCTTCGATCTGTTTTTTGAACACCAAAAGCGCTTCGTTGTAATTCAGGACTTCCCTTTCGGAGTCACGAACACGCTCCGGCGCCTGTTTCAAGATACGTTTGACGTCGGTTAAAGGAAGCGGATTACCCTCGATGCTGGTAGAGGCGTGGGCCGAAATCTCCCGAGCCACCCTCTCCATTTCAAAAAGCACGACGTGAGGGAATCGTCGTTCGTTGAGGCTTGTCACGACCTCCGCAATACGTTTGATATTGGCAAGAAGGGCTGGGGTAATGGTGTACTTTGGCTCAAACATACGCCCAATTTATAGACGTATTCTAGACGATAATTAGACGATTGTAAACGGCCTGTAATGGGTCAAGACATCTGGCACGGTTCGGTTAATGAATAATCAGCGAGGGCTTCGTCTGGGGTTTTGCCGTCGAGTCCCCAGTGGATCCGTTTGTGATTGTAGTAGTACAGATATTGCTTCAGACGTTCGCGCAGTTCCGGAAGCGTGGACCCCATCTTGCCTAGGGAATAGAACTCTTCTTCGCTGTGAATTACGAAACTCCCGTTTAAACGAAAATCAGATACAATAACAAGCGGC
>CAYJVP010000062.1:0-5907 GCA_964373615.1 uncultured Gammaproteobacteria bacterium | reverse complement strand
CAGAGAAATCCGAGAAATCCGCACCAGGCAAGTCCTCGCCCGGTAAATCCTCCTCCCCAGGAAAGTCTTCCTCGGCGGCGTAACTTTCACTGTGGTATGATTTGAGGCGGGTTTTGCAAGCTCATCAAGCGACGATTCAAGGACTGGATCTGGCTTTCACTGTGGTATGATTTGAGGCGGGTTTTGCAAGTTCTCTCCCAGGACGAGGCGGGCGGGGGCGCATGACTTTCACTGTGGTATGATTTGAGGCGGGTTTTGCAAGGATTTCCACCTCATCTACGCAGACGGGCGCGAAGAGCTTTCACTGTGGTATGATTTGAGGCGGGTTTTGCAAGTCCGCCTCAATCTTTTTCCGTTCAAGGAGTTATGAGCGGAGCGGCTCGCTAGATTCCGAAAACCGTTCATCGACATCAAACCCGCCGTCGTTTGCGAAATTTCCTCACCATCGATCTCCGCAGAAGTTGAGAAATTCGCAGTTGCGGCATCTTGCCATGACTTCCGTTGGTTCCGGAAAAAGTCCCAAGCCTGTTGCCTCCCGCAACCGATGAAGTAGCTCCATCGTCCGTCCTCTCAGCGCTTCGTTGATCTCCACCTCGACCCAGTGACCGCGTTCCCGATAGAGCACATATCCCCGCCGGCACGGCTTGCGGAACCGTTCTTCCGCCATCAGGGCGTAGGCGGCTAATTGCACGCGGTGGTTGTCCCAGATGGCGTCGCGTCCTGCCTTGAAATCGACGACTACCGATTCAGCGTCCCCTTCGATCGCTAAATCGATGGTTCCACTGAGACGCAGATCCGGGCTACGCACCGTCACATGGGAATGCCGCACGCCGGCAGGCAACCGGAATCGGGTGACCGTGTGCCGCTTCTGTTGTGCGGTAAAGACGCGCTCCTGGCGCTCACCGTGCTGCATGAGAAACGTCGCAGGCGGTCTCACGCCAAGCGTCCTCAGAAAATAAGGGATGCGAGGACAATAAGCGGCCTGTTTGAGGTCACCAACGGTCAGCCAGCTTTCGTCAGAATCGGAGAATTGTTTCTCCGGATGGCTTGTGAGGGGCCAGGGCGCTGACGTCTCCATGCTCGACGGCGACGGCATGTTTCCAGTCCTCCGCGCAGAGCGGTACGATCAAAACGCGGCCGCCTGCGGTTTCTTCCAACAACGCTTTGAGGCGACAAGATAGTTCCTTGCGAACTGTCGCCGTTAAAAGACCACGGAAAGCGCTGAACTGGATTCGCTCCAGTCCCGCGTCGAGACACGCCTCGGCCAGTTTCGTGCGGATTCTCGGATTGGACGTGTCATAGATGACGACCGTTTGGATAGTCTCCATGGTTACCACCGAAACCGGAACGCGCGATAGCCGGTGTTCTTGCCGCGCAGGAAGGACGCGACACGACGGGCCTGCATCTGAACGATGGAGCGAATCTGGAACTCCTTGCCTCCCACCACCTCGCGGCTGTCCAGACGCTTGAGAATCTTATCGGCCAGCGCCGCTCTGGATTCCTGCGTCATCCGGCCGTCTTTGATCTCGGCGATCTGGCCGAGATTCACGGCGGCTATCACCGTTCGGTCCACGACCGGCGCACGAAATTCTTCCGTGAGGTCAAGCACCAAACTGGGTTTACCTGGCCGGTCGGCATGGAGAAATCCCGCGAACGGCTCCAATCCCGCGCGCAGCACGGCGCTCCAGACTTGGGCGTAGAGGATGCCGTAGCCGTAGTTGAGCATGCAGTTGACTGGATCCGACGCCCCCCGATGATGGCGGCCGGGGAACTCGGCGCGATCACGAATGATCTGCCCGACAGCGTCCCAGTAGCGATTCGCCGCGCTGCCTTCGAATCCCATAAGGACTTCCCGAAACTCCGCCTGGTCTTCGCGGGTTACGTGAAGCATTTGCCTGCGCAGGCGCAACAGTTCGGAGGCGGCTTGTCTGACGTGCTCAGCCCGTGCGGCATCGGTCTGATTTAGGTATTTCCAGCAGTAGCGCAGGAGACGGGATTGGTTGAGGACTTTGCCGGCGACAAACGCCGCCGCCAGTTGTCGGCCAACCAACGTCGTCTCAGCCTGGATCTGCGCGCGGCGCGTTTCAATGGTCGCCGTAAGGGCAGGGGACTGCAATTGCGCCACGGGACGCCCGGTGGGCTCTATGACGTGCAGGCTCACCCCGCGGACGGCCGCTTCCGCAATGAGGTCGGTGGAAAGGAACGACCCGTTGCGCAGGACGAAGACATCGCTCAGTTGATCCAGCGGGAACTGCCACACCGTCTTGCCGTCCGCCTTCTTGACGACCATGCGCTCGCTCTTTTTGCCAAGACGGAAACCGTAGCCGTCCACCGAGACGCTCAATCCTTCCGGCGACTTGACGATCGTGAGGCCGTCCTCAAGCTCTTGCTCAGCAAGTTCCTGCGACACCGATTCCATCGTGACAACACGATCGTCAGGAACTTGCTGAGCATTACCGTTGTGTTGAATATTCTTGTCGTCTGGCGTCTCCATGTCTCCGCCTCCTCTGCAACAAGTACGCCATGAGTTCTTTTTTACCGAGCTTCCGTTCTTTAAATGGCGCCAACCCAGCTTCGGTGACACCTTTCTTGAGACCGATGCGCTTGGCGATCTCAACCGGCAAGGCGCGTTCCGGCAAGACCACCACGCCACTGTCGGAGAACTCCTTCACTCGGTACCACCCGGCTGGATGGTCGCTTCTTCGATCCTCCGGAAGCTGAATCAACTGATGGCGCTTCCAACGACCCAATCTCACAGCGCCCTCCGGGATCGGCGGCTGGTAGGGAGGTACTCCAAACCGATGCAACGACTTTGGACGGAGAACCGAGATACCGAGCTGCCTCCGCACGTTCTTCCTTAACGTCCAGAAGATCACCCCTTCTGAGGCTGCTTCTGGCCGGGCGGCCAGGTGGCGTTCCGGACCGTGCTTCGGCTTAATCAGCACAACCACCGCACTTGGCTTCTGCCTGTAGACTTTCAAGTGCCTCACGCCAGGGATCTCCTGCCGTAATGTGTCTGAAGGAATTGGCTTGTTGTCCTGCAACCCGAGCTTCTTCGCGAGCGACAAGAGGCGATCGCGATAGTAAGGCGAGACAATCTCTTTGACCTCTTTGGCTGTCAACTCATCGACCGGCTTATGCACCACCAACTTGTTCTTGCGCGCCTTCGAGGGATTTCTCCACAAAGTTTCATTGAAGATCGTTCCATGCCATCCGCTTGGATATCTCCCGAGAATGCGTACGAGCGGATAGGCCTGAGCGTTTTCGAACCCAGCCCAATCGGGAGCAAGAGTCTGCGTGGCGAGGCCGGGTTTTATGACTAGCCTTCCATCTTTTTTTCCGGGCCGTCGACCTTCCTCACAAAAGATGAGATCTCGCCAAATGTGCGGGGGGCACGCGGCGATCAACACGGCATCTTGTGCATGATTGGCGAGATCCCACGAATTTTTCGTGGGAAAGTTCTCGGTGGTTCCATCTACTCCGAACCGCCATGACTCCCGTAGCTTCGAGGTCAAGCGTCCATCGATGCGTTGAATATGCGGCGTGCCATGCTGGACGAACAGTTCGGGTGGCGGCACGCCATAGCGGATAAACATATCCCGAACGGCTTTGACGAATTGACGAGGTCGTGCACCCACGCGGGCGAACGGCGTCGGATCGCCCCCCGGAAACTCATCCGCTTCATTCAACAGAACCTCCTTCTTACGCGAAGGGAGCGGAAGGGTTTCCACACGACTCTTGAAGGTTTCCCAGCGTTGCGCGTCGCTTCCGAACCATTGCCACGGCGTCCTGTCGCCTTTCTCGTCGTTGCACGACGTGCACACCGCTACCAAGTTATGCCAGACGTCCGGCCCCTCTTGGGCCCTGGGGAAAATGTGGTCTTTGTCCGTCGACGGGTTTCCGCAATAGACGCACTGGCCATCAAGCTCCTGTAGTAGCCGTTCCTTAAAGGTTCCTTCTTTCCGCTCAGTCGTCTGGCCTGGCTTGACCCGCTCCGTCTGCGGTTCGGGCAATTCCAGCGAGATCAGCGAGACCGGTCCATGGCTCCATGCAGCCTCCCCGCGTTTTTCAGGGATGAACAACAGCCGTTCCAACCGGTAGAGGACACGCGCATCATGCTGTTCGCGGCAGGGGTTGGCCGTTTTACGAGCACCGATGGTCTGCCATGCAACGCCGGCATCTTTCATGGTTTTACCTTCTGCCGCCATGTGGAGATGCTCGCGACACAAACTCGCGCGGCCGGCAGGGCGGTCCCGCTTGAGCAGGTCATACAACTGATTCGCCATGCCGACTTGCTTTGGGTTCAATCTGCGAAGCCGTTTCTTGATAGTCTCAAGACCCGGGGCGTTCTCCCGATCGCACCACCACCCCAAAAACTCCTTTCGCTCTTCTTCGATCAATGGACGCTCACGTCGTCCGACCCGAACGCGCAGGTTGTGGACCGCCGCGTGATAAGCGATCTCGCGCACCTTGGACTTGCGCGGCGTCCGTTGCCCGCACCACGCACAGGTGGATCGGATGCGATTGTCGAACCGAGCCGGCCTGAGCGTTTTGTTCAACAGCCTGACGAGTTCTGCCCTCCATCGCATCGTCTCCTGCTCAGAGAGCCCTACGGCAGTCGCAAATCCAGCGACTACCGCTTGCAAATCGGCTTCTTTGACCCGTCGATCCTCAGCGATTTTGGGCTGACGTTCTCGACGACAGGCGGTTTCGAACAGTTGACGAAGCACTGGCACCTGAATTTTCTTCCTGCCTCGAACGGGGTCGTTAGCATACTCTTCTCGCCGCTTGAGCTCCTGCTCGATAGCTTGGTGCAAGTCCTGTGCTTCCGGAGGAATGCGTGCATGCTGGAGAAAATCCTCCAACTGCTTATCCGTCAGTTCGTTTAATCCTCGGTTGTCGAATTTATATCCCCGTTTCTTGAAAATCAGCGTCAGAGCGCGCACAAATCCGTTGGCATCGACTTCGCCCTGCTTGGCTTTTTCAACCCACCCGTCTGCGTTGCGAGGATCAGATATTTTACGTTCATAAAGACCTGGCGGCACCCAGAACCTTTTGTCATTCAGGAGGCGATATGGATCCGGAAGGCGTGATCCGTCAGGTAATCGTTGACGCAATACCCACGACCGCAACCTAGCCAAGCGCATTTTCTTGGCATGCCGCGTGCGGCGTCCCCGCCGAAGCTGTCGACGTTTTTCAAGATCGGCTTCGTGGAAATCGAGGTAGGTTTCTGCGTGAAGGATGCGATTTCCTTGGACGATCGCGATGCCACCTGCATGCTCTCCGAAGTCGATGCCGACTCGGACCGTCGGAAGAAATTCATCCAGTCGTTCACGAAGCCTTGAGCGTAACATTCCTCACCTCCTGTTAACAAAAAAAGAAAAGCGGCTGGCCGTCAGCCGCTTTTCAGAAGTCCTCGCCCTTCCGGAGAATCGGCTCCGATGATCGAGGCCGTGGAGCATGCAGGGCGATCCGCTGGACTATGACGGATCGGTGCCCACGGCGTCTGGGCTGCTTTCACTGTGGTAGACATTAGTATAGATTGGAGAAACAACAAGTCAACAAAAAACCTTCGCGGGCACAACTTCGGCCGCGAAGGTTTTACTTGTTTTTACGTGGAGGTGAACCCCTTCGAACGCACCACGATCATAAATTATATGATTTCTCATTATAGTGGACGCTCCTGTTATTGTCAAGCTTCCACACGCTGTGTTATCATGCGTGGTGATTCAACAAATGGCCTCGTCCGCCTGGATACCCGCATGACCGTAATCAGAGTTCGTTTACAGGAACGATCCTATCCGATTGTTATCGCGGATTCCTACCGGCGCTTGCCCCAAGCGATGCGGCAAGCGGGGCTGGGGCCGTTGATCGTGGTGGTCTCCCATCGTCGTCTGCTGGATCGCT
>CAYJVP010000061.1:0-6198 GCA_964373615.1 uncultured Gammaproteobacteria bacterium | reverse complement strand
AGAGGCGGCGCAGCTGCCGCGCTGATGCGGGTCCTCGAGCTTCCCAAGGGTAGGAGGATTCTTCCTGCTTTTCGGAAGCAACGAGGAAAATTACCGTGAAGGTCACGGTGTGAATCCAAGTTGTGAAATTCTCGCCGGTGGTGAGGTCGGCAGGCAAAATTCAGCCGAGGGCTCAACGATAGTGATTATTCACGTCGATGATCTCGATCACATCGGCTTTGTGATAAATGGGACCTCTGCAAAACTGCGTCTTTTCGTCTCACGGGCGCCCGTCCACCCCATTCGACGTACCTTTCAGTACGTCTCATGGGGATGGACAGCCCGTTTGACGAAAATCCATCAGTTTTTCAGAGGTCCCAAATGAAAATCGCACGATAGGCACGCGTGACGCGAAAGCTGTACAGATGCAGATGTTTTGGTTCAAGTACCTCGGTACGCAGGCTCGGGTGAAAGGGATTCCCCAAGAACAAAGTGAGCTGCTTGTAAAAAGTAGCATCGATGTTGCGGGTCTTCAGGTACTTCTCCAAACGCTTTGACAGCGGGAGAGAGACCATATCAGCGGAAGTAGCTCGAATCTTTGAGTCCGGCTTGGACTGATTGCAAGAACGCCTGGTTGTATTTACCGCTGGCAGAGAGCGCCTTCAATACTTCCTTGCGGCTTTTTGTCGATGGCTGTTCAAAGAAGTTGGCAGTGAAGGCGCGCCGAAGCATCTCGTAACGTTTGGCGATCGAGGAGAGACGTTGATATTCTGTTTTGGGAACGCGAATCATGGTTGCCATACAGTGATACGTTATCAAGACGCAGTCGTATCGTCAATCAAAAATGTGTCAAAGAGAAGTGATTGCCATCCGCGCCTATCGCCATCTGCCGATCAGACAAATGGCGCGGGACCAGCGGACCGGGGCGGCCGCCTACTCCGCGGAGGAGTTCGCGGCGGCCGTCGAGGAGTGGCTGGGGCGCAGCTACTCCAATATCCCCCGGTAGACGGGTGGCTTGCTAGCCATCCGCCCAACGGGCGACCGCGCGGTAAACTCCGTGCGGTCGCCCATCCACACCAGCGCGGCAGATTTGTTCCGTTTCGTTAGCGAGAGCTCGAGCTCTCTCGCCGGGCCTTGTCTGACAAGGCGCGACATTTTTGCTGTGCTGATACGGGGGAATAGGCGAGGCTTTCCGGGCCTTGTTTTTGTGTTAGAATGACGGCGATATGAACTCTGCAGATATTGTCCTCGTCGTTCCTCCCAACGACCCAGAGGCGGTCGTGATTTTCGCGCTCGCAAAGAAGCTCGGGCTTTCCATTGTCGAATCGCACCAGCCGCATGGCGCGACCCTTGAGAAAGAACCGAGGCTTGTCGAGACGTTGAAAAAAGGCGGGTGGAAGCGCGTCGTGATCGTGGAGATGCCTGGAGCGAGAACCGAGGTGAGACTCCGGCGCATGGGTTTTCAGCTCGTGATCATCGATCACCACCACTACACGGATCTTGATCGCGCGCATGATCCAAAAACAGGCAGACTTCTGCCATCGTCACTCGAACAGTTTCTGAACCTCTTTCGCATTACGGACGCGAGGCTTCGATCGCTTGGATTCGACCCAATACTCGTGCGTGGGGTCGGGATCATGGACCGCGGATTCGTGTGGGGTCTGCGCCGGGAGGGATACGGCGACCTGGAGATTAAACGCGTTCTTGCGTATCAGAAAAAACTCATGGGGTTACGGCTTCATGCAAGGGCGGAGACGCGCAAGGATCGGTTAGCGCGAAAGGCTTGGCGAGCGCGAAAGGCTTGGATGGGCTACACGCTCATCGTTGACAACAGCCTTGCGGAACTGCGTCCGCGCGTGTCGCTTATCATCGCGCTTCAGGTGAAACATCCGATCCCGCTTATTCTTGTGGAGCGCAAACGCGGGCTTATCTACGTTCAGGAGTCCCCTCACGCCATGGCCCTGTTTAAAAAATTTGGCGGTTTCACCTTTGGCATGGATCGCAATTGGGGATACAAGAATGAGCGAAGGAAGAAGCGGGTGACCCTTGAAGATGTTCAGGCGTTTCTTCGCACAAGATAGTCGGCTGTAGCCGAGTGGTTGACAAAAGTTTTACTTTTTTATAAAGTAAAGTTAAGTCAAGTATATTTTATGGCTCAAGCTAAACTGTCGTCAAAATATCAGGTCGTGATCCCGACATCCGTCCGTCGACGGATGGGACTCAAGGCAGGAACACGCGTGACCATTCAGCCGATTGATGAGCGTCACGCGTTGGTCACGACGCACCCTCGCGATGCGGTTCGTGCCCTGAAAGGGCTTGGGAAAGATCTGTGGAAGAAACTTGGTGGCGGTCAGGCCTATATTCGTCACGAACGCGCTTCATGGCAAAAATGATAGGTCTTGATACTGCCGTCTGGATTTATCTCCTGGAGGAACACCCGCGGTACGTGAAAGCGGCAGAGGCTTTGCTGCGTCGCGTGCATAGCGGAGAACTGGGGGCGGTCTTTTCGAGCATTGGTTTGATCGAGATTTTGACCGGACCAAAACAACTCGGACGCTACGATCTTGCGACACAGTATCGTGAGCTTATCACAAGTTTCCCGCATCTCACGATCGTTGGGATGAACGAGTCGATCGTTGAATTGGCCTCGGAGCTTCGTGCTCGTTATCGTGTCGCGACGCCGGACGCGATTCACCTTGCCACCGCGATAGATGCGAAAGCAGGGATTTTTTATTCAAATGATAAAGCATTGAAAAAGGTTCGGGAGATAACCGTTAAAGACCTGGGACCTCTGAAAAACTGATGGATTTTCGTCACCCGTGCCAGCCTTCGCGTAAAGCTACGGCTGGTCCGCCAAAGCTTTAGCGAAGGCGGAAGACGAAACCCGTCCGACCGGATGCCGGTCATCCGGGCGGGCCCAGCAGACTGCTGGGCGGGCGACGCAGTTTTGCAGAAGTCCCCAAAGAAAGCAGCATAACATCACTATGTGGCGATCTCTTTCAACTCACGAGCGAGGTCAGACGGAATTCCTCGACGCGGCAATGGCGCGCGTGGAGGCGGATGAAGCGTTGCGTGAACGCGCCGATGCCTCGCTTCGCGCCTTGGCCCGGGAGCCCTTGTTTGCCGAACTTCTCGCCTGCCCGCAGTCGCCCAATCACCACGCCGAAGGCCCGTTTGTCGAGCATCACCTTCGCTTGGCGCTCATGGCGCTTTTCGCGATCGTCGAGGGGAAACTCCATCTTATTGACATCGAGGAATTCCGTCGCATGAAAGGGTACGAAGGCGAGATGGACGAGCTTGAGGAGATCGTGAAGGAACGTGCGGCCGCCCTTGAGGTCTATCTTTTGTGTCATGACCTTGGGAAGCCGCACGTGGTGTGGTTTGAGGCCATGCCGGGTTCGCGCGGGGCTGACCTTGGATTCAACCAACCAAAATCGCGCGCGTGGGACACGGATGCCAAAACGCGTCTTGCCCTTACGCAGAAATATCAGGAGGTATACGCGGCGTTTGCCGCAGAGCGTGTCAACGAGCTCCCCGCTGTTGTTGAGGCCGAGTTTTTTCTCGCGTATCAAATTTTTATCCACTACCCTGGACACGGTCCCGTGGTGGCTCGTCCGGATGTGCGAGCGTTCATGATTCGGATCGCGCACGCGCGTCGACTTCCGTCCGAGGAAATTGACGACGTGTATCATGTCATCGTGAAGCACATGGATGCGATTTCTGGATTTCAGGAACCGAACGTCCGCCGATACGCGCATCTGGTTGATTACGCCAAGCATCACGGCCGCGACGTGGATGATTTTTTGGATTTTTTTCTTGCGGCGTTATTTTTGGACGCCGTGTGCGCTTCGCGTCGCGGAAGCATTCGTGGAGCGTGGCACGATCCATCGTTGGTTGTGAATTTTCTTATCTCCGAGCATGACTATGCGCCGTGGAAGAAAGAGGAGCGAGCGCGTGAACGCGCGGAGAAGGCAAAGCGCGAGGAGCGGCAGCGCTTGAAGGCGGCTGGATTGGACGGAGATTCCTTGTTATCGTTACTTGGCGCAAATCCTGGTCCGGAATTTGGCAAGACCCTTTCCGCGATCCATGCCGTTGCCCGCGGTGAGGGATTTCTCCCTTCGTTGCCGGGAACGGCCGTCGGCGAGATTGAAAAGCGCATCATGACGTTTCGAAAGCAGGTATGATTACGACTTTGCATGGCACGGTGATACAGCACGGCGTTGGATTTCTCATTTTTGAGGTACAAGGGATTGGATATAAAGTGATTTTGCCGGAAGACCGCGCGCACGAACTCACGGGCGAGATGAGACTTTACACACACGAAGTGATTCGTGAGAGCGAACGCGAACTGTTTGGTTTTTTGAGCCTCGAGGCGCTCGAACTTTTTTGGAAACTCATCAATGTCTCTGGCGTGGGTCCGCGCAGCGCACAAAAGATCGTGTTCAGCGGCGTGGTCGATGAAGTGAAGGGGAACATCATGAAGGGGAATCTCACGTTTTTGACGGACATTCCGGGGATTGGAACAAAAACCGCGCAGAAAATAATTTTGGAGCTCAAAGGGGCGCTTATTGATGAACCGTTTGCCGCGGCACGTGACGTCGACGCGATGGAAGCGCTTGTGGGGCTCGGCTATGCGCGTCGGCAGGCCGAGGAAGCGTTATCCGGGATTGAGGCGGCGACAACGGAAGATCGGATCCGCGCCGCGCTCAAGTTTCTGTCGCGTTAGTATGGATGTTCGCCCTTTTGACGATCGTGAACGTTGGAGCTCGTTTCTTTTGGCCTACGCTCCGCGCTCTGGAGCGTTTTTGCATTCGTGGGAGTGGGGGGCGTTGCACCATGCCGCGCGTGTTGGTTTCTTTCAGGGAGAGGAACTCGTCGGTATCGCGAGTTTGGAGTCCAAGGCTCTGCCATGTGGGTGGCAATACGTTTTTTGTCCGCGCGGCCCCGTGTTTTCGACGGGCGCCAGAGAAGGCACGGATCTGCTTGCGGCGGTTTCCCATTTTTTTGCCCGCCAGAAGAACGTTTTTTTTGTGCGCATGGAACCGGCAAGGCAAGGGGCGATGCCGTCCGTGGAAAGACGGCTCGTGGCGACCACATCCGTGAGTCCATCTCGCACCTTGATCTTATCGCTCGACAGCGATCTTCAGACGCTCCTTTCTGACATGCATCCCAAAACGCGCTACAATATTCGCCTCTCCGAGCGCAAAGGCGTGCGCGTTGAGAAGGCGGAAGCGAAGCGCCTCGCGGAGGTCTGGCCGATTTTTGTTGAAACGGCCAAGCGCGACGGATTCCGACTTCACAGACGGCGCCACTATGAGAAGATCCTGACCGAAGTCCCCGGAACGGCTCTCTTTGTGGCCCGCCTCGGATCTGAGGCGCTTGCCGTCGCCATCACAATCGATTTTGCCGGAGCGCGCACCTACCTTCACGGCGCATCGCGTTTCGAGAGTCGTCAGGTCATGGCTCCACATCTGCTGCATTGGGAGCTCTTGAAAGACGCGAAAGTCAGAGGCTTGCGGGCCTATGATTGGTGGGGTATTGCAAACTCTGACAAACCGGACGACCCATGGGCTGGGATCACGCGATTTAAAAAAGGATTCGGCGGGGAAGAGGTCGTGTGTCCTGGGACATTTGATCTTGTTCTGGACCCGCTTCGATACAGCCTGTATACGATAGGGCGAAAGATGGCGCGTTTTATACGTTCACGTGGTTAGGTATGTTCCAAACGATCATCGCCATTTTCGGTCTTATCGTTTTTTAGGCGACGGGGTGTAACTTTTTTTCGTCTTTCTTGCCTGGTTGTTTCTTGAGGAAAAGAAGTACGCGTTTCTCGTTGAGCATTTCATTTGATGGCGTCATTGGTGCGTTTGCCTTCACCATGTCCGTGCCGCTTATCCTGATCGGCAATGGCATCGGCGCGTTCGTTGTGCGCGAGGTTACGATCAAGGGTATCAACGTCGTATCTAAGTTTGCTTATCTAAAAAATGGCGCGATGTATTCGATCGGCATGCTTGGCGGTCTCATGGCGCTCGAGAGTTTCGGGAAAGAGTTTGCCTTTTGGGTGGCGCCGCTCAATACAGTTTTGCTTCTCGTCGTTTTCCTCTGGCTTTCGCTGCGGGAGATGAAGATGGCCGAAAAGCGTCAGTCAAAGCCGGGCAGTGCTCATGTAGAAGAGACGTGATATTTTCCGGATAGGGAGAAATGAATTTTTCCGCCTCG
>CAYJVP010000060.1:0-6387 GCA_964373615.1 uncultured Gammaproteobacteria bacterium | reverse complement strand
AGCGCGTCGCCGAGGGTGATCTCATCGGCGAACTCGAGGGAGGCGCCGGTTGGGAGCCCCCGCGCGAGCTTGGTGAGACGACGACCGAATGGTTGTAATTGTTTGGAAAGATACATCATGGTTGTTTCACCCTGCACGTCCGGCGAAAAAGCAAGGATGACTTCCTGGATCAACGGGTCTTGTTTGAGGTGATCAAGGAGGGGCTTGACGTTCAGCGCTTCCGGGGTCATTCCTTCGATCGGATTCAAGATGCCGCCCAGAACGAAATAGCGGCCCTGATACACGCCTGTTGATTCAATCGTTGGGATGTCGCGCGAGGTTTCCACGACGCATAAAACGCTTCCGTCGCGCCTTGGGTCTTGGCACATTTGGCACAGACCATTGTCCGTGTAGCTATAGCATTCGCGGCAGGTCTTCACGCGCTCCCCAAGTTCCTGGATAAGCCTTGCGAGGTCTGCAAGCTCGTGCGGAGGCAGTTTCAAAAGCGCGAAGACATAGCGCAGGGCGGTCTTCGGCCCGACCCCGGGGAGCTTCACGAGTGAGGCGGCAAGATTTTGAATAGGTTCCGGAAATTTGCGCACAGCTACATCCCTAAGTCTTTCAATGCTCCGAGTCCTCCCAGCTCCTTCATTTTCACGGCCATTTTTTTCTGGATGTTTTTGATCGCATCGTTGAACGCCTCTTTGAGTCCGTCTTGAAGTTTCGTTTTGTCAGCGAGAAGTTCGTCGGCGATCACAACCGCGAGCACCTGCTGGTTGCCGTCGATGTCAATTTTTATTTTTCCCCAGTGGGCGGCGCCCTCCGCAGAGATTTCTGAGAGCCCGCTTTGAAGTTTTTTCGCTTGACTTCGAATATCTTTGATGGCTTTGATCTTGTTGAACATAGTTTAGCCTTTAGCCGTTAGCCTTTAGCCGTTAGCCTTTAGCCGTTAGTCGA
This sequence comes from uncultured Gammaproteobacteria bacterium, assembly GCA_964373615.1. Classification (GTDB taxonomy): domain Bacteria; phylum Patescibacteriota; class Patescibacteriia; order UBA9934; family GWF2-40-263; genus CAYJVP01. The sequence continues at coordinate 5,451 of CAYJVP010000060.1, read as the reverse complement.
TGTCGAGCTAACGGCTAATGGCTAACCAGCTGTATTAAAAAGCGCTTCCCATTGGATCAATCGGCGGTACGTTTCGTGCGGGCATCACTTCGGCGGTCATGGGCGGAGGCGGCGCTCCCGCGCGACGTATCTCGAGGTTGCGGAAGGTGGTGCGTTGACCGTCGAAGGCGAGTCGTACCATGCCGGTCGGGCCGTTTCGGTGTTTGGCGATATAAATTTCCGCGATGTTTTTGTCCTCTGGCGCGATATCCTCAGCACGGTAGTTCATGTCCGCAGCTTTCCGGTAAATGAACAGCACGACATCCGCGTCCTGTTCAATCGAACCCGAATCGCGCAGGTGGGAAAGCTTCGGAATCGCGGGTTTACTTTGTTCGACCGCGCGTGAAAGCTGCGACAGGGCAAGCACAGGCACGGACAGTTCACGGGCGATCTGTTTAAGCGCGCGGCTGATTTCGGAGATTTCCTGCACACGGTTTTCGTCGCCCCCGTGTCGTCGTCCTTCGATCAGTTGAAGATAATCGACGATGATCAGCCCGAGTCCGTGTTCGGCTTGGAGTCGCCGCGCTTTTGCCCGGATCTGCATGATATTGACCGTTGCCGTGTCATCAATGAAAATGGGCGCCTCGGAGAGCTTTCCAAGCGCGTGGCCGATGCGTGGGAAGTCATCGTCGCGGTCGGAGAGCCGTCCGGTGCGCAGTTTCCAAATGTCTACACCGGCTTCCGCGCAGATCATGCGGTCGACAAGTTGTTCCTTGGACATTTCTAAAGAGAATAATCCCACCCCCGTTTTGGTCTTCACGGCCACATGTCGCGCGACATCAAGGGCAAGACTCGTTTTTCCAACCGACGGTCGCGAGGCCAAAACCACGAGATCGGATTTTTGCAATCCGGCAAGCAGGTTGTCGAGTTCGTTGAAACCGGTTGGCACGCCGCGTAGTTTTCCGCGTTCGCGATGCAGTTCGTCAATGCGTTCAAACGCGTCCGCCAGCACATTTTTGATCGCCACGAACGAGGAACGCAGAAATTTTTGCGACACGGAAAATAGGCTCCTCTCCGCGCTGTCGAGAACAATGTCGATGTCCTCGGCCTCATTGTGACCAAGTTCGACAATGTCTCCGGCCGCGGTGAGCAGACGCCGCAGCGTGGCCTTTTTTTGTATGATCTGCGCGTAGTGCACCACGTTGCCCGCGGTTGAGACGCAGTTGGCAAGTTCCACGAGGTACGCTCTCCCGCCCACCTGCTGGAGTTTCCCGAGTTCTTCCAGACGGTTTCCAAGCGTCAAGACGTCGATCGGCTCGTGACGGTTATTGAGGTCGCCCATCGCGTCGAAAATGTTCCGATGACTGTCTTTGTAAAAGTCCTCGGCTTGAACGACATCGACTACTTTGAAAAAGGCCTCTTGGTCAATGAGGAGGCTTCCGAGCAGCGACTGTTCGGCTTCCACACTTTGTGGCGGCAGCCGAGCCGAGCTTGATGGTGGGCGTTCTGTCCCCATAGTTTGGTCATCTTACACGTCCGGTGTTGTCCGGTTCAAGGGTCTGGGTGTGTATTTTCTGTGTTATACTTGTGTACATGCGACTCGTTAGCGGTCACCCGGACATCCCCTGGTATCGTGCGGTTGGCGCCATGATCGGCGCCATCATTGGCGTTGGCGTTTTCGGCTTGCCGTATGCGTTTGCGCAGAGCGGCGCGGTCATCGGTTTTCTCGAACTCCTCATCGTTGGCGGTCTTCTGCTTGCCCTGCAGCTCATGTATGCGGACGTGGTTCTCCAAACGCCCGGTCGGCGGCGATTCACAGGCTATGTTCAGGCCTATCTTGGAAAAACAGGGGGACGCGTCGCTACGGTCACGTTTGCGGCTTCTGCCTGGGGAGCGATGCTTGCCTACATGATTTTGGGAGGGGAGTTTTTGTTTACGCTTCTTTCGCCGTTTTTTGGAGGTTCTGAATTTTGGTATCAGATGATCCTGCTCTTTGTGGTGGCGGCGATGACGATCCGTGGCATTCATTGGCTTGCACGGATCGAGGTATGGGTGATCGGCGCGCTCTTGTTTCTCTTCGTCTTCATTGTGCTTCTCTCACTCCCGCACGCGAATCTCACGAATCTCGTGCCGGCCAATCCCGCACAGTGGTTTTTTCCGTATGGGATCATTCTTTTCGCGCTTTCCGGGTTTGGTGTTGTGCCCGAGATGAAGGATATTTTGGGGCGTCGCGCGAAAGAGCTCCCCCATGCCGTTTTTGCGGCGCAAACGATCATCGTGGGTTTGTTCGCGTTGTTTGCGTTGGTTGTTGTGGCCGTGACCGGAGACAACACGACGCCCGCGCCGTTTGTTGGACTCATTCCCATCCTCGGTGAAGGGTTTGGATTTGTGAGCGCGCTGCTCGGATCCTTAACCGTGTTGTCCATCTTTTCTCTGATGGCCGTTCAGCTCCAGGGAATTTTCCACTATGATCACCATGTTCCCCGCACTCTCGCCTGGGGGATTTCTCTGCTCGTTCCCCTCGTATTGTTTTTGCTCGGCGTGCGCGCATTTATCGATCTCATCGGATTTGTCGGTGCGGTGTTCGGCGGTTTTTCTGGCGTGTTGTTGGTCTTGACGTACGAGCGTATGCGTCGAAGTCCGGTGTGTGTCGCGCATCATTGTTTGCGCGTGCCGCGTCTTGTCAGCTGGAGTCTGATTGCTATCTTTTTGCTTGGAATTTTTTTCACCCTTACCAACTTTTAATATGCGCCCTACGCGTCTTTTTTTCCTGTGGCTGTGTGCCTTTGCTTCCGTGTACGGTCTTAATCTTCTCGCGGCAACCGCCTGGGTACAGCTTGGGTATCAGAATGCCTATCTTGTCGCGGCTATGGTGTGTACGCCACTGGTATATCTCCTTTTTGGATGGCTGTACTACCGACCTGGATTTGCCCAAAAGCGATCGGAACGACTTTGGAGCGCGCTGATCTGGATCGCCCTTGATTTTTTTACCGGCATGCTCCTGCTTTCGGCAACGGCTGGAGTGAAACCCACGGACATGTTTTCTCCGGCGTCTCTTGTGATCGAATCCGCAAATCTTGTGGCCCTTTTGCTTGCGGGGTACCTCGCGACCACGCACGCTCCGCCAGAGCGTCTCAAGACTCAGGCGAAGAAGCCCTTCGTTGCAGCTGATACGCCTTCAAAACGTTCACGATAAGCATCGCGACCGTCATGGGGCCCACACCGCCCGGGACGGGAGTTAGCCATCCGGCGACCGGCTCCACGGATGCGCGGTCCACGTCGCCGACGATTTTATCTTGAACGCGCGTGGTCCCGACATCGATCACGATGGCGCCAGGTTTGACCATCTCCCCCGTGATGGAATTCGGCCGTCCAACCGCGACGATCAACATGTCCGCGGTTTTTGTGTCCGAAATAATGTGTACGCGGCGCTCTTTCAGGAGGTTCACAAACGGTTTCGCAAAGAGCGTGCTTGCCACCACACACGCCGATCGTCCAGCGATATCTTCTTCCGTCGCATCGATGAGCTTCATGACGCCAAGCGCCACAGGGGAAATAAGACCCGCCTCGCCGTGCTCAAGCCTCCGAAGGCTTTCCGGATGGAATCCGTCCACGTCTTTGTTTGGGTCAATCGCCGCGACCACTCTGTCCTCATCCTGTCCGGGCAGGGGAAGCTGGACCAGGATTCCGTTGACATCTGGACGATGGTTCAGTTCTTGGATTTTTACGATGAGTTCCTCGTCCTTCACGTCCGCTCTGTACAAAAATTTTTCAAACCGAATTCCGGCCTCTTGGCACGCCTTTTCCTTGAGTCCGACATAGGTGTGCGAGGCCGGATCGTCGCCAACCAAGATCACAGCAAGCCCGGGCCTGACCGGCAGGGGGAGCACGCGTTCCTTGATTTTTTGTCGGATCCCTTCGGCAAGCGCACGGCCATTCAGAAGTTTTGCCATACCTTTATGTTCGCGCGAGCGTTTCTGCAAACGCGATGATGGCATCGGCGACGTCCACCTGCGTCACGCTGCTCAACGCCTCAAAACCAGGATTCGCGTTCACCTCGAGCACCAGTGGTCCGTTTTTGGAGCGGATGATGTCCACGCCCGCCACGTCGAGCCCCAGCGTCCTCGCGGCCCGAAGCGCAAGGGCGTGTTCCTCATCCGATAGCGTGACCGGTGTCCCTGTGCCGCCGGCGTGGATGTTCGCGCGAATGTCGCCTTCTTTCGCGTGACGTTCCATGGCGGCAATGACCGTGCCGCCGACCACAAATACGCGCAGATCACTTCGGTTCGCCTCCGCGATGAACGTTTCGATAATGAGCGGGTTTCGATCACGAACAAGAAGATATTCAACGAGCGGAAGAAACGTTTCCATTTTTTCGGCAAAGAATACTCCCTTCCCGCCGCGACCGAAGGCAACCTTCAACACAAGCGGAAATCCGATCTCGCGCGCAAGCTGTTCGGCGAGCACAGGATTTCGCACGATGCCCCATCGCGGGGTCGGGATGCCTTCTTTGGCGAGCGCCACCTTTTGAACAAGTTTATTCTTGGAGCTTGCAAGTTTGTGGCTACCGTTTAAGACGGGAAACCCGGCCGAGATGAGACCATCGACCGTCACGGTATGGAGGCTTGGCTCTTCAACAAAGCTCGGGCGAGGGATAAACGCGTCGCAGGCTGGCATGGGCTTTCCCTCATAGAGAATTTCCAGGCGTCCGTGCTCCTCGCGGATCGTGAAAAACGCCTCGAAGTATCGCTCCACGGTGTGACCGCGGCGCTCCGCTGCTTCAAGAAGGTTTGGCGTGCCGGGAAGTTCGGCTGCTGGATTGCCGTAGAGAAGGATGCCGAAATGCATGTGCGAAGAGGATAGCGGAAATTTCGCAAAGAGAAAAGGGGTGTGGTATAGTCGCACAATAATCATTAGATACATGTATGGTCGAATATCTTGATGTGGACCGCGAAGGTCTCTTTCAGGAGATCGTTGAGGCGGGTCGCGCGGAGGGCGTGATCGATGAAGAGGCGTATCACGAATTGATCGACAGCGTGATCGAGGATCACCGGCGGGTGGGCGAGATGCACGACGATTCCTCCTACGACGCGATCGCCGAGGCGCTGCGCGGGCGGTGGGCGGAGTATCGCGAGGCGCTGGGACTTCACAGCGCCCATCCCGAACTCTAGGCGCGTATGCGGTTGTCCTTTCATGGTGCGGCGCGCGAAGTCACGGGGTCCTGTGTCCTTCTGACGACAAAAGACGCGCATGGGGAGCCGCGACGAGCGCTCGTTGATTGCGGCATGTTTCAAGGCGAGCGTCTGTGTGGCTCGAAAAATTTTGAACCGTTTGGTTTTGATCCGCACACCGTCGATGCCGTGTTTGTGACACATCCTCACGCGGACCACACAGGCCGACTGCCGAAGCTCGTCCGTGAAGGATACCTCGGTCCGATCACGATGACCGGGCCGTGTCTCGGACTCACACGAC
>CAYJVP010000059.1:2622-6694 GCA_964373615.1 uncultured Gammaproteobacteria bacterium | reverse complement strand
AGGCGGAAAAATTCATTTCTCCCTATCCGGAAAATATCACGTCTCTTCTACACGAGTCGGGCGGGCGTAGTCGTCTTCCAGACGCACAATATCATCTTCTCCAAAATAAGAGCCGGTCCACACCTCAATAAACACCAACGGCTCCTCGGAAGTGCATTTCGCTCGATGAATGGTATGAGTCGGGATACACACATACTCCCCATAACACACCTCTCGTTCCCGATCGCCAAGCTGCACGAGACCGCGCCCTGAAACAATAATCCAGTGTTCGGTCCGACGTCCGTGATATTGCAAACTCACGCGATGCCCTGGCTGAATCACCATGCGTTTTACTTGATGGGTCGGGAGCGTCTCTAAGACTTCGTAATGCCCCCATGGGCGAACATTGTCAGACATAAGAATGAAATGGTTTCCACGCTGTGCGATGAATCTCGCACGGTCCGTTTTCTCGTATCGCCCTTTGATGCGCCTCGGTTGCGTATCCTTTATGAGCTTCGAAGCCGTACTGGGGATATTGCTCTCCAAGCTCTCCCATGATCCTATCGCGCGTGACCTTGGCGAGAATCGAGGCGGCCGCGATTGATTTCACGAGCCGATCGCCGCGGATGACTCCGCGCTGCGGGAGAGAAATATCCGAAATCTCCCACGCATCGACAAGCACAAAGTCGGCCGAAGGAATCCTCTGAAGCGCTCGCCGCATCGCAAGCAACGTAGCCCGCCGAAGACCAAGCTGCAAGATCTCGGACACCTCGGCTTGCGCCACCGCCCAGGCGTGAGCCTTCCCGGTGATGGACGGAAAAAGACGCTCCCGTTGTTTCTCGGAAAGAAGCTTGCTGTCGCGAATCCCCCCGAGCCGGGAATCCAAAGGAAGGACGACCGCACCAGCCACCACAGGACCAGCCAGCGCCCCACAACCCACCTCATCAACACCAACAATCGCGCGGTATCCTTGCGCGAAGAGCTCACGTTCCATGGCGAAACTTGGTGGACGCATGATTGACAATTGGCTGCCTGCTCCCTATTATAGCAGCGTCTCAAAGGGCTCTCGAGCCCAATAAACCATTTCTCGAATATGCAATCTATCCTCCTTTTTTCGATCGCCGCGAGCGTACTTGCGCTCATCTACGGTGCCGTCCTTATTCGCTGGATCTTAAAACTCCCCTCTGGAGACGGAAAAATGAAAGGGATCGCGATCGCGATTCAAGAGGGAGCCGGAGCCTACATGAGGCGTCAGTACAGAGTGGTGACGGGAATTGGAATCATCGTCGCACTCATTCTTGGGTTTGCGCTTGACTGGACCACGGCTGCGGGTTTTGTTATCGGCGCCCTGTTCTCGGGTCTTGCCGGCTATATCGGTATGTCGGTCTCGGTGCGCGCAAACGTTCGCACGACCGAAGCGGCAAAAAAGGGGCTGCAGGAAGCGTTGACCGTTGCTTTCCGCGGCGGCTCTGTCACGGGCCTTTTCGTGGTGGGACTCGGGCTCCTCGCGGTGGCTGGATATTACGCGATCACCAAAGACACGCATGGCCTCATCGGACTGGCCTTTGGTGGATCGCTCATTTCCGTATTCGCGCGTTTGGGAGGCGGGATCTTCACCAAAGCCGCGGACGTTGGGGCCGACCTTGTTGGAAAAGTGGAGGCAGGAATCCCAGAGGACGACCCCAGAAACCCGGCGGTGATTGCCGACAACGTTGGCGACAACGTTGGCGACTGTGCGGGCATGGCTGCGGACCTGTTTGAGACGTACGCCGTGACCTCGGTGGCTGCCATGATTCTTGGCACTCTCTTGTACCCGGATAACACCATGGTGATTGTCTACCCGCTGGCGCTTGGCGCGATCGCCATTCTCGCGTCCATCATCGGGAGCTTCTTTGTAAAACTCGGGAAGAACAACAACATCATGGGGGCATTGTACAAAGGTCTCTTCGCGGCCGGCGTGCTTGCGGCGATTGGATTCTGGCCGGCCACAAAAAATCTGTTAAGCGCGGTCGAGGGTATCAATCCGACAAACATCTACCTGTGCGCGCTCTTGGGCCTTGTGGTCACCGGGCTTCTCATCATGATTACGGAGTATTACACGGGCACGGCGTACGATCCGGTCAAAAAACTTGCGGCCGCGTCGGAAAAGGGACACGGCACGAACATCATCGCGGGGATTGGACTCTCGATGCGCGCAACGGCGCTCCCTGTCATCGCCATCGTCCTTGGCATCCTGCTCGCCTTCAGCTTCGCTGGTCTTTACGGAGTCGCGATCGCGGCCATGGCGATGCTTTCACTCACGGGGATCATTGTCGCCATCGACGCGTTTGGACCGATTACGGATAACGCGGGAGGAATTGCGGAGATGGCTGAACTCCCGAAAGAAGTTCGCGATGTCACAGACCCTCTGGACGCCGTTGGCAACACGACGAAGGCTGTGACCAAGGCCTACGCGATCGGCTCGGCTGGACTCGCGGCCCTCGTGCTCTTTGGCGACTACGTCCACGCGCTTGAAAACCAAGGAGCGCGCGTCACTTTTGAGTTGGTCGATCCAAAAGTGATCGCCGGGCTGTTTTTGGGAGGAGTCATTACTTACTTTTTTGGAGCCCTCGCCATGGTCGCCGTTGGAAACGCGGCTGGCACCGTCGTCGAGGAGGTTCGCCGCCAGTTCCGCGAGATCAAAGGCATCATGGATGGCTCGGCAAAACCCGACTACGGTCGCGCCGTGGATATTGTGACCCGGGCCGCGATCAAAGAAATGATTGTACCAGCCCTCCTCTCCGTGCTCTCCCCAATTGTGGTGGGATTCCTGCTTGGTCCAGCAGCGCTTGGAGCCATGCTTATTGGCGCCATTATCACGGGACTGTTTGTGGCGATTTCTATGACGACTGGCGGCGGCGCCTGGGACAATGCAAAAAAATTCATTGAGGCTGGTAACTACGGCGGGAAGGGAAGCTTTGCTCACCAGGCTGCGGTCACTGGCGACACGGTTGGCGATCCGTACAAAGACACGGCGGGTCCGGCGATCAATCCGATGATCAAGATTCTGAACATCGTCGCCCTTCTCATCGTCGCGTTCATCGTCTAGCGGCCACAAAAAATAGGCGGAGGCCATTGCCCCCGTTTTTTGCGTTAAAACATTGACAGCTGTCGTGGCCGGGATACAATAATCATTGTATGCGTGAAAAAACAGCGACAACGCACCGGCATCCTCATCCTTATACATTTGAGAAGGCGAGGGAGGCAGTTTTGATGATTCAAACTCTCCGACCGACGCTTTCCAGTTCAGAGCTGGAAACCCTCACGCTCCTTCTTGACAAGGAAGCGCTTGAAACGATCGAAAAAAGTGTCGAGGAAGCCGAGCAGGGGCGGTTGGAGCCTCTTGAAGAAGTGGTGGCGAGATAGTTGTGTATGGCGCCATTTCAACGCGTCATCACTCCTTCGGCCAAACGTTCGCTAAGACAACTTTCGCCCGACGCACAACGAGAATTACTGGCGGCCACCGAACTTCTCGTCACTGACCCATATGCCGGAGAGAAGCTGCAAAGTTCGCTCTCCTTTTTGTTTTGTTTCCACTTCAAGTTCCAAAATGTCCAATATCGTGTTGCCTATTCGGTCGATCAACCTCGCCGGCTCATTGTTGTTCATTACGTTGGCCCACGGGAAAACTTTTACGACCGGCTCAAAAGGCTATTTCGCTAACGGCCGGCCCGGCCTTCGCTCCGCCGACGGCGGAGCTTCGGCCAGCAACGCCTGCCATCAACCCCATGATCAAGATTCTGAACATCGTCGCCCTGCTCATCGTCGCGTTCATTGTGTAACAATCGCCTGCTAAACGACGGCCTTCGCGGGCCGTCGTTTTGGTTTACCCCCCACGTTGACAGCCCCCGTCGAACACGCGCCACCATGCAACCATACGCACCGCTCACCGCCCCGAGACCCATCACAGATGGGGGACTCCTCGCCGGGCGGTTTTCAATTTGTCAACCGCGTACCGTCACTTAGTGACGGTACGAAACGCCATACCGTCACTTAGTGACGGTATGGCGTGGCGCTCCTCATCGTGGCGTTCCTTGCATAAAAACCAGAAAAA
>CAYJVP010000059.1:0-2522 GCA_964373615.1 uncultured Gammaproteobacteria bacterium | reverse complement strand
AAACGACCGCTACACTCCCCGCATTATGCCAGACGTCCAAATCGAAAATCTCCCAAAAAACTCGGCAAAGCTCACGATTACCATCCCGCTCGACGAACTCAAACCCTTTCTTGAAGACGCTGCGCGCCACGTCTCGGAGCGCCTGCAAATCCCAGGCTTCCGCCCTGGCAAGGCGGACTTTGACGCTGTGAAACGCCACGCCGGGGAAATGAAAATCTACGAGGAGGCGATCGAGCCGGTCGTGCGCAAAACATTTCTTGAGGCGGCGCTCTCAAAAAAGCTCGAGACCGTCGGGTCGCCCGCCATAGACATTGTGAAACTCGCCCCAGGCAATGACCTTGTGTACACGGCGACGGTTGCCCTCATGCCAAAGGTGGAACAGCTCGCGGACTTCCGCGGCCTCACGGTCAAAGCAAAACCGATCACGATCTCCGAAGAAGATACCGGACGGGTCCTTAAAGACCTCCAGCGCATGCAGACAAAAGAGACCCGCGCGCGATCGACGGAAACCGCCACGAAGGCAGACAAGGTTCTCGTGAACATGAACCTCAAAAAAGGCGGCGTGCCGATCGAGGGCGGCCAGGCGCTCGGCCACTCGGTCTATCTCAATGAGTCTTACTACGTGCCGGGCTTTGTCGATCAGGTTCTCGGCATGAAAGAAGGGGAGCAAAAATCCTTTACCCTCACCTTTCCGCGGGAACACGCGCAAAAATCCATCGCCGGGCAGCCGGTCGAATTTGATGTGACCGTCAAGGAGCTTTATCATCTTGACCATCCGGCGATCGACGACGCGTTCGCCACATCACTCGGCCAAAAAAATCTCGAGGACCTCAAGGCGCGTTTAAACGAAAATCTCCGAAGCGAGAAAGAGGGACAGGAGAAATACCGCCTCGAGCGCGAGATGTTGGAGCTCGTCGCAGAAAAATCGCGCGTGGGCGACATCCCGGACCTGCTCGTAAACGAAGAGATCAACAAGATGATCGAGGAGCTGAAGCGCGGCGTGGCCGAACAGGGACTCGAATTCGACGCTTACCTCAACAGCCTCAAAAAAACGCTCGCAGAACTGAAGCTCGGCGTGTCTGCCCAAGCGGTCGTGCGCGTCAAGGTGGCCCTCGTCATCCGCGAGATCGCAAAACATGAAAACATCGTGATCGATGGCAAGGAGCTCGATGAAGAGATTGACCGCCAGGCAGCGGAAGTGGAGGAAAAAGAGGCAAAGGAAAGCATCTACACTCCAGCCTACCGCGACTACGTTGAAAATATTCTCCGCAACCGAAAAGTGATCGACCTTCTGCGCCAAACAATGATAAAGTGATGGCTTGAAATCACTTTTTCTTGTTTCTATGCGTTTTGGCGCTCACGTCTCCGCATCCGGCGGGGTGTGGAACGCTCCGAAAAATGCGGCCGTACTTGGCTGCGAGGCGCTGCAGATGTTCACGCGCCCGCCGCAAGGAGGAAAGCCGCCTGCGATCGACAAAGATGTCGCAAAAAAATTTAAGATGGCCATGCAGGAACACGGCATCGCAGAAGCCTACATTCACACGCCGTATTTTATTAACCTGGCGAGTGCAGAGACACGCATTCGTCATGGGTCCATTCAGGTCATTCGCGAAGAACTTGAACGAGGTTCCGCGCTTGGCTGTCGCGCGGTCATGTTTCATCCTGGCTCCGCGAAAGATGTGGGACAAGACAAAGGCATCGAGCTCGTCATCGATGGCTTGAACGAAATCCTCGACGGATACAAAGGCTCGTGCCAGCTCTTGATCGAGATATCAGCCGGCGCCGGAGCGGTCATGGGGGACTCGTTTGACGAAATCGCGACGTTTCTCGACGGAGCAAGGCGAGGAGATGAGATCGGCGTATGCTTCGATACGCAACACGCGTTTGCCTCGGGCTATGACCTGCGCACAAAAGAGGCCCTTGAAGCGACCTTTCAAGAATTCGACAAGACCGTGGGGCTTAAGAGACTCGTCATGAGCCACTGCAACGATTCAAAGGTGGAGCTTGGTGCGCACAAAGACCGACATGAACACCTCGGGGAAGGGCACATCGGCCTCGAAGCATTCAAGGCCCTTGTCGAGCACCCGAAACTTGGGCATCTTGATCTCATCCTCGAAACCCCGTTTGAACCAAACGATGCCGGCGTACGTAAAGATCTCGAGACCCTCAAAAATTTCCGCAGCGCCCTATGACCACATTCGACAAAGCCATGCGCCCAAAGGTCACAGCCGTTGTTTCTCCCGATTGAGAACCTTATGAAAGACGGAATCCGCCCAACTCTCGCCATCTAAATCTCATGTGATGAGAACAAAAATTGGCTTTACAGAGCCATTTTTTAGGCAACAGACCTTGACAAAAAACCCCATCTCCTGTACACTTTCGCTGTAAAAAAAATAACCGACTCAAGCACTATGGATGCATGTCCAAAATGTGGGAAGGATCCGTGTTCCTGCTCCCCGGCCTCCCCTGAGCTGTGAATTACGAAACTCCCGTTTAAACGAAAATCAGATACAATAACAAGC
>CAYJVP010000058.1:0-6797 GCA_964373615.1 uncultured Gammaproteobacteria bacterium | reverse complement strand
CGCCGATGACGCGCCACTTGGGGAGGCCGATGCGACCGCGTGCGGCGATGGTGGGGAGAGCGGCGAGGACCATGCGGTCCCAGGGCTGGATCTCCCCGTTGTCAGGGTCGTCGCCCTCCTCCGTGTCGACCTCGTCGGGGACGAGCGACTCGTGAGGCGACAGCACGCCGGCGACAAGTCCGGCGATGTCCTCGGGGGTAGCGGCGTCGGACGAGGGCTTGTACTCCTTCGCGGCCGTGGCGTACATGGTCCGAACGAGCAAAGGAGTCCTTTGTCCGGACCGACGCTCGGTAAGGAACGCGTGGACGAGCACGTCGAGAAGTGGACGATAGCGATCGGGCGAGCCGGTCGCGATCGCGCACGGCCGACAGGTCACGCTGTGTACGACCTCCTCGGAGGTCGCGGCGTCACGAGCATCGGTGAGGAGCATGGGGAAAGTCTCCCGCCGAAGCAGGGAGCCGCCCGAGCTCATCTGACCGATGGCGAAGGTCGCGCGCTCGCAGATCCGGCATTGGACCCGCGAGTCGAGGGTGAGGTCAGCAGGGTCGACCGCTGACGATCGCGAGTAGGATAGCGGGGCCTGGCGACTGTCCTGCCAGCTGCCCCGCGAGGGAGTGTGCTTCATGAGGGGCCTCCTTGTGGCCTTGGAGAGGTTTGTTGATCGCCTCCCCACATTCATCCCCTACAAAAAATAAGGTCCAAATGCAGAGAGGCGGTCACTCGGTGATTTAGTGGCAACTTAGTTACAACCGTGGCAACTAAGTTGCCACGGAGCGCCCATATCTTACCAAACACCGCCCCAAAACGGAGAACAAGAATCTGCGAGTGGCCGCACTTGCGTTTGGCATCACAGAAACGGAAGCGTTGTCGGTGCAGAGAGAGCCAGGGGCCAGCTAGGCTGGCCGAGCCCAATCTGCATCGGAACTCCTCCAAACGGCGTTTCGACTTCCCTGCCAACAAGTAGCAGGTAAGTCACGCCGCGCTCTTGTCCTCCATGTTGAAGCGGTGTGGTTTCGAACGTAAAACGCCCGTGTTTGGAAAGAGATTCAGGGAGCCGCTAGCTATTAGCCATGAGCCGTCAGCGACGAATTTTCTGTCCAAACACGGACGTTTTTCATCGGAAGGCCAATGACTCTCTCCAGAAACATCAGCCTTTTGAACCTCCGTAAACTGAGGTTCCTAAATTTTTATCGAGGACGCACTATAACAAAAAATGACCTTTCTGTCAAGGGTCACGCGTGGTAGAATATTGGCGATTATGAGCAGAAGATCGAAATCAAGGCGTCGCGACCGCGCCAGAGAGGGGTACAAACCAAAAATCAACCTCCACCCGGAAACCAAACGCGGTGTTGTCGTGGTCGTCCTGTTTGCCTTTGCCGCACTCCTGTTCCTTTCTTTCTTTGATATCGCCGGCACGATTGGCTCTGTGCTCGATCAAGCCATGGCCTCCTTTTTTGGCATTGATCGTTTTCTCGTCCCGATCCTCCTTATCTTGGTTGGCGCCACGCTCCTCTTCCCAGAGCGCGGTATGTTCGGGACCTGGAACTACATGGGAATCCTGTTTTTCTTCCTTTCCACAAACGCGCTTATCAACCTGTTCTGGTTAAAGACAGCCCAACCGACCGGCCAGGAACTTCAAGAGGCTGGCGGACTTCTTGGCCAATTCTTTGGGACCATCCTTCCAAACATCGCGGGCTTCTGGGCAGCGCTCGTCGTTTTGACTGCGCTTCTCCTTGTTTCCGTGCTTCTCATTTTCAACACCTCGCTGCGCAGTCTCATGACTCTTCATTCGCATCTGACCGGATGGTTTGGAGACCTTTTGCACCGTCGACCCGTCACGACACGTTTCGATTCCGTGATAGAAGAGGGGGTGATCGCGGGCGAGGAATCCGAGGAGTCGCTTGAGGGACCCGAGGTGGAGGAAGCCGACGAGTCCGAAATGAAAAAATCATTCCGCACGCAACCGCTCAGAAACTCCAGCGTTCAAGAAGTCGGCGACGCCGAGAGGATTCTCACCACTCGTTCGCATCGCAAGGTCTCGCTTCCCATGGATCTCTTGGAATACCGATCAGCAAAAGCAAACTCTGGGGACATTGATCGCAATCGCGAGGTGATCCGTCGCACGTTTGAACACTTCAACATCGCCGTCGACATGGCGGACGTTTCCGTCGGCCCTACCGTGACGCAATTTGCTCTCCGTCCATCCGAAGGCGTGAAGCTCTCTCGTATCGTCGCGTTGCAAAACGACCTTGCCCTTGCGCTCGCGGCGCATCCCATTCGCATCGAAGCTCCGATCCCTGGCAAGTCCCTCGTCGGCATTGAAGTTCCCAACCAAGCGGTTGCCACGGTTGCTCTGCGTGACCTGCTTGAATCCAAGGCGTTTTCTGGGCGCAGCAACAACCTTACCATCGCCCTTGGCAAAGACGTGACAGGGAAAACCTGGGTGACGCCGCTTGATCGCATGCCGCACCTGCTTGTGGCAGGCGCCACGGGTTCAGGGAAATCCGTGTGCCTGAACACGCTCATCATTGCCCTCTTGTACGAAAACAGTCCGGATGACCTGCGCTTCGTCATGGTGGATCCCAAACGAGTGGAACTTACCGCCTACGAGGGGATCCCGCACCTTTTGGTGCCGCCCGTTACCAAGGTGGATGACACCGTAAACGCCCTCAAGTGGACCGTACGCGAAATGGAGCGGCGACTCGATGTGCTCTCGAAGTTCGGCGTGCGCGACATCAATTCGTACAACCAAAAAGCCGAGGAGAAAATGCCGCGCATCGTGGTATTGATCGATGAGCTCGCGGACCTCATGAGCGCGTCCGGGCACGAGGTAGAGGCCGCGATTGTGCGCATCGCCCAAATGGCGCGCGCCGCCGGGATTCACCTCATCATTGCCACCCAACGCCCGTCCGTCGACGTCATCACAGGGCTTATCAAAGCAAACTTCCCGGCGCGCATCGCCTTTGCCGTGGCCTCGCAAACCGACTCGCGCACCATCCTCGACTGTGCTGGCGCGGAGAAGTTGCTCGGCCGAGGAGACATGCTGTTCACGTCCGCGGAACTGTCGAAGCCTGTACGCTTGCAAGGCGCTTACGTTTCCGAATCCGAGGTCGGGCGCGTCGTTGAACATCTCAAACGCGAGGGCACGCCAGACTACAACTACGCCGTGACACAAACGGAACGCGGGGTGAGTGTGTTTGATGGGGGAGGCGAGAACGATCCCTTGCTCGATGACGCGGCGCAGGCCGTTATCCAAGCCGGACGCGCATCAACCTCACTTCTGCAGCGGCGCCTGAAGGTTGGGTACGGGCGCGCGGCGCGCATGCTCGACATCCTTGAGGAACGCGGCGTGGTGGGAGGACCGGACGGATCAAAGCCGCGCGAGGTGTTGGTTCAAGAATGGCCCCTCGCGGGTCGCGACGGACGAGAGTTTGAGGGTGGTTTAGAAGAGACAGGGCTACAGAAGGAACAGGGGACAGAAGGGACGGTTGATGAAGGAAACCTTGATGAGGACGACTATCTTGCCGCACAAGAAGGCGAGTACCTGGACGAAAAAAAATAGCGGAGGCACAATAAGGCCGATATGGCTTTCGCGGTCCGAAATTTCGACCAGACGGAAACGATTGGAGATAAGCTACGCACGATGCGGCGCAATCTTAACGTTTCGCTTGACCACATGGTCGAAAAAACGAAAATCCAGCGCCGCTATCTGGAGGCTTTTGAGCAGGCAGCCTATGGCCGCCTGCCAGAGTCTATGTACGCCAAAAATTTTCTTCGCACCTATGTGAAGGCGCTCGGTGGGGATGTGACCTACTTTTTGGAACGTTTCGAGGAGGAACGTGGCACCTGTGATTTGATCGACCCTTCGCGTCTCCCACGCCAAAAGGTGCGCGCGAGTTCCTTTTTCGCCGCCCATCGACTCTGGAAAACAGCCGCGATGAGCTTCCTATTTTTGACACTCGCAGCCTATCTGGGCCACCAGGTTCGCTCACTTCTTCAACCGCCAGAGGTCGTTGTGTATGAGCCGACAGACGAATACTCAACGGATGAGGCGATCGTAACCGTACGCGGAAAAACCGAAAAAGAAGCGGAAATTTTCATAAACGGAACAAAGGTGCTGCCAGCGACGGACGGAACATTTACCGCAGAGGTCGCGCTTGAACGGGGACTGAACGTCATCGCCATTGAAGGCGCCACGCGACATTCGCGCAAGACCACGATCTATCGGAGAGTCGTTCTTGAACAGGATGAACCGCGTCAATTTGGTATCTTATCCACAAGCGTGGTCCTGAAATAATATCCACACCTGTTTCAAAATCTGTCAGACAACAGCTGCTGTCAGTTCTGATGAACAACGCGAACGGTCAAAAAAAGACGGAGGAGTACGATCATCTGGTCGTACTCTTTTCATCAAATCACATTCTGTCAGACAAACAGAACACATCCATTGTCAAAACCTCAAGATTCTCTAAGATAGACCTGTATGGCAAAACACGTGACAGAAGAAGCATCCGGAAAATCACAGGCCGCACTTGAGGCGATCTCCCAGATTCGTCAACGATTTGGTGAGGGATCCATCATGCGCCTTGGGGAAGCAAAGGCGATGAAAGTGGACGCGGTGACGACCGGTTGTCTTTCGCTTGACCTCGCCCTTGGGGTCGGTGGGGTGCCGCGCGGACGCATTATCGAAATCTTTGGACCAGAATCGTCCGGGAAAACCACGCTCGCCCAACACATCGTGGCCGAGGTACAAAAAACAGGCGGGGTTGCCGCTTATGTCGACGCGGAACACGCGCTCGATCCGGATTACGCTAAGCGTATCGGCGTCAATATTGACGAGCTTTTTATTTCGCAACCTGACACGGGCGAGCAGGCGCTTGAAATCGTTGAAACACTTGTGCGCTCAAACGCTGTTGACGTCATTGTCATTGACTCCGTGGCGGCGTTGACTCCAAAAGCCGAGATCGAGGGGGATATGGGAGACACCCACATGGGGCTCCAGGCGCGGCTCATGAGCCAGGCGCTTCGGAAACTCGCCGCCATCGTGAGCAAGTCTAAAACGATTGTGGTCTTCATCAACCAGATCCGCATGAAAATCGGCGTCATGTTCGGGAACCCCGAGACAACACCTGGCGGCAATGCGCTGAAATTCTACAGCTCCATCCGCGTCGAGATTCGACGCAACGCGCAGATCAAGCAGGCCGAGCAGATCATCGGTAATCGCACGCGGGTAAAAATTGTCAAAAATAAAGTCGCGCCCCCGTTTCGCACGTGTGAGTTCGACATCCTTTACAATGAGGGAATTTCTATCGCGGGCGACCTTCTCGATGTCGGCGTCCCGACGAGCATCATCACCAAAAATGGTAACTCTTACACTTTCGGAGAGGAGCGCCTTGGCGTTGGCCGCGAGAACGCGCGGTCGTACCTGAAGGAGCACCCGAAAACCATGGCGGACATCCGCAAGGCGATTGAAAAAAAGATCCAAGCAGGCGAGGCGGTCGAGGTGGCTGACAACTCTAGCGAGTAATCCTATGAAAAGGGGGGAAATTGAAAAAGGAGAGGTCTTTGGTATACTTCAGGCATATGACCCTTAAAACGATTCAATCAAAAATGAAAGAGTTGGAGCATCGAATCCGGAACCTCGAACGTCGCCCGCAAGTGACCACTCGTAGCCGTTTAGAAGAAATGGTGCAAGAAGGTCGGCTTCGCCAACAGAAACGGGCGCGCACGGTGTTCACGAGCACCTTTGGGGCCATCTCCAAGAAGCGCGGCGCCGAACTCAAGACGTTGGTCGAGCACGGCCGCCAAATTTGGAAGTAGGCTGTATGGTGGAAGCACTGCTCGACACCAATATTCTTATCCTTCACGTCAGCGGACGCGAACGTCTTTTTTTTGATCCAAATTCAGTCGCCGTCTCAACCTTGACAGTGTTCGAATGTTTACGCTTTCCAGGCATGCCGGAAGAGGAAGAACGCGCCTTTTCAGACCTTTTATCGCTTTGCGAAATCGTCCCGGTTTCAGAAGCAATTGCGCGCCGCGCCGCACAGATCGGACGAACACGACCACGTGCGCGTCCAATAGATATATTGATTGCCGCCACCGCCCTGGAAATCGATGTGCCGCTCGTCACGAAAAATACCAAAGACTTCAAAAAGATGATACGCCTCAAAGTGAGGACAAAACTTTGAGGCCACCACGCATGATTTTTGAACTTCTCTGGAGATCTCTCTCAAACGAAAAACCTCGGGACTGACACCGAGGTTCTATTCTTAGGGACCTCTGAAAAACTGATGGATGTTCGTTGATCCTTCGACACGCTCAGGGTCAGTCTGAGCTGGTCGGAGATTGAACGTGCCTTCGCCCGCCGAAGCGCATCGGAACTGGGGTCCGGATTCAGGATTCGTCCGAGGCAGGCTGTTTAAAAAATCCATTATCCCGACCTTCTATCATACAAACAGCTGTGATGTATGATGGGGAGGACGCTCAATCTTGGTAAGACCATGAGGCCACTCTTGGACCTCGCGGGTCAGACAAAGGCACGCGTTCTTCCCATCCGCACAGCGAATAGATGGCTGAGACGGTGATCACATCGATCTCGTATTGCTCAAGAAGGATGCTGCGGGATAGAACGCGTGCCACTGCCAATGAGCGCCGTCTAAATCACCCAGCCTCGGTACGTCTTATTCAACTTGACAAGATGATAGATGTCTGACCCCGTTCTGCCGTTCAACCTATTTATCTCATATGAGGGATAAACTACCTAATTCTGTGGGTTCTTGGGACGGCATTTAGACGTC
>CAYJVP010000057.1:0-6877 GCA_964373615.1 uncultured Gammaproteobacteria bacterium | reverse complement strand
ATTCTGTCCCTTCGACTTTGCTCAGGGACCATGAGCGAAGTCGAATGGTCTCGAAATGCTGCGGTTTCGCCTGAAACGTTCATTCGGGAACAGACCCTGGAGAGTGCCAGGCGTGAGTTTACGTCATATGAGGCATGGGTGCGTCGGCGATTTTGATCCGATCGGATCAAAAATGAAAACCCCGCCGACTCCTGAGGAGTGGCGAGGGGAGTTGAGGGATCAGTGCCCGTAGAACCCGCGGCAGACGCCGTCTGGCAGGGTGGCGAAGCCGACCCCGCGCGAGACGATCGCCTCTTTCACCTGTTCGTCCTGGCGAGACCCGCGCGAGGCGAAGATGAAGGCGATCCCGGCCTCGACGAGCGCGAGCGGCCCGTCCGGGAACGGGAAGAAGGAGTCCGAGTAGGCGGTGGCGCCCGTGAGGTCGTGGCCGAGCAGGCCAGCGATCATCCGAACGAGATAGGCCGCGAACCAGCGGTTCTGCTGGCCGACCGCGTTGGCCAGAAGCATCCCGCCACGCGCAACCGTGATCGTGTTTGAGTTGCTGGAGGAGCCGATCGCCCAGGCGAGGATGAGATCCTCGGCGCGCTCGGCGTCGAGCGTGCCCGTGATCTCCATGCGTCCGTCGCTGATCTGGAGCACGAACTGGTTGCGCGGCTGTTCGATCAGGCCGCCGAGCAGGTCGCGCACGACCGTCCCCTTCGGGAGGTCGATCTCGCCGAGCTCCCCGAGCGACGGGTTTGTGAACAGCCGGCACTTGCCGTGCAGGCGATTGAGAAGCGCGAGTGCCTCGGGCGTGAAGCTCGGGGCCGCGATGTTGTCGACCAGGCGCTTGCCCGGCGTCCCGTCGGTCGCCTCCTCGACCTTGTACGTCCGGATGGCACGGGCCTCTTCCTCGCCGATCGGGAAGTTCACCATGATCGTGCCGCCGAACACCGAGATCGGGTCGCCGTCGAGCGCCTTCTCGATCGCCTCGACCGACGACTCCGCGACTGCGCCGCCGCACAGGTTCCCGTGCTTGCCGGCCGCGGCGATGAACGGCACCGCGCGAGCGTTCTGCTTGAACCCGACCGCGATGCGGTGGATGGTCTCGCGCAGGCGGTCGATGTCGGTCAGGTTCGTCGAGGACGGGAGCTCCCCGAGCGCCTGCGTGAAGTTCACGATTGCGAGCGGGTGGAGCTCGCCGGGCTTGCGGTACAGGTGCGCCGGCGTCTGGTGCGCGTTCTCGCCGTAGCGGAGCGTGAGATGCAGCTCGCCGTCGAGAGCCATCGGCCGCCGTGCGACCATGAGATACCTCCGAGGTGGAATGAAACATCCCGTTTGGATGTCCCGGGGAGTGTAGCCGAGCGAGCACTGGATTGGCAAATTGTCCGCATTCGCAAATGTCTCGGCGGATCAGCCTCCGGCTGAAAAACCCGCCTCTTGCGAGAGCGGGGAAGTGAGTCGATTACCCGTTGGCGGTGCGCAGGCGCTCTTCGAGCACGAGGCGCTGTAGGGCGTACAGCTTCGGGTTCCGCGCGGCGAACATGAGGCCCGCCGCGGCATTGCTCTTCCCGACGTAGGTGAGGATCACGGAGTCCGGGTGCCGCTGGGTCAGGCGACGCATCTCGGACAGGGCGCGCTCAGGTTCCTTGTGCGCCGAGCAGGTCACGTCCATGAGGTCGAAGTCCGAACCGACGAACGGCTTGAGCGCGTGCATGAGCGGGTTCAGGTCGTCCTTGTCGGACCCGCGCCACAGGATGAGGCGCTGGCGGGGAGGTCGAAGCGGCCGGTGAGCTCGGCGACGTGCTTGTACAGCGCGGTCACCGCGTTCAGGTCCGCGCCGTCGCGGTAGCGCTGCTTGTCGATGTAGTTGCCCTCCTCCATGACGCGCCAGGAGTCGTTGTCAATCACGTCCGCGAGCAGGAGCTCGCCCTCCGGGGTGATCCCGAACTCGACCTTGAGGTCGACGAGCGTGCGGCCGAGGATCGACCAGGCGCGCTCGAGGATGAGGAACGCGTGACGGGTCAGATGCTCCATCTTCGCGCGCAGGTCGGGATTCTCGTCGAGCGGGAAGTCCTCGAGGATGAGGAACGGCTCGGCGTCGGCGATCGGCAGATCCGGACGGAACAGCTTCGCCCGCTGGGGCTCTCCGTCCTTCGAGAAGTGAATGAGCGGGTCGTCCTTCGGGAGGTCGTGCTCGCCCCACTTCTTGCCGGACGTCTTCAGGTAGAACTCGATCTCGAGACACGGGAACAGCGTTCCCTTGGCCACGTGCGGGTGGCGCTTCACGTACGAGCCGTGTGCTTCGCGGCGGGCGACCACCTCGTAGGCGATCATGTCGCAGCACTTGCCGAGGAAGTGCGTGTCGTCGATCTTCTCGACGAAGGCGACCGGCAGGCCGCATGCGGCGAGCAGGCGCATCACGTTGCTGTTCGTCGCGTTCGCAAGCGCGCCCTTGTCGACGATCACGTCGTGCTTGGCGCCGTCACCCGCCGTGAGGTCGTCCTTGTTCTCGACGATGACGAGCGTGGGGTCGCCCTCGACCGTCCAGATCTTCTTCGTCTTGCCTTCGTTCAGCAGCTCGCCCTTCTGGCGCGTCGGCGTCTCGCCCATGATCGTATACTCCTGAAATGGATATCGATGGGAGCCATCGATTCAGGAACGCTAGCAGAGCCAATAAAAATAGGCAATTCTTGCAGCCGGGCGGCGGGATCATCTCGTGCGACAACGGTCGTCTGCTTCCCGCCTTTGGGCGCGTCATTTTGAAATTGAAAACCCCGTCGGGCTTGCCGACAGGGTGGAGTGTTGACTCATGACGGGTTCGATAGACGCAGGACGTAGAGGTTGTTCGGAGGCGATGGGTCGGCTTCACCGCGCCAGGGGTCGATGAGGTGATGCTTGCGGCACCACCGACCGATCAGCCAAACGCGAAGCGCGGCCTCGTCAACCGGGATCTCCTCGGTGATCTCGACCACGTCGACGTAATACGTGGCGTCGATCTGGCGGCCAGTTTGGGCTACGCCATCGTCGTGTGTGCCAAACGCATTGGTGAGATCGATAAAACGCACGCGTCTTCCTTTGAGCGCAAGGAGGATTTCTGCACATCCGCCGCTTCGTGGAACGAGCGTGTGCGTGATCGGCACCTGCGTTCCCGGATAGCAAACGCCGTACCGGGTTCGATCGCGCGCGAGCCACTTCGAGTTCGGTCGATGTTCATCTGGGAAGATCACGAGGCAGGCGCCCTCTGTGAGCACACCCTGCAGGCCGTTCCGAATCGAGCGACGCGTATCGTCTCTCAACCACATCTCAACACGTGCGAATGGGTGTGCCGGCAGGATTCGGCGCAGAAGGGGGAGGACGGTCTTCCATCGCCGAATGAACACGCCAGCACGAATGGCCCAAATGGCCCACCCGAAGAAGAGGGCGTAGATCGGGTGGATGAGGTGCCCCCATTTTGCGAGGAACACCGGACGTGCCGCGATGAACTTGGTGACGAACCACACCAAGAGCGGCGCGGCCGTTGTCGCACAGTGGTTGGCGATCACGACCGTGATCTCGTCTGGTTCGGAAGCCCGAAGATTCGAGAGACCGTTGACTTCGACCGTGTTTCCCATGACGCATCGGTACGTGACGGTGTGCTGGGCCTGCCCCCAGCGCTTTGGCATGAGCTCGACCCAGCGCTGGAACCTGCAGAACGGCCCGCCGAAAAGAGAGGCGAGCAGCCTTGCCGCAAGCCCAAGGACAAGGGCAGAAAGGCCGAACAGGACCGTGAGGCCAACGCCGGTTGTGAGTGCGATGGCGGTACGCAGCCGTGGATTCATCAGTCCTCCGGGTCGGATTTTGGCTCAACCACGGCATTTTTGTCAACTAAGCTATTGACAAATTTGGCTAACCCTGGTACACTTTCGCGTTCTCATGAGTAAGCGCGGGACTAACCCGGGCGACCATCGTGGACCATTATTATGACCAAGAAACTTATTTTTTCGGCGATTTCCCTGGTCATGGCCATCAATCCCATGACCGCGGTCGTTTCGGCTGATTCTGGCGACTGGGAGCTCATCCAATCCACCGCTGCGTGGAGCTACGATGACTACAAGGTTGAGAAGTTAGATTTTGATGGTGACGCGGAAGGCCCGCTCTCCCTTGGTTCCGCTGTGATCGTGGCCGAACCGATCGACACGTGCGATCCGAACGGCTGCGACCGCTATCACATCTCTGTCCTTGAAAACGGGATGAAGATGTCGATCGGCAACGTGCCGTCTGAAACGCTCGATGAGCAGCGCTACTTCGCGCTCGGCGAGCAGTTCATGTATATGGACTACTCCGACGAGGAGCAACACTACTGGAACGTGGTTGTGGTCGACCTTGAAAGCGGCGACGAGTCGCTCGAGCTTGAAGACTACCAACTTGATGGTGTGGAAGATATTGATGTCATGGAAGAGGACGGCATGTTCTACTTTGATCCGACCTTCAACTGGAACAATCACACCGGATACTCAAACGGCGTCATCTACCTCTACAATTCAGAAACGGATCGCGATTACATGATTACAGACCACTGGATCGTTAATCGTGACGAACTTTTGGACGTCCAGGATGGCATGGTGCTCTCGAGGATGGAATTTTCTTCGGGGTACACCCAGCTCTGGCTGTATGATACACAGAGCGATCCGATCAGCATGCAAGCCATTCCGGACACGTGGACCTCTCCGGACGAGGAGATCGTCGGAGCTCACTTCCGCGATGACGGCGCAATCGAGTTCTTCCGCATGTATGAGCGCTATGTCTATGAAGACGGTGTCACGACCGCGCAGGGAGAGTATCTCTCGTGGTTTAAGGATACCGACGAGGCTCTTCAAGTCGTGAACGGCCGTATGGCGTGGCTTGATCCGGACGACACGCTCTTCGTGAGTAACGAGGACGGTGTCGTTGACCTTGGCACCCTCGGCTACCCGCAGGAATTTCGTCTGACATCTGACGCCGTCTACTTTGCTTCTAAAAACGAGGGCAAGGTGTACGATTTCGCCTCTGCTGACACGGACGAGTTCCCGTTCGTTGTGACCGATATGATCGATGAAGCGGTCGTTGGCGTGGATGCCGCGGGTTCCATTTGGTACATGGATACGGACTCGGGCAACATCCTTGAGCTTGGCTTTGGCGAAGACCCTGTCCTTTCGGACCCAGACCATGTGTACTGGCGCGGCGAGGACGGTTATGTGTATGAAGCGACCATCATGATCGGTGCGTTGTCCGACGAGGACGTTCGCGCCGTGATGGTCGATGGCGATGATACGGTCTATCTCGTGATGGATGAGACGGCCTATGAGATCGGCAACGAGTCCGTGTACTTCTCTTGGTTTGAAAGCTGGTCCGATGTGGAGACCGTTTCCGCCTCTGAACTCAATGGGTTCGAGGACGGTGGGGAAGCCACCTACGCGGCTGGCACGAAGCTGAAGCTCGTGGGCGATCCGAAGGTATACGTGGTTGGCGATGATGGGAAACTTCACTGGCTTATCACGCAAACCGTTGCCTATCGCATCTACGGATCTTCCTGGAACCAGGGAATCGTGGAGATCACCCAGGGTGATCTCACGGGCCTGCCGTACGGCACGCCGATTCTGACCGAAAGCGACATCCAAAGTATCTAAGAGTAAGAGAATGAAAAACTCCGCCTTGCAAGACCGGCTTAGCCGGTCAAGGGGCGGAGTTTTGGTTTGCTATTCAACCCACGTTTCTTTGAGTTTTCGTTTGAACGGGTGGCGCAAGTCCTGGAGGTGGGCGAGTTTCGCGCGGCGGACCCTCGCGGTTTTCACGAGTTCAATGCTTGCGATCACTGGACTTTTGAGTGGGAAGATTTTTTCCGCGCCATAGCCTTTGTGTTCGCGACGGATGGTCATGGTCTTTGAACTACCTGCGCCGCGGGTGCCAATCACCATGCCCTGGAACACCTGCATACGCTCACGTATCTCTCCTTTCGGGGAGACGTCCTTGATCCGTTCGTGAATGCGTACGGTCATACCCGGGCGAATATCCTCCGTGTTGATCATCTGACCCTTGTGTTTGGAGGACTCCTCTTCGGAAGCCACCAGGTTTTCCGTTTGCTCTTCCGGATTCTTTATTTCTTCATCTGGCATAGAGATGCATTATGCAGCGCAAGAATAGCGAAGCATTCGCCCTGTGTCAAGATGGGGAGATGGCAGCCTTGATTTTTTGGAACACCTCTTCCGGACTCGTGTTTGTGGTATCGATGACGGCGTCGTAGTTTTCAAGGTCAAGATAATCGTAGCCATAGAGGTTGAGGTAACGGTCACGGTTGTTTTGCACGCGTGTTGCGAGCGCTTCCCTCACTTCAGCGGACGAAGCGTAGGCGGGTTCATCGCTTCTGGCATGGCCTTTGCGATCCTCAAAGATGCGTTCTGCCGCAATGTCTTGGTCCACGGTCAGAAAGATTTTTTTTGCGTGCGGAATGAAGTGGGCGGCCATGAGACCGTCCGAGATGAAATTGTCCTCTTTTTCCCCCAGCGCCTTTTGGTATTCGTCGACGCGACGATCCGAGGTTGGGTCCGTGAGGGCGCGTCGATTCAACTCATCGATCGTGATACCCAACTCCTGTGCCATCTTGCCGCGCATGTTGCCCATCGAATACCACGCAAGCCCGAGCCGCTCGGAGAGCATTTTGGCCATGGTTGTTTTGCCGGAGCCTGGAAGGCCGGAGATGGTGACAATCATAGCTATGGGGACCTCTGCAAAACTGCGTCTTTTCGTCTCACGGGCGCCCGTCCACCCCATTCGACGTACCTTTTCCGCCGGAGGCGGATCAGCCGAAGCCTTGGCGAAGGCTGACAGTACGTCTCATGGGGATGGACAGCCCGTTTGACGAAAATCCATCAGTTTTTCA
>CAYJVP010000056.1:0-6910 GCA_964373615.1 uncultured Gammaproteobacteria bacterium | reverse complement strand
TGCCAGAGGTCCGAGCCGACGGCTTCCACAAGCGCACGCAGCGCGTCAAGCGCCACGGTTCCTCCTCGCGCCTTGACCGTCTGTGCAACCCAGCTCTCGAGCGCTGCTCCCTCAAGAACAGGGAAGGGGTAATGATGGACCTCGGCAGCGTTTTTGAGCTCGACGAAGAGTGGTTTTTTTTCAAGCTCTTTTGGCGCAAGCGTTTCCCAGAGCACCACAATCGTACTTGAAGGAATTTTTTTCAGACCATCGTTCCAAACCTCATCGATTCCTTTTTTGTTCTGGCCGACCAGATCCCGAATCACGATCATTCTTTTCTCGCTCAAAAACGGCATGCTCCCGATCGCTTGTAATACCTCTCCTGGTTCAAGCTTCCCCGTGGGAGGCGGAAAAACCGACAGGTTCATGCCCGTCGGGTCGAATTTTTTTTGAAACGCCGCGCGCAGCTCTTTGACCTTCTCCTGCGCGCGAAACGTATCATCGCCGTAGACAAAAATCAGCATAGCTCATGAAGTATGCTCGCCTCCCCAATGTTTCATCTCTCCCCAATTGTCGCCCACCTCGACGTCGACGGTCAGCGGCACTTCGAGCGCGACCGTTGTTTCCATGATCTGTTTGACGGCACGCGCGGCCTCATCCGTGAATTTCGCGTCCACCTCGAACAAGAGCTCGTCATGCACTTGCAAAAGCATGTACGCTTTTTCACGCGCGGCGGTTCTCATCCAGCCGTCCACGTGGATCATTGCCATTTTCATGATATCCGCCTCCGTGCCCTGAATTGGCATATTGATCGCCATGCGCTCGGCTTGGGCGACCAGCATTTGCACGCCGGAGTTGATCTCGGGAAAATATCTACGGCGGCCGAACAGCGTTTCCACATATCCACGTTCGTGAGCCTTGATTTTCGTCTCATCAATATAGGTTTTGATCGCGTGATGGATCTGAAAATAGCGGTCAATAAAATCTCGCGCTTCGTCCATGGTGAGTCCGGTTGATCGCGCGAGCGAACGCGGTCCCATGCCGTAGAGAATGCCAAAATTGATCGCCTTGGCGGCTCGGCGCTGCTCACTCGTGACCTCGGACTCGGCAACTCCCCACACTTCTGCCGCGGTTCGAGTGTGAATGTCCGCTCCTTCGCGGAACGCATTCACGAATGCCTGGTCTTGGGCGATGACGGCCGCCAGGCGCAATTCGATTTGCGAGTAATCCGCCGCGATGAGCACGCGCCCCTTCTCGGCCACGAACGCGGTGCGAATTTTGTTGCCGAGCTCGGTTTTGATGGGAATGTTTTGGAGGTTCGGGTCAGAAGAAGACAGCCGTCCGGTGGCAGTCACGGTTTGGTGAAAGGTGGTATGCACGCGGCCGTCGTCTTTGAGAAGTGCGGGAAGCGTGTCGACGTAGGTTGAGGTGAGTTTGGCAAGTTCGCGGTAGCTTCCGATCAAAGGAACGATGGCGTGGGCGTCTTCAATTTTTTCAAGCTCGGGAGCGGCGGTCGAGAATCCGCTTTTTGTTTTTTTGATTCCTTGCGTCGGCAGTTTTAATTTTTCAAACAGGAGTTCCGCCAGTTGGATCGGGGAATGAATGTTGAATTCTTGCCCGGCCGCTCTGTAGATTTTTTTTGTGAGGACGGCGAGTTCCTTTTGGAAATCCTTTGAGAGTTTTTCGAGGATTCCACCATCAAGCTTGATCCCGGCGCGTTCCATGCGATACAAAATCGGCACGAGCGGCATCTCGATCTCTTGATATAGTTTTTTTAAGCCCGCCCCCTCCAGCGCCCCCATGAGTTTCTTGTGAAGCGGAATCATCACCGAGACAACGCTGCCGACGATCTGGAGTCCTTTGTCGTCGAGGGCGCCGACCGGGATGGCGGGAAGACGCAGGTTTAGAAATTCGTGCGCGAGACTTCCAAGATCGTGTTCGCGTGTTCCAGAGCCGAGCAGATAGCCCGCGATCATGAGGTCGCTTGAGCGGCTGGCATCCACTTCGTGGTCGGAAGAGAGGTGGAGCAGTCGCTTCAGGTTGTGTGTCGTCATGTGTTCTGCGGAACCCATAGCGCTCCAGATCTCTTTGAGATGCTCCGCGGTTGGTTCAGGGATGACGATGGTGGTTGTGCCATTTGTGAGCGCCGCGAAGGCGAGCGAACCGCCGAACAGGTCCTGCGTTTTTTCACCGAGCAAAATCGCCACGATGTCAGCCTCTTGCAGCACGCGCAGCTGTTCTCGAACATCTTTAAGGTCGCGGATGACCGCGGCCTTGGCGTTCCTTGTCCCTTTCGTCGCTTTCGCCTCTTCAGCCACTCCATACTTCTTCAACAGCGTTTTAAATTCCAAGTCTTGAAATAGGTTCACGAGTGCGGAGACGTCGGGTTTTCCGATTTTGAAGTTCGCGGCGTTGAATGAGATGGGAACATCGCGAACAATCTCGACGAGTTCGCGGCTGTCTTTGGCTGTTTGTTCATGCCCGGAGAGTTTTTTTGCGATTTTGTCTGGCAGCTTTCCTTCTTTGAGCGCGAGCAGAATTCCTTCAAGGTCGTTGTATGTTTGAAGGAGTCCCGCGGCAGTCTTTTCTCCAACCCCGGGGACTCCCGGAATGTTGTCCGAAGGGTCTCCGCGGAACGCTTTGTAGTCAATGAGCTGTTCTGGCGAAAGGCCGAAGCGTTCTTGGACAGCTGCCGCGTCGTATGTTTTTGTTTCCGAGATCCCTTTTTGGAAAAAAAGAATTTTCGTACTGTCATCGACGAGTTGAAGGGCGTCAAGATCGCCTGTCACGATAATGTTCTCCAGGTTTTTTGCTGCCCCCTTTTTACTCAACGTTCCGATGATGTCATCCGCTTCAAACCCTTCGGCCGAAAGACTCGGGATGCCGTAGAGTTTTAACATGCCTTGAATGATCGGGATCTGATCGTATAGTTCCTGTTCTTTTTTTACGCGCGTGGCTTTGTAGGCTGGGTATTTTTCGTGTCGGAACGTTTTTCCGGGGAGATCCCAAGCAACCGCCATGTACGCGGGTTTAAGATTTCCGAGGAGCTTCTCGAGAATCATGGCAAAGCCGTACACCGCATTCACCACACGTCCATCGCGGGTGGTAAGCGGCGGCAAAGCGTGCCAGGCTCGGTGCAAAAGCGCGTTGCCGTCGAGGATGAGAAAGACGTCTCTCCCCCTGCCTGCCAGCCAGCCGGAGCCCCCGCCCGTTCCCGACCGGAACGGTCGGGCGGGCTGGCGAAGGCTGGAGGGGGAGTTGGCCCGCCCGACCGAACGTCGGTCTCCGCCCGGATGACCGGCATCCGGTCGGACGGGGTTCGGGCGGGAGGGGGTGGGAGCATGCGTCATGTGAGCTTAGCTTACGCGCAAAATGCATTCCTTGCCACTTGACGCCGCTTCCCCATGAAGCAGGCGGCTTTTCAATAGATCTTGTACCGTCACTAAGTGTCGGTACAACTCTACTCTAAGTGTCGGTACAACTCTACTGTACCGACACTTAGTGACGGTACAAGCTGTGACGGTACAAGCTTCACTCGGATGTTAGGCTTGACCAGAGCTTTTTTGTTTGCTAGCATCCTTGCCTCGCATGCAGGAGGTGAATACATGCGAATCCCGGTCCTTGCTCTCGTGTCCATCGTGCTTACGCGATCCGTTCTGGGGAGCGAAATCGGCATCTGCCAGGATCCCTGGCCAACCGATGACTCGCCGCGCGAAGAGGTCGCCCGACAGTGCCGGCAAACCGGTTCCATGTCAGACGGCACGCCGATTCTCGACCCCGAGGACTGCCTCGTCGTCTATCGCGAGGGCGGTCGCTACTCGGTCGAACGCCTCGGCAAGGTGCTCGGCGAAGGATACGTCCTCGTGCCCGAGTTCCGCGGCAATCTCGCGAATCCGGACGAGACCATCATCGTCGGCAAGTTCGGCGGCGGCTGGGTCGAGGTGATCGTGGCTGGCCGCTCGATCGGCTCCTACGACCTGAACCAGATCTTCGATCTCGGCCGCGGTCGGTTCGTCTACTCGAAAGACTTCCGCCACGTCGCGTTCATCGAGCACCATGAGGAAGGCTTCTGGTGGGCCAACGTGGATGGCCAGGTGTTTCGACTCCGCGGGCCGGTCGAGGTGGTGACCGATTTCAGGTTCGACCCAACCGGCACGCAGTTGGGCATCGAGTACCTTTCGGGTGGACAGACGCGTCGCGTCGTTTTCCCGAGTCGTTCCCCGGTTGTCATCATCACGCGATGACGGCCGGGGTTTTCTGTTGGGATCTGGGAGCAGGCCCATCATAGAAGCTTTTGTCAAAATGAAAACCCGCCTGGAAACGTGACCTTGCGATCACGCCTTCCGGCGGGGGAGGGGTGCTTCGTCTTGCGACGAAGCGTCAGCACACAGGTGCGGCGACATCACGTCGCCGCGGGCCACCGCACCTGCGGCTCGCCGCGCCCTACTTGGCGCTGGCGCCGGTCTGGCCGTAGGCCTGCTGCGCGACCTGGCGCATCGAGGCCGAGAGGCCGTCGGTGAGCAGGAAGTGGAGCGAGCCCTTGCGGTGGTCGCCCATGCCATCCGCGTCGATCTCGAGCGTCGCGAACAGGGGCTGGCCCACCTGGTCGTCGCCGGTCGCCTTCGCCGTCGGGCCGATCAGGATCTTGTCCTGCCGGTTGTCCGACGTCGAGGCCGCGACCTCACCCTTGAGCCGGAACTCGATGTCGCGGCTCTTGTCTTCGACCCTGAGCTCGGCGGCGACGTAGTCGATGCCGTGCTTGCCGGTCATGTTGACCACGAAGCCGGTGCTCGAGCCGCGGCCGAAGTAGGCCATGTTGCCCGGGAGCTGGCCGATCTGGCGCCAGTTGGGGCTCTGGGCCTCGCCCGCGACCACGTCGCGCAGCTCCTGGAAGGTGGTGCCCACGACCTTGCGCTGGCCGATGGCCGCGTAGGCGAGGACGCCGCCCTGGACCGCGAAGTCGATGTCGCCGCGGCGGAGCTGGTTGATCCGGACCCACTGGCCGTCGGTCTTGCCGAACAGCGTGCGGTCCGTGCCGCTGCCGATGCCGATGAGGACGTTGATCGCCTCGTCGATCTCGCCGTCCGCGTCCACCACCTTGAAGCCCTTGCCGTAGGTCGCGTCGCGGAGCATGTCCGCGAAGGGGCCGAAGTTCGGGTTCGTGGCCGCGGACTCGTCGCTCGCCACCAGGTAGAGGCCGGTCTTCTCGTCGGCCGCGGTCCACGTCGCCGCGGTGTAGCCGGGCTTGGTGTAGGCCGCGTCGATCGGGGTCGCGCCGTGGGTCTCGAGCACGTCCTGGTCGATGTCGGTGCCGTCGATCACGAGGTGGACGATCGGGGTGTCCTGCTCGTTGTTGACGGACGCGGCGACGACCTTGAGCGGGCTGTCGAGCACGTCGTTGATGAAGTCCTTGGCCGTGGCGATGCCGATGAGGACGAGTTCGAAGAGCCGGGGCTTGTGGCTGGGGGTCTTCTGGGTCAGGTGCATGGTCTGTACTCTCTCCTTAGCAGGTTGCGGTCAGTAAGTCTTCGGCAAGACGCCTACGAGTCCCACTAACCGCGTTCCCCCGTCTTCGCTTAGCTCCGACGGGGAAGTGTGTGTGCTGCCTGCCCGCCCAAAACGTTTGTTTCGGTCGGGCGGGATTTGTCACCTGTCCTTGAGCGGTCGTGCTGTGACCTGGGACAGGGTGAGCTGGTTTCAGCACGATGCGATCGAGTCTACAGGTACCCGAAAAACCTGTCAACTCCCAGGGTGTGGGTAACAAAAAAAGCGCTTAGTTGCGCTTTATTTTCGCCCTTTAAGGCCTGAACTCCCGACCTTGGTCGCTATCGAGAATCACTCTCACTTCTTTCACGCTTGGCACCCCATCAAGCGTGTTTGTGAGCTGCTCGTACAGGCGTTTTTGCAGGCACGGCCCAAGCGTTTGCACGATCGCGGACGGTAAGTCCACGCTCGCCACGCCGCCGCTGATGATGAGCGAGTTTATTTCAAAATTTTCTGGGAGACCGATGCGGTATCCTTCAGCCTGCTCCTCCTTCGTCGGTCCTCGCAAGAGTTCTGTGAGGGCCGCGCGCCCCACGGCCGAGGTTTGGGCGACCGTGCGCGAGACGGGGAAGACGGTGTCGCATACTCGCGTGCTATTGAGGCGGTCGTTTTGAAAAAAAATGTTAAAAGATGAGGTTTGTGTGGTGAGCAGTTTTAATGGGATGGTTTGTAGGAACTCTTCCTCACCTTTTGTTGTTTCAAATGCAAATACATCGAGGGTGAAGCCGAGTTCCGCGAGCGCCGGAAGAAAAATGTCCGCGTGAAAGCGACCGAATCCTTCCTGTTCGGAAACGACGTCCACCGCGCCGCTCATGCGCTCGCTTCCACTTGCATCTTTGATACGCCAAGCAACAAAGTCCTCTGGCACGTCGGCGAATCCTTCGAGGATGAGAGGCGAGGTCACGGTCGCGCCTGGCTCTGGAGTGATGAGGACAATGCCCGGCTCGTCCTCGACACGCACGGTGCGAGCCGTAACGAGCAGACTTGCCAGGTCGCGTGTGCCAAATACGTTTACAAGATTACCAGGTGAGAGTTTTTCGAGTTCGAGACGTTCCTCTCCATGTATGCTCACCTCGGCAGATGCCGTCACTCTGACCTCTTCCTGCGTGCCATTGGTGAGCGTGAGCGTGAGCTCGCGATTTTGCGCATCAATGGCATCAAGAATACCGACGAGTTCAACGGTTTTCTCGGACGGCTCCGGAACCGTTGGGGAGACAGCCTGGTTGCGGGACGATAAGCAGCCAACGCCGAATACGGCGAGAATAAGAAGGGTGAGAATCGTGCCAGAGCGCATAGTGCAAACAGGGTACTGAAAAGGAGGTGGGGGCGTAAAGGGCCTGTTCCCGAATGAACTTTTCAGGCGAAACCGCAGCCCTTCGAGACCATT
>CAYJVP010000055.1:0-7028 GCA_964373615.1 uncultured Gammaproteobacteria bacterium | reverse complement strand
GTTGTTTTTCGTTGCTCAGGATTCAGATACAGAACGAGTTTCGTAATTCACAGCCCCTGAGGCCCCGGCAGCGTAAGCGCCGGAGAACATCCCGCCAACGGCGGGATGTTTGTTTTTTACGGGATCTCATCAAGCCCTCCCGCTGACCATGGATGACAGCGCAGGAGACGTTTCAGGGCAAGTCCGGTCCCACGCCGCACGCCATGGCGATGAACGGCCTGTCGCCCATACTCTGAACAGGTCGGATAAAACCGGCAGAAGCCGTAGGGATAAAAAACGCGAGGCCACCCATGATCAAGAGAAGCAATTTTTTGATAGATGCGGATTGCCGAAACAAGAAAACGGCGAGGAAAGAGGAGCTTCATACCTTGGGCAAAAGCCCTGCTTTTCGAAGCGTATGGAGAACGTGCGCCTCAAGATCGGAAAACGACGCCGCTCTGGCCTCTGACCGGACAAGAAGCACGGCGTCATAACCCATCGCGATATCGCTGAGCCGGCGATGGACGACTTCGCGCACGCGACGACGCAGACGGTTACGGACCACCGCGGATTTCGAAACTTTGGTGCCGACCACAACCGCGAATCGTGTTTCGGACAAGTCGGTTTTCCGCACCCGTGCCCCGCAGAGCGGATCGAAAATATTTTTTCCCTTCGCAAACACGAGCTCGATGTCGGTTTTACGCCGTAAACGGTGTTTGGCGGGCAGCATAGGCCTGGCTACTTTTTCTTGCGCTGAACCGATACGCGCTTGCGGCCTCGCTGCATGCGACGCTTCAATACCTTGCGACCGGCGGATTTGCGCATGCGAGAGCGAAACCCATGCACCTTCGCACGGCGACGTTTCTTCGGTTGATAGGTGCGTTTTGGCATACGCCAACATATAACCACATCGTCCACAGGTTATCAACCCGCTTGCACACTCACTCCTCACTTGCCCCTCTGTGGACAAATGATCTACACTACTCCCGCACACAAACATTAGGGGGACCTCTGAAAAACTGATGGATTTTCGTTGAACGGGCTGTCGAGCCCCACGAAACGTAGTGAAAGCTACGTTGAGTGGGGTCGACGGGCGCCCGTGAGACGAAAAGACGCAGTTTTGCAGAGGTCCCTAGGGGTCTCTGCGCGACCCCATGACCTTCCTTGATTATGAACACCAACGAACTCTGGCAGGCGGTTCTCGGAGAACTCGAGCTTAAATTAAGCCGAGCAAACTTCACCACCTGGTTTCGCCGCACCTTCGTTGCTGCTTTTGAAGAGCCAGAGGTCGTGGTCGGTGTTCCAAACACGTTTACCAAGGCGTGGCTTGAAAAGAAATACCACAAAGAAATCCTGACCCTCCTGCAAGGCTTCACACAAGGGAAGGTCCGCTGCGTGAACTATCGTGTCGAGTCGCGACCGCCACTTGCGAGTATGGCCTTGGCGATTCCCGAAGAGCTCCCCGAGCCCGCGATGGCATCATTTGTCGCCCCCTCGCAACCGTATACGACCCCAAGCGAAACGATCGAGCTCTCTCTCAACAACAAATACGCATTTTCAAATTTCATCGTGGGTAAACAAAACGAGCTTGCCCACGCCGCGGCCCAGGCGGTCGCGTCCCAGCCGGGCGGAGTCTACAACCCCCTTTTCATCTACGGCGGCGTCGGACTCGGAAAAACTCATCTCCTCCAGGCCATCGGAAACGAGCTCACCAAACGCAGCCCAGCGACCAGGACGCTCTACGTGACTTGCGAACGCTTCACAAATGACTTTATCCACGCGGTGCGCACGGGTCGAGCCCGAGAATTCAAAGACCTGTACCGCACCGTGGACCTTCTGCTCATCGATGACATCCAGTTCATTACGGGAAAAGAGGGAACACAGGAGGAATTCTTCCACACCTTCAACGCGCTTCACCAAAACAACAAACAGATCGTCCTCTCGTCAGACCGACCGCCCAAAGCGATCCCAGCTCTTGAACAACGACTGTTGTCAAGATTCGAATGGGGAATGATGGCTGATATTGGAAGCCCTGATTTTGAGACGCGCATTGCTATTTTGGAAGCAAAGTGTCGGGAAAGAAACTATCTCCTCGATTCCGAAATCCTGCACCACGTAGGCACGATCGTGCAAAGCAATGTGCGTGAGCTCGAGGGGGCGCTCAACAAAATCATCGCCTTTCACCAGTTCAAAAATATCCGTCCGAGCGTGGAGAGCGTCCAGCCCATTCTCGCGAGCTTCCAACCAGCAAAAATGAAAAAAACCGTAAGCAGCAAGCAACTCATCCAAACGGTGGCGGCCTATTTCGACCTTGCCACAGACGACCTGCTTGGCAAAAGCCGGGAAAAGCGCCTCGCCTTTCCACGCCAAATCATTATGTTTCTTATGCGCGAAGAGATGAAGTCGAGCTATCCATCAATCGGCAACGAACTCGGCGGACGCGATCACACGACGGCCATGCACGCGTACGGAAAAATTTCTGGACTTGTCACCAATGACGAAAAGTTGCAGCACGATATCGAGCTGATCAAACAACGTCTGTACGCGCTGTGAACAAGGCCGTGGAGAACTGAGGGACAACGGTGTGCGCGCGAGGTCAACAAACAGCGAACAACAAGAATAAAAAATACGCGCGCCTTTTTCATCCACTCTCCACCCCGATGGAGTACAGCGGTCTATAAACACGTGTCACAAAAAAATATCACGCACCCCAGCAGAAAAAAACACCTTTCCACACCATCCACACCCCTTACTATTACTACGATAATAATTAAAAGACGCGATCATCGGTAGGAGGCCGAGACACCAGTATGAAATTTTCTTGCACGCGGGACAACCTCTATACCGGTCTTGCCATCACAAGCCACGTTCCCATAAAAAATATCAATCTTCCGATTTTGACAAACGTTCTTGTCGTGGCAACCAAAGGAAACATCAAGCTCACCGCGACAAATCTGGAACTTGCCGTAAGTTGTTTTGTTCGAGGAAAGGTTGACGAAGGCGGCGAAACCACGGTTCCGTCAAAGCTCCTGTTTGATTACGTGAATCTTTTGCCGAATGAAAAAGTTGACGTCGAGCTTGAAGAAAATACGGTCAGAGCAGAGTGTGGAGGATATAAGACAAAAATTCTTGGCCTCCCGGCCTCTGACTACCCCCTTGTCCCCTCTGTTCAAACCGAGCGGAGTTATAAGGTTCCTGCCGATCTTTTCAGAAAGGCCCTCAGCCGGGTTCTGTTTTCGGTCGCGACAAACGAATCTCGGCCAGAGCTCTCTGGGGTGTGTCTGAAGGTACAGGACGGTCGCCTCATTCTTGCGGCCACGGATTCATACCGTCTGGCTGAGTGCCGTGTCGATCTTCCAGAGACCGCAGCGAAAAACGTCCAGGTGGTTGTGCCGGCGCGCACCATGGCTGAGGTCGGCCGCATCCTCTCCATTTTCAAGGACGATGTGGACCCACCGTCGGAGCTTGTCGTGAGTCTCTCGGAAAACCAGATCGTGTTTACGTTCGGCTCCGTCGAGCTTATCTCGCGCTTGATCGAAGGGTCGTACCCCGATTATCAGCAGATCATTCCGAAAACGTTCCAAACCGAGACCACGATTGATCGGGAGGACTTTGTGAAGGCCGTGAAAACCGCGAGCCTCTTCTCAAAGACCGGGCTCTTTGACATCAACGTCCAGTTTGATCCGGCAGGCTCGGTCACGGTGAGCGCCATAGACGCCACTCGTGGCGAGAACACAGCCACCTGTCCGGCGCGCGTGGTTGGTCAAAAAAACGGGGTTATGTTGAATTATCGGTATCTTTTGGATGGACTGCAGGCCATAGACAGCGACGAGATTGTGTTTCAAATGATTGATGGAGGGAACCCGTGCCTTGTTCGCCCAAGCGGAGCAGACACGGGGTATCTCTACATCGTCATGCCAATTCGTACGTGACCTCTAAAAATGGCGGTTACATAAATAATTTTTTTCAGAATTTTATGGGCAAACAAAACAATGCTCTGCTCTGGGTGATCGTTGCGATCCTGGTCGTTCTTGGGGTCGTGTACTTTAGCCAGCAGCCGGCCAATGGACCGGAGGAGGAAACCGGACCGATTGTCATCGGAGGCATCGCGCCGCTCACAGGCGACGCTGTTGCTTACGGCGTGCCGGATCAGCGCGCCAAAGAACTGGCCGTGGAGGAGATCAATGCCGCTGGCGGCATCGACGGCCGAGAACTGCAGTTCATATGGGAGGACGGCAAGTGCAACGGCACAGACGCCACCACGGCCGTGCAAAAGCTCTTGAATGTGGACCTGGTAAAGATTATTCTTGGCGGCTCCTGCTCTGGTGAAACGCTCGCCGCCGCGGCTCTGACCCAACCAGCTCGCGCGCTTCTCCTGTCCGGGCTTTCGACCAGTCCTGACATCACCACGGCCGGCGACCTCGTCTTCCGGACGTATTCCTCCGATGCTTTCCAGGGCAAGGTCATGGCTGCCTATGCGGACGACAAGCTTGAGGCAAAGTCCGTTGGCGTGATTTCCGAGAACACGGACTATGCGCAGGGGCTGCGCAGGGTGTTCGTTGCCGATTCCATTGCTCGTGGGATGAACGTGGTTTTTGACGAGGCCTTCAACACCGGCGACACAGACTACCGCACCCTGATCGCCAAAATGAAGACCGCGAAGCCGGATGCGGTGTACGTCGTCCCGCAAACACCCACCCCAGGCGAGCTCATCTTGAAGCAAATGAAGGAGGCGGGGATTGGGGCGCAAATCCTTGGCGGCGATGTCATGTTGAACCGTGAGGCGATCGCGGCCAACCCGGCGCTCTATGAGGGCGCGGTACTTGTCGAAGTCGCGCTTGACGAGTCAAACGCAAAGACCGCCGCCTTCGTCGCCGCCTATACGGCAAAATACGGCAACGCCCCCGAGTACCCCGGCTACCTGGCGGCCGCGTATGACTCGGTGTATCTCTTGGCCGAGGCAATCGATAAAACCGATAGCACGGATCCGGAGAAGATTGCCGAGTACTTCAACACGCAAATCAGTGACTGGCCGGGGGCGATCGGCGCCTTTAACTTCGATGAGAACGGGGATGCGGTGCTTGTCTTGAACCTCCGTCGCGTCGAGGGCGGTCAGATTATTGACCTCGGTCCATATCCGCTCTAGTCAGCTTGATCGCCAAACGACCCCGGCAGAGTGGGGTCGTTTTTGGTTGCCGCGTTTGAGCGTTTTTGTTAGGATGAGCGCGCTATGGACGTTGTCCCTCAACTTCTCTTCAACGCGCTGATCGCCGGCGCCGTCTATGCGCTCATAGCCTCCGGGCTGTCTTTTATTTATGCCACCACACGCGTTTTTCATCTTGCGCATGGGTTTGTGGTGGCGTTTGCCGGGTACGTTTTTTGGTGGCTCTGGATGGAGCAGGGATGGCCGGCCATTCTTTCGGGATTTCTGGCGTGCGTGGTCGCGTCGCTGCTTGGGCTTATGATGAACGAGTACGTCTACGAGCCGCTTCGGGCACGCAAAGCGAAGGGGCTTGGTTACCTGGTGGCCACCATTGGGCTTCTCATGTTTGGCAACGCCTTGATTCTTGTCCTCTTCGGTTCTCAACCGCATTCGCTTGGCATCCAAACAGAGGTAGTGGAAGCGTTTGGGGTCCGCATCACGCTTTTGCAGATATTGATTGTTGCGGTTTCAGTTTTACTTCTTCTTGGTCTTGGATACGTGATTCAATACACGCGGTTTGGAAAATCAATGCGCGCGACCGCTGACAACGAGATGGTTGCGGAAATTCTTGGCATGAAAACGCGAAACGTGCGTCGCCTCACGTTTCTTCTTGGGTCCTTCTTGGCTGGTGTTGCGGGGATTCTTGTGGCGCTTGAGTTTAACGTGGAGCCGAACATGGGGGTGATGCTTGCGATCAAGGGGTTTACGGCCATGGTGATCGGCGGCGCTGGGTCCATGGGCGGGGCGATTCTTGGGAGCCTTATTCTCGGCGGCGTTGAGCAGGCAGCCGTGTGGTTTTGGGGAGCGGGTTGGAAGAACGCCATGGCGTTCGTGCTCCTCTTCGTGTTCTTGCTTGCGCGGCCCATGGGGATCTTTGGGCGGAGGAAGTTTACGTGAGCGCTATGTCCGCCTATTACATTCATCTTGCGAACCTGGCGCTCATCTACGTCATCATGACGCTCTCGTTTAACGTCTCCTTGGGATACACCGGGCTCATGAATCTCGGCCACATCGGCCTCATGGGGATCGGCGCGTACACCTCGGCCGTGCTTTCGCACACCTTTGGTTGGCCGGTTTGGCTATCGATTTTTGTTGCTTCCATTCTTACCATGATGGTCTCGATACTTCTTGCGATCCCGTCCAAAAAAATCAAAGGCGATTACTACGCGCTCGTGACGCTTGGATTTATGTTTGTTGCTTCCGCCGTGTTTATCAACTGGGAGTCCGTGACGCGCGGCACGCTTGGGATTCCTGGGATCACGCGGCCCGAAGGAATCACCGGCAATGCGCATTTTCTCGTTGTCATGCTCGTTCTTACCTCACTGGTGTACGTCTTTTTAGACCGCCTGATGCGCTCCCCGTTTGGTCGCGCGCTTGAGGCCGTGCGCGACGACGAAGAGGTCGCAGCGTCTCTCGGCAAGCCGGTGTTCAAATTGAAAGTTTTAGCGCTCCTTGTCTCCGGGTTTCTTGTCGGCCTCTCCGGCGCGCTTCTTGCCCATTACATTCAGTTCATCTCGCCAAACACCTTCTGGCTTGATCTTTTGGTGTGGGCGCTCGCCGGCATGATGATCGGCGGCATGGCCTCGATTCCGGGCTCGGTCGTGGGCACCGTGCTCCTTTTTGCCATCTCCGAGCCGCTGCGTTTTCTCGACATTCCGGCCGCGCTTGTGGGCCCCCTGCGCCTCATGATTTTCATGGGGATTCTTGTGGCCGTTGTGATGTATCGCCCCAAGGGGATCATGGGTCGAGCGCAGCTTGAAAATTAGCGTGGGAGAGCCCGAACCTATTTGTGTCATATGGGGGATAAACTACCTAATTCTGTGGGTTCTTGGGACGGCATTTAGAC
>CAYJVP010000054.1:0-7176 GCA_964373615.1 uncultured Gammaproteobacteria bacterium | reverse complement strand
GTTCAGCGAAGCTGAACCGAGTCGAATGGCGGAGAGGGAGGGATTCGAACCCTCGATGCCGTTTCCGGCATACATGATTTCGAGTCATGCGCATTCGACCACTCTGCCACCTCTCCGTGCGCGACCAAGATAGCATCGAGGTCCCCTTGCGTCAAAAGGTCCTCTCTACGACCATCGGTCGCGGTGTTGGACATTTTTTGCTACGATAAAAACGCTCTTTATTCATCTTCTCATATAAAAAACTATGCCGAAAATTTTCCACCTCGCCGCCATCACGGCCGTGTTCATCCTCATCGGCGCCGGATGTGCGTCACGGTCAACCACGCAAACACCCACAGACGCCACGGCTGAATCGGCCGCGGAGTCCGTTGACGGAACCGACGCCTCCACAGAAACCGAAGACACGACAGATACGGCCAAAGAAACGGCGACCATCACCTACACGGACGAGGGGTACAGCCCGGCCGCCGTGACCGTCAAGAAAGGCGGCACGGTCACCTTCGTCAACGAAAGCTCAACGGGCATGTGGCCGGCCTCGGCCGTGCATCCAACCCACCGCGCGTATCCGACGACCGACGGGTGCCTCGGGAGTACCTTTGACGCCTGCAGACGCGTCGAGCCTGGAGACTCTTGGACCTTTTCGTTTGACATTCCTGGCCGCTGGAGATTCCACAACCATCTGACCCCGACCTTCGTCGGATCCATCACGGTTGAATAACGGGTGGAAAAATGGCTGTCTCTCAGCCGTTTTTCTTGCTATACTCATTCTGACTATGCTTCGCAAGAGCCCTATCCGCAAAGCGATCATCCCCGTGGCTGGCATGGGAACGCGGTTTCTCCCGGCCTCCAAAGCCCAACCAAAGGAAATGCTCGCGATTGTCGACAAGCCCATTATTCAATACATCGTCGAGGAAGCGGTCGCCTCCGGCATCGAGGAGATCATCTTCGTAACCTCGATTGGCAAACGCGCCATTGAGGACCACTTTGACCGCAACTTCGAACTCGAATACCGCCTTGGCCAAAAGAAAAAAGTGAAGGAGCTCAAAGAAGTTTCGGCCATCGGAAAGCTCGCAAAATTCGCCTTCGTGCGCCAACCAAAACCGCTTGGCGACGGGCATGCCGTGCTCTCCGCCCTCCCCTTCATCGATCGCCATGAGCCGGTTGCCGTCCTGTTCGGAGACGACATCATTGACGGAAAAATACCGGCGCTGCGACAGCTCATGGACGTCTACGATAAATACAACGACCCGGTTGTCTCGCTTCACAAGGTGCCAAAAAAGCTTGTCTCGGGTTTCGGGGTCGTGGATGGGCAGCGTCTGGACTCGCACACCTGGCAGATCAGCCGTTTTGTGGAAAAACCACCGATCGCAGAGGCTCCCTCTGACCTCGTGGTCATCGGCCGCTATATTTTGACGACAGAAATCCTCTCGGTTCTTACGAAAACCAAGCCCGGAAAAGACGGCGAGATCCGTCTTGCGGACGCATTCGAAACGTATCTGAAAAAAAACCGCGCGCTCTACGGATGCATTTTCGACGGCACCTGGTACAACTGCGGCAACAAACTCGGATTTCTCATGGCACAGGTTGAACTCGGACTCAAACACTCAGAAATTGGCAACGATTTCAAAGCCTACCTTAAAACCGTCCACTGACGTATGCAAAAACCCTGTCGCCTCATCTCCGCGTTTCTGCTTATGGCGCTTCTTTTTACGACAGTGGGAGCGGGTTGCCGCGGCCCCTCTCAGGCTGAGCTCGAAGCGGTCACGCCCGTGAAGCTCAAGGTGTGGCGCGTGTTTGACGACGACGACACGATGAGGAAAATCATGAGCGAATACCAAACCATTCACTCGAACATTTCGTTTGAATACAAAACGCTGCGCTTTGACGAATACGAAACGGAGCTCATTCGCGCGTTTGCCACAGGCGAGGGTCCGGACATCTTCTCCCTGCACAACACCTGGCTCAAGGAATACGAGGACCTGATGGCCCCCCTTCCCGACAGCCTGTCGATCCCCTACAAAGAGGTGAAGGGGACGATCAAAAAAGAAACGATCATCACAATCAAGGAAGAGCCGACCGTGAGTCAGCGCGAGCTCAAAAACGACTTTATCGATCAGGTGGCAGAGGACGTGATCCTTTCCTACCAGCCGGATCCGAAAAAAGCGGCCGAGGATCGCATCTTCGGTCTGCCCTTGGCTGTTGATACGCTGGCGCTTTTTTATAACAAAGATCTCCTAAACGCAGCGAGCATTGCCGAACCCCCGACCTCATGGACCGAGTTTCAGGACCAGGTGAAACTTTTAACGCGCGTGGACTCAAACGGAGAACTGGTCCAGTCCGGCGCGGCGATCGGAACATCGAAAAACATCGAACGCGCGGTCGACCTTTTGTCCGTCCTCATGATGCAAAATGGAACGATTATGGAACGCGGCGATCGTCCATACTTCGCTGAAGCGTCCGACGTCTCCGAGGCGCCAGCCCTTGATGCCACCTATTTCTACACGGCCTTTGCAAACCCCGTGAAAGACGTCTACACCTGGAATGCGGATCAGGCGGAATCGTTCGAGGCGTTCACGACCGGCAAGACCGCCTTCTTCTTCGGCTACTCCTACCATCTGCCGCTCGTTCGCGCCCGCGCACCGAAGCTCAACTTCGCCGTTGCGCCCCTCCCCCAAATCGCAGACAGTCGTGTCGTGAACTATGCCAACTACTGGGTGGAAACCGTAGCGAAGGCGAGTGAAAACCAGAAATGGGCTTGGGATTTCATCCAGTTTGCCGCAAGCGAAGAGCGCGTCATGGATTATCTGACCGCGGCAGGAAAACCCACGGCTCGCCGCGCACTCATCAACGAGCAGATCGAGGACGAGGACCTGAACCCGTTCGTTTCCCAACTCTTAACCGCCAAAAGCTGGTATCATGGGGACGACGCTTCGATCATGGAAGCGGCCTTCAAGGGACTCATCGACGACATTTTGGAAGGCACGGCCGAGCCGGAACGAGCCATGAAGGATGCCCAAAATAAGGTGTTGCAGACTTATTAGCCGGTTAGCCTTTAGCCATTAGCCGTTAGCTGTTAGCGGTTGGCTGTGAGCCCGAAGCTAAAAGCTAATGGCTAAAGGCTAATGGCTAAAGGCTAATGGCTAAAGGCTGTAAACCATTTGCTATGAGTGTGAAACCGCGCCTGTTCCCATATCTTGCCGGCCTGCTCTTGGCTGCAGTGTTTGCCGTGACGCCGTTTGCGGTCCTTGCCACGGCAGCGAGCCCTGGAGCAGCGTGTGCCCAGGGAACGGCGTCGGAGTCAGAGGTTGGGCCTCTCATGCAAGGAATCTGCAAGGAATGTTACAAACTCGGGGACTGTAGTGTCACGGACATCATGAGCGTGTTTGCGAACGTCGGGAACTACGTTGTTGGGATCATCGCAAGCCTCGTGTTCCTCATGTATGTGCTCGGCGGCATGTTCTGGCTTGGCTCGCGCGGAGACAAGGCATGGGTGGACAAAGGAAAGAAGTACATCCGAAATTCTACGATTGGCCTGCTCATCGTGCTGTTCGCCTACGCTGGCATCACAACCCTAAAACTCGCCCTTGAGTCAGGCAAGGTTGGGGGATCGGAAATAGTTATCTGTGACGGAACAAAAGTTACTGAAGGAAAAACATGCGGCGATTATAAACAATGTTCTGAGGGTCAGTGTTTGGGTCTGTGCGAACTGACGAAAGCAGGTAAAATATGCTGGGATACGTCCTACTATCCTGGTGCCACTCAGTGCGAGAACGGGAAGAACCTTTGCTCAGGCGGAGGTGAGGATATCCAATGTTGTTACCCTCCTGGATATTTGGGCGAAAGGACTGCGCAATAAAGAAAGAGGGCAAAATATAAATTTCGACGAAAACTGACCTGTGCTTATGCTTATGAAAAAAGAAAACCTGTATCTGATTATTTCTCTCGGCCTGTTCATTCCGGCAATGGTCTTCGCGCAAGTCACGCTCGACAACCCGATCGGCACGTCCGATCTTCGTATCGTCATTGGCCGCGTTATCAAGGCGCTTCTCGGCCTTTCCGGGGCTTTGGCGCTCCTTATGTTTGTCTGGGGAGGGTTTCAGTGGATCACTTCAGGCGGCGAAAAGGAGAAAATCGACAAGGGCAAAAGAACCCTCACCTGGGCGGTGATTGGCCTATTCTTCATTTTTATCTCCTACACAGTGGTCAGCGCGCTTATTTCCGCGATCACAGCCGGCGCCGTCGAGGAGGCCCAGACGGAATGAGGAAAACGACTAAGTTTCCACACCCTCCCCTTTACTCCACAAATTGTGCTATACTATCTAAAACGTCCCGAGTCGGGATCTAACCCATAACTCAATCTTTAAGTAACCTATGAATAAACTCCAAACCTCGTCCTTCCTGGTCGTGCTCATGAGCTTTGTTATGGCAGCCTCGCTCGCGGTCGCGGCCTTGAGCGTGGCCGTACCAAACGCCGGAGCTCAAGTGCTCACGGAAAACGAACTGTTCGGCGGAAACGTCAACGGAACGGACTTCGCGGCAAACGCGGGTCTTGGAACCGGTGAGCTCACAACCACGATCGCCCAGATTATCCGTGTCGTGCTCGGGTTCCTTGGTGTGGTTGCCGTGTTCATCATTCTCCTTGGCGGATTCAAATGGATGACTTCGGGCGGCACCGACGACAAGGTGCGCGACGCGAAGAAACTGATGATCGCGGGCGTGGTCGGTCTTGTCATCGTGCTCGCTGCTTACGCGATCGCCGCGTTCGTTATCGGTTCACTTACGGGCGCCATCGCAAACGCCGAAGTGTAAACAAAGAATCGGCCAAACCCCGTCCTGCCAAATGGCGAGAAGACGGGGCGTGGCGCGAGAGGGTCGCCGCGGGCGGCACTCTCACGCTATGCGGCAAAGCCTGACACGTGCCAAATGGCGAATCATGACGCTCGCTCTTGGCCTCCCATTGATTCTCCCTCTTGCCGCGCGCGCAGAGGAAACAGATGCCGCGGATACCCTAAGAGAGGGACTTACAACCACAGGAGCGACAGCGGGCTTTGGCGAGGAAGAACAGTCGCTCTATGCGCTCATCGGTGGAATCATCAGCGTCTTGCTCGGCTTCCT
The DNA here is from genome assembly GCA_964373615.1 of uncultured Gammaproteobacteria bacterium. Lineage (GTDB taxonomy): Bacteria > Patescibacteriota > Patescibacteriia > UBA9934 > GWF2-40-263 > CAYJVP01. The sequence goes on along the minus strand of CAYJVP010000054.1, from coordinate 2,061 downwards.
TGGAGTCCTGATCCTCGTCTACATCGTCTGGGCCGGTTACATTTACGCCACCTCGCAGGGCGAAAAGGACAAGGTTGACAAAGCCAAAAAGATGCTCTCCACGTCCGTCATTGGAGCCACCATCCTCGCGACAGCCTACGTCATTGTCACATATGCCGTTGCGGCAATCCAAAAAATCGTCACGACATCGTCATCCTAAGAATTAAAACCTTGAACTATGCGTAAACTTTTAAAGAAGGTCTCTACAGCTGCCATTCTGGCCTCTTCCCTCCTCCCTCTTGCCGCAGGAGCCCAAGCCCCGGAGGGTTTGGGTGGGGCCAACAACGCCCTCACAAACGTTGGTGCCGCGTATGGCCAGAGCGCCGCGAGTACAAACACTCTGCCGACTTTGATTGGCAACATCATCAATGTGGTGCTTGGATTCATGGGGATTTTCCTCGTGGTCTACATCGTCTGGGCCGGCTACATCTACGCCGCCTCGCAGGGCGAAAAGGAGAAGATTGACAAGGCGAAAAAGATGATCTCGAGCGCAGTCATTGGTCTCATCCTGATCGTCGCGGCCTATGCGATCGCGGCCTACGTGATCGGCGCTGTGAGCACTGCCGCGACCTAGTATGAACCGCCTCCTCGCCGTCCTTTCCGCTGTGGTTCAGGTTTATCTCCTGTTTCCCCTTGCGGCCAGGGCAGCCGCGACTGAAATCTATAGCGGGCTTGACCAGGCCGATGACGCGCTTGGCGGCGTAGGAGAAACCGCGTACGGCACGAGCTCGACAGATCCCGTTGCTCTTCCAACCTTGATTGGCAACATCATCAATGTGGTGCTCGGATTCATGGGGGTCTTCCTCGTGGTCTACCTTGTCTGGGCTGGATGGATTTACGCCACCTCGCAGGGCGAAAAGGAAAAGATTGACAAGGCGAAAAAGATGATCTCAAGCGCGGTTATTGGGCTTATCCTGATTGTTGCGGCCTACGCGATCGCGGCGTATGTCGTGGCGGCATTGGTAAGTATTAAAGGGACGGCGACGGCCTCGTAGTGCAGCGAATTAATCCATAGAACGTAAGCTGCTCAAAAACCTCCGACAACAAACGGAGTTTTTTGTTTTAGATGTGAAAACCCGGCCCGCGCTGTTGCCTTGAATGGCGAAGCGCGAACCGGGGTTGAGGGTCGCGGGTCTCATATCCCCGCGTAGGCGTTGATCCGCCCACCGCGGCGGATCTGGTGGGTCGCCTCCCACCTGGGGACGTAGACCCGGCCCGGGATGGTCCCATCGAGCTCCAGCTCGACGACCCGGATAGGGGTCATCGAGTTGGGCCGAACAACGACCCAGACCGAGGACGGGCCGTAGGCGACGTCGACACCGACCAGCTCGGCAGCGTCAACCTGCCCGTTCCCGTCCATGTCTGCCAGGACGGTGGTGAGGCGACCGTCGGAGGCGACGACAGATGCCGCCTCCCCGTTGATGTAGAACGCAAGCCGGTCACCCGACCTGAGCCCGTACATCTCGAGGCACGGGGCCTCGCTGCAGATCGCGGGGCGCGCGGTGTGCACCACGAGCTCGCGCGGCCTGTGGGCCGGGAGCTCGATGCTCATCGGGGCCGACGAGGCCAACCCGCTGGCACCGGCCGCGCTGCTCGAGCCGGTGGCCTCGAGTTCAGCGACCTTGGCCCTGGCCACGTCGCGCTCATTCTCGGCCCGCAGTGCCACGACCTCGGCCTGGCACTCGCGCGCCACGACGTCCTTGATCGTGCCGCAGTCGGCTTCGATCTGGGTGACGCACGCGAGGTACTGCCCGTTGTCGGTCAGCGTGCTGCACGAGGACACGCGGTCCTCGAGGGACTGGCCCTTGGCGTACGCCGCGGGCGCGGTAATGGCGAGCGCGAGTAGCGCCGCCGCGATCTGGATCAAGCGTTTCATCTGGGACTCCTCCTGGAAGGTGTGTCGGGGGTGGTTCGTGTCGTTTGGCTGTCGTGACGGGCGGTCTGAAGGCCGCCCCTACGACTACTTGCTGAGCTTGCTGACGTCTGACCGGAGTCCGGCGTTCACCTCGAGGAGTGCCGCGT
>CAYJVP010000053.1:5620-7178 GCA_964373615.1 uncultured Gammaproteobacteria bacterium | reverse complement strand
GGACCGGTGGTGTAGCCCGGTTAACACGTCTCCCTGTCACGGAGAAGATCGAGGGTTCGAATCCCTTCCGGTCCGCCAGAAAAAGACCCCAACAGATGTTGGAGTCTTTTTCTCTTTCATCTCGTGTACAACTCCTGTCACACCTCCCTTGACGGCTAAAGAATTTATGGATATCATCACCGACGTCTGTTGCTGGGCACCTGCTGATGTGACTCACGCAGACTGAGGAAGTTGAGATGGTACAGCTGAGTTTCGCCAACTGCTGTGGCTGCAAGATGACGATCACCCCGGCCGGGATTGAGGGACGGGTGGTCGTGGACAACAACGTGGTGGCCTACGTCCACGCGCAATGGCCTGACTGCGTCGAGCGCGCTCGACGCAAGTTCGCCGGATGCAAAATCCAGGGCGGCCAGACGACTGTGCGCCAGTGGAGTCCGACTGGACGTTCCCGGGACGATACCGGGAAGGCCTGGCGCCAGCCGTTCACGCCGTCCTCCCTCACCAAGTAGAGCCCGCGGAGGGTTCCCAACCCTCCCGCCTACAACGCACGCCCCGCCAACGGCGGGGTCCTCCCATGACGCCCCCGCTTGCGTCACATCACCCTACTCTTCTCTTCACTCCAAACTTCCCCGCCTCGAGCCATGCCAGGCCGCTGCCTAGCATGCGCTCGGCGGGGTTTTCTTTGCACGGATTTTGTCCACATCAAAAAAGGGCACACGTTTTTTGCTAGGCGGCCTTGCGCATGGCAATGTCTGCCTCTTGCTGCCTACGATCACGCTCCTCTCTCGCGGATCGCAGTTCCCAGACGATCTGACCAAATTCTTGTGTCACTTCCTCGGACATAAACCCAGGCACGCCGCGCTTGAGCGCATCGCGAAAACGCTTTGCTTCGCTTTCAAGTGTGCGTGTTTTCGCATCAAGACGATCATTATCCATTGCCTGTATATCTTGCAAGAACGCTTGTTGGTGTGTGCGGTCAGGCGGGGGCAACGATCCGTCTTTCTTTGAGGTCACGTCATCCATAGGATTCCTGCCCTCATCCTCAACATATTCCACTTCGACCAGTGATCGTGGCGAAGCCAGCGTTCGCGTCGCATCCGTGTTGGGAGGTGCCGATACGGCGCCAGAACGCGCACGTTGAGACCCAACCCTGGTATCGACAAGCGTGATGTCGTCTTCCGTCTCTTCGGCAGCGACAGGAACGGCCGGCGCAGGCTCCGGCAATCCTTCTTCGCCCAAATCCTTGGCCGTTGCTAACCTCGGTGTCAATTTATCCTTCATGACCTCGCGCATGAGCTTCACATTGACCTCGGCCTGAGCGCGGGCCTCTGGCGTTGCCGCATTCGACACGTTGCGCGTTTCTCTGCTGATCAGTTCATCAAGCTGCGTGAACGGTAGGGCGTCAAGAACCTCTTGCGTGTACTGCGGCTTCATCTCTTTGGCAGCAGGTGCCACTTCCTCCTCGACGAGGACCTCGGCTGTTGCTGTTTTCGGGAAGACAGAAATTTCAAAACCGTTTACAAGAAGATCCTCTTTCAACGTCGTCATGAATCGATGC
>CAYJVP010000053.1:0-5520 GCA_964373615.1 uncultured Gammaproteobacteria bacterium | reverse complement strand
ACGGACAGCACGGGCCATGTGCTCAGCAAGCTCGCGGCTCCGCTGCATGGATGCCTCGAGCTTTTTAGGATCCCTCTCAAGAAGCTCGTTTAGATAAGCAAACGTCAATTCCACGCCGGTCTGTCTCTTATACTCCGCCATGGCAGCGGACAATTCTTTTTGCGCCGCTTCCCGCGCGGTTGATCCGAGTCCGATTTGTTCGGGAACGCCGGACTTGGTGAGCGCATCGGCCGCAAAAACGATTTCGCGCAGTCTCACTACTTGACGCAGCACATCCAATGGGCCGTACTCGCGGATTGCTGGCATCTCAAGACCACGGTCAACAAGTTCCTTGCGCGCCGTCTCAATGCCGTTTTGGTCAAGTTCCTGATTCAACGCAGCGTAATCGAGCGCGGTACCTGTGAGCTTTTTGTACAGATCCATGCTCGCGCTAACGATTGCCTTCGCGTCCTCGACTGCCTGGCGCGCCTTCGCAAGCTCCGGCGCTTGCGGAGTTGCTTGATGCATCTTCTCGAGGTTTTGCGCCGCAAACAAAAACTCCCGAGCGCGCAAAAGTTCGCGCTTCACGCCAAGCGGGTCGCGCGCGCGGCGACGTTCGACCTCACGAGCAGCCTCTTCTTCCTTTTGATGAGCCTCTTCTTCCTTTTGATGAGCCTCTTCTTCCTGTTTCTTTTCCACGGCCTTGGCCTTGGCCGCAAACTCTGGCTGAAGTTTCCTCGCCTTCAAGACCGACATTCTGGCAATCTGCTGTCTCATGAGACTCTGCTGATCGGGCGTGGCGTGTTTGAGCGCCTCGATCGTGGAGGCGGTCAACGCATCAAGTTGCTGCACACTCATTCCTTCAAGATCTTCCTCCGTGACTCCCTTTGGCGCGGCTTCCGCTCCCGCCGCAACCGTAGCTTCTGCTGGCGCGGCAGCGGCCGCAGGCTCCGCAGCTACCGGCGTGGGCTCAACCGCGGCCTTCAGCGCTTCCACCTTTGCTTTTGCTCCATCGGTCAGTGTTCTCATTTCCACGCGAAGCGCATCAATTTCCTTTCGCAGCGCTGCAACCTCCGCGCTGCGCTTATCAGATTCGTCCTTCAGTCGTCCAAGAAGACCATCAATAATTTTCTCGTGCGACCTCCAGGCCTGTGCCTGTGCCTGTGCCTGTGCTTCCATGGCCGTTGAAAGCGACCCGATCGTTTCGTACGCGGCTTGACGCCCGGCTTCGCGGTCATCCACACCGCGCTCACGCAGCTTCCGTTTGAGCGCTTCAAACCTTGGCCGCACGTCCGCGGCCTTCCTCGGCTCTCCTGTGTCAGAAGATTTTGCTTCACCGCTTTCTTTTGGTGGCGCTCCTGCCTCGCCCGCCTCAGCCTTTGGCGCCGCCGCCTCAACCTTGGCCGATTCGGCTGTGGGGCGCCCTTCAGCTGCCGAAGCGCCAGCCGAAGAAGCTGCCTCTGCCGCCTCAGCCTGTTGTGGCGCTTCCCCAGCCGCCATCCGCGACCATCTCCCTCTTCCTGCTGATCCTTCTGCCATATTATTTGCCAATTAACCGCAGAAAAATCCGCTCGATCCAGGCACGGATGCGGTCAAGGGCCCGCCCCTCGCCTTTTTTAATCGCCGTGTTGAAGAGCTGTTGCTCTTTTGCATTCAGCTCGCCAAGCTTTTTTTCGTATTCGGCCATGAGGGTCGCGGCCTGCGCCACGGCCTCTTCGGGCGTCAATGTCGCGGAAACATGTTGTTGCATACGTTGTTACAATAAACTCAAACATCGATCACGTCAAAACCGGCGCCGTGTTCGCCGCCGAGGACGAGCGCCAAACGCATTCCTTTTTTCACGCGCCCTTCTTTGCGAAGCATGGCGACCGCCTTTTTTACGAAATCCGACGACGACATTTTTTTGAACAAAAACGGCCGAACACTCCAGCGCATATTCATCTGCCTCACGCGCGACAAATCGTCAGACGCAATGTACAGCGGGATCTCTGGCCGCGCCGCATTCAACAGCTCGCACCAAGGCGCAAAAAAGGTCGCGGACAGCACGCCGTGAATGTGACCCTGTGCCGCAAGCGCCTGGAGAGCATGGCTTATGAATATTTCCCATCCGCCGCCCGCGTCTTTGGGAAGCGTCAGGTCATCAAAGGGTGAGGCTTCCGTGCGCGCGACGATCCTCGCCATCATCCGCACCGTTTCAACTGGATATGATCCCGTGGCGGATTCGCCAGAGAGCATCACGGCGTCCGCGTGATCAATGACTGCGTTCGCCACGTCGCTCACCTCAGCGCGCGTGGGACGGGGATTGCGCGTCATCGAGTCGAGCATCTGGGTGGCGACGAGAACGGGCTTGCCGGCCTGCCGACATTTTTCAATGATCTCTTTTTGACGGATCGGAACCTCCTCGGACGGAATTTCGATCCCAAGGTCTCCGCGGGCCACCATAATGCCGTCTGCCGCGGCGAGAATCTCGTCAAAGCGCGCGATCGCTTCATGCTTCTCGATCTTTCCGATGATGCGCGGCAAGGCCTGCCCTCGGCGTCCGGCGCGCTTCAAGAGCGAGCGCAGGCGTACGACATCCTTCGCGGATGTCACAAACGACAGGGCGACAAAATCCACGCCCTGTTTGACGCCAAACGCGAGATCCTTACGATCCTTGTCCGTGATCGGACTGATCCGCAAGGTGGAGTCTGGAAAATTCATGCCCTTGTGCGAGCTCACCCTTCCGCCATTGACCACCTGTGACAAAATCTCGTGGCCGTGAATTTTGACCACCTTCACTTCTATGAGGCCGTCGTCGATCAAGATGCGATGGCCGACCTTCACGTCTTTGTGCAGATCGGCATAGGTCACCGGAAACACAGGCGCCTCTCCCAACACAAAACGTTTCGCATCCGTTTTGAACGTCATGTGTTGTCTCGCTTTGAGCACGACACCGCTCTCTGGCAGATTTCCGAGTCGAATTTTTGGCCCTTGCAAATCTTGCAGAATTGCCACGGGTTCATGGAGAGCCTTGGCGGAGGCAAGAATGTTCTTCATGAGGAGCGCGTGCTCTTTGTGCGTCCCGTGCGAAAAATTCAAACGCGCCGCGTTCATGCCAGAGGCGATCATGGCGCGCAGGATTGCCGGATTTTTGCTGGCCGGCCCGATGGTGCAAACGATCTTGGTGCGCTTTGACATATCACTCCCGTGCGCTGAACTCTGCGAGCACGACGTCGACATCAAAGGTTTCTTCCCCACGCTTCACGGTCATGGTGACAGAGTCGCCGGGGGTGTGGGAGCGAATCGCCTCGGCAAGCGAGTGATCCGCGCTGAGCTCCTCGCCATCGATAGAAAGAACCACGTCGCCTTCCTGAAGGCCGGCCTTGTCTGCCGGGCTATCCGGCACAACCGCCGGCTCCCCGCGATTTCCTTGCGCGAGGAGCGCGCCCCGAGCATCCACAAGACCAAACTCCTCTGCAGACTCCTCATCCAACATGACGAACCTGACCCCAAGCCACGGCCGGACAATACGGCCAACATCTTGCACGTCCTTCACCGCCTGCTTGACTTCATTAATTGGAATCGCAAATCCGACCCCTTCTCCTTCGGCGCTAACGGCCGTATTCACCCCAACGACCTCGCCGAGCAGATTGATGAGCGGACCGCCAGAATTCCCTGGGTTAATCGCGGCGTCTGTTTGAATCGCCCCCTCGATAAGTTCGGCTCCGAACTGAAAATCATACGCCGAAACATTGCGATCAATGCCAGAAACCACGCCCTTGGTCACCGTATTACGATACTGCGACAAGGTATTTCCAATGGCGATAACGGTCTGCCCGATGCGGATGCGATCCGAATCCCCGAATGTCACAACCGGAAACTCCCGGTCCTCTTGACCCTGGACACGCAAGACCGCGATGTCAAAAAAAGGGTCCGTGTCAACGACTTCGACTGGATACTCTTCCCCGTCGTTCATGACAACACTGTAGGTGGCCGTCGCGTCTTCCACAACATGTTTGTTGGTCACCAAAAGCCCATCCGAGGTCACGAAAAATCCCGTTCCCCCGCCGATCTCAACGAGCTTCTCGGGATCCACCTCGACAGATGGCTCAAAGAAAAAGAAGTCCTCGGGGGATCCAAATCTGCTTGAGGTCACATCCTTCAGGGGCTTGCGCACAATGATGCTTGCCACCGCTGGCGTCACGCGTTCCACCACGTTGATCGTCGCGGATTCCTCTTCGATCAACTCCACAATCTCTCGATCAATGTCAGCATCCGAAAGCGTGATCGAGCGATTCCCCAAAAACGGAATGCTGTCTGTCCATCGACTGGCAGCGACCCCGCCCACGATGCCGCCGAGAAGCCCAACGAGTGCTGCAAGCGCGAGGGTCGCAAACAGGACGGTTCGATGTGGACGTGGTGTCTGCGTATCCATAGGCTACGTCAATCTTCGTTTTTTCGTTTTTCGTTTTCCGTTTGCTGAAAGTTTCCGAAGTTCGTTTTCAAACGTCCGGACATCCTCAAAGGAACGGTAGACGGAGGCAAACCGGATATAGGCGACCTTGTCGAAGGTGCGTAGATGCCGCATGACGATTTCCCCAACGTCCTGACTCGTGATTTCTCCACGGCGTTTTTTTTGAATGTCGCGTTCCACCTTGTGCACGAGTTTTTGAAAGGCCGCTTCGGTGTATGGACGCTTCTCGAGCGCCTTCTCAAGACCACGCACAAGTTTTTCGCGTGAGTAGGTCTCGCGCCGACCGTCGCGTTTGACAACGGTGAGATCTAAAAGTTCGATTTCTTCAAGGGTGGAAAACCGAAATCCACATTGTTCACACTCGCGTCGGCGGCGGATACTCGCGCCGTCGGTTGCGATGCGGGAATCAACCACCTTCGTGTCGCCGTGATTGCAAACAGGACAGCGCATACGTCGCTCGACATTATAGCTCGGAAAACATGAAAATGAAAACCCCGCGAGGCTGCTCCGGAGCTTTCAAAAAATCGTCAGCTATGAAAGTCTCGCTATGATTCGTTGCCAAACGACAGAGCGATGCTGGATGGCAAATATTTTCACCAAATTTCCTTGGATCCGAAAAACGATGCGATAGTCGCCGACACGGAGCTTGCGATGGCCCTTGACCGAACGTCGCAGTGGGATGCCAAACAATTCCGGATGTGTCATGAGTTTCTCCTCGATGGCTTTTTTCATGCGGAGCTTCATGACCGAATCCAGCTTGGGAATGTCTTCACGGACGACCAGTGGGTGGTAATGGATGGCGTATGTTACCCCCATGCCTTCTCGTGTGAAATGAGCTTGCCCTTCTTGGCCTCACGCCCTTCGGCGATTTTGAGCAAAATTCCGTCTTCCTCTATCTCCAGCGCGTGTTTGATAAGGTCAAGTGTTTTACCTGAAAGCGATATACGGTCACGAAGAGCGAGCTTATGGATCGCCTGGTCAATGTCATGAGGGACGGATAAATTAATACGATGCTTATGGGTCGGCATAAAAAAGGAATGGTTCGAGGTTACTGTAACACCTGTGTAACACTCTGTCAAACGGAGAAT
>CAYJVP010000052.1:0-7466 GCA_964373615.1 uncultured Gammaproteobacteria bacterium | reverse complement strand
GCAGCCGAGCCGGGAGCCTTCCGGCGCGAAATGGACTTTTGCAGAGGTCCCTTAAACGACTTCATAACGAATATCGAACGAGACGTCGCTAGACCCGCGCGGCATCATGCCGCCGAATGCTTGTGTACAACTTAAACAGCGGGACGATAAGAAGGATCGCAAACACCATCCCAGTCCACCCATAGGCGTCCGCGGCCCGATGTCCAACAACGAAGGCGCCGTAAAAAGCCACGGCCGCCACACTAACAATATTGCGAAGCATGTTGTTGACCGATAGCACCGTCGCACGCGAGGAGGTTCCCAGCCACTGATTCAAATAGTCGTTCACCGCGATGTCGAGGCTGACCCACGCCAACGAGCCGAGGAGCAACGCAAAGATCAAAGCGGCCGGTTCCTTGAAAGCCGCCACGAGCCACATATGAGACACGAACAAAACGCCCGACGCGGCCGTGAAACGCCACGCGCCAAACCATGCACTCATCCGGTGCGCGGTGGATTGAAGAATGACCCCAAGCAAACGTTTCATGGCATACACAAAACCGATCGCAACAGCGGTCAGGCCAACATCGCTCAAAATAGCCTGTTGAAACTCACCGAGGGTAAAGAGGGGGCCGATGATGAGCGCGTTTGAAATGATGAGCCAAAAAGCGCGCGGCTCCCGGTGAATCTCGCGTATCGCTCGGGGAATATGGCGAAGGACCGATGCAAATCCTTCACGTTTTTGAACGGACTCTGTTTGCTTCGCCTCTCCAAACGAGCTAATAACAACTGCGGCCAAAAGAAATTGAAGCGTGCCGATCACAAACGGCAACCACCATGCAACTTCGTACGTGACGCCGGCTAAAAGCATGGAGACAACGCTCACGGCCGTGGCAAACCCCTTCCCTTGTCCGTGCAGTTTCAGGTGTTGGTCAACAAGCCCAAGTGTTTTCAGTCGCTCGAAAAAAAGCGCCTCCGAGGTGCCGGTCATGAGCGTCCCAGCGGCAAAGTAGAGGACCCCTCCAGCCATCATCCACCAAAACGTTCCGCCAAGGTACATGAACATGGACAGCGCTTGACCAAGCATGGAAAAAACGAGGGCGCGACGATGGCCGATCGTGTCTGCGATCGCACCGCTTGGAATCTCAAGCACCATTGAAAAAATGTGCGATACGAGGGTAATCAGGGCAAGCTGCTCGAGGGAAAGGCCTTGATCGAGTCCGTACAGCACCAAGATGGGTAGGGCAAATCTTTTGAGCAGGGCCCGGTACACGTAATACTTCCGAATATCGGGATGGAGTCCCATATGGCCTCTATGCTACACGTCGACGTTCGAACTCAAACTCACGACGTTCCATGGCTTCCAGGTGCGAGCGAATCTCGTCTTGGATCTCGGCGATTTTTTCCGCTTTCGCTTCCCGGCTCGGCGCGACGTAATCGGCCATCTCCCGACACATGTCCAAGGCAAACCCGAATTCTGGATTGTGTTCCATCTCGATTTCCATCTGCCGGATGATTTCCTGGCGTTCTGCTGCGTCCTCTTCCCGCGCCCGCTTCAATACGCGGTCAACGCGTTCTTGCAAAGGAGCGTCGGTCGCAATGATGAAAACTCGATCCTCAAAGACACGACGCAATGCCTCAATTTCGCCAGGATTTCTCATCGAATCAACTAAAAGCACGCCCGCGTCAATTTCCGGAAGATCCTCGAGCATTTTGCACACCCACGCGCCCGGCCCATTTTTTTTTCGAAGCGCGTTTCCGGCCTCGCGAAGCGTATCGCGGGTCAGCCGTTTTCCTTCCGATCGCACTTGCTCGCGAATATAATCTGACAACAAAATGCTCCGTACCGATCCCTGCTCCCTACACACCTCTCGCACCGCTTCAACAGCCAAACCCTTCCCCGAAGCGATCGGCCCAGTGAATCCTGCGACGAAACGATAGTTCGGCAGGTTCTTCCTCATATCTTCCGCGCCTCCTCCACATCAAGCCCCATCCCGGCGGCCACGAACTCAAGCTGTTCTTGTTCATCCACCACGTCGGTTTTCGGGATGCCAATCCGTACGTGAGTTTCTTCGAAAATAATCGTGCGCCCAACACGATCGCGATACAATTCCCCCTCCGCAAAAAATCCAAGAAGCGACAGACGCGCGTGAAAATCCGCCGTTTGAGCTCCACGGAACGGAACGGTGAACCACTTCGTGTCAGTCAAGGACATATTACATCGAGGACCCGAAATCATTTGTGAGACTCATCCCTGGAGCAAATTCAAGAGGAGTCTGTGAAATCTCGACGATGAGATCGCGTAAAATCGGATACTCGGCGGCCATGTAATGATCGTCTGAATCGCGTTCAACAAACCGTGCCTTCAATGATTCTGCCAGCTTCTTGCCGTGATCAATGGGGACGAGCGTGTCGTCTTTTGAGTGGATGACGACGAACTCTCGTGCCTTCCACATCGTCACGTCCGCATCAAGGTCGGCCATGAAAAGACTGCGGAGTTCTGGTTTTGAAACTTTCCAAGGAGCCGCAACGAGAATGACCGCGCGAGGCGTTTCGGTCATCTCGACCGCTTGCAAGTATTGAAGAACGAGTAATGCACCGAGCGAGTGTCCAAGAATGATGTCGTTCGCATCGACGTAGCCAATCTGTTTCTTCATCTCTTCAATAATCGAAGACAGGTCGAGTTCCTGGTCTGAACGCAGACTAAGGGTTGGCGCCACAACGTCAAACCCGCGATCGCGAAGCTCGTCGCGAAGCCAAGGGTGAAAATTCATGTCCGGAGAGGCGTTGAAGCCGTGGATCAAAATCGCGCGCATGCCCTATCTTCAAAAAAATTTTCGTGCAGGCTCTGCCATATGTCTTGGTGGGCGAGGAGGGATTCGAACCCTCATGCCTTGCGGCACTGGCTCCTAAGGCCAGCGTGTATGCCAGTTCCACCACCCGCCCATGCATGGTGCCAACCTGCCCGCCGTAGCTGCACCTCGCAGCGAAGGTGGGTCCGCCACCTCGGCTCGTGGCTCCTCGCAGTCTATCTCGCCGTGATACCATTGACAAGGAAAGAATCTTCCGGTAGCATGCGTCACTCTGCGGCTTTGTCCGCAGGAAGACAGGAGGCTCGATGAACAAGTCCCCTCTCGAGCTGGCACGCTCGGCACCCCTGCGCCTGGCTCGAGACGACCGGCCGGTCCAGGACCGGCTGACCGACTCCATGCGTTTCGCTGTCGGGCGCGGGAGAAACTTCCTGCGCAAAAACTGGAGTTCCGGTGCGAACCGCGGATTCCTGGAGCGCATCGAACCCGATCTCCAGAAACTCGAAGAAATGGCCTCTGGCTCGCGGGCCGCGCTGCACGCCCTGCGCGCCGCCTGGCTGTGGGGCTTCAAGCAGGAGCCGTTCTCCATGCTGGAGGCCTTGATGGGCCCGATGCGTGAGAACATACTCTTCGCCTCGGCCATGGGGCACCAGGAGCTTGCGCGAGCAATCCTGGCGCTGCCGCCCGGATGGCGGCGTGCAATCCACGATCGCCCAGACGTCATCGGCGTCGAGCAGGAAGCGTGGCAGCAGGCAACGTCGGGTGCGACGGCGGTAGCGCGCGTGGCCCATGCGCTGCTCTCCGAGCAATGCCGAGTCCAGATGACGCCGCTCGCCACCGACGTCACGAACGCCGGTGACCTGCTCGTGAACGTCGCTGGCATGACCAAAGGAGTCTTCGCCGGCGTAAAGGCCGACGGGGACATGTATGGATCCCGCTTCCACCTCCTTCGTCGCGAACCGCCGGACAGGGCTCGCCATGCCGGAGACCTGCAGGCCCTGTGGCGCGGCGTGCGACGGTTCCGGCAGACCGTGCCAGGGACCTCCTGGACGGCAGCCTACGTCCGCGTTGGACTCGCAGGCTACCGACCGGAGCAGGTCGAGGACTGCCGCGAACTCCGGACCGACGTCCGAACCTTCCTCACATTTTTTCGGTCAGAGAAGACGCGCGTCGCAACGAGCGCGGCCTGACCCAACCTCCGCCCGCCAAGGCCTCGAAGCAACGGCGGGCTTTTCATTTCCTCATCATCCGTATCCCGGATACGGAATCCGCTTCCGGGATGCGGAATCCGCTTCCGGGATGCGGGGTAAAGGAAGTTATCCACGACGGACCCGTTGACAAAAACGTCGCGGTGTGATGTCATAAACGTAACAAGAGGAAACGACTCCCCCAATCCGCACGGCAACTGCGCCGTGAGTTTCGGGGGAGTTGTTTCTTTTTCTGTCGACAGAAAATAATCCATGCGGCCGCATGGTGTTAATAGCAAAAATATGATCGACTCCGATCGGTTGTTTATTGTACTCCTGTGCGCCCTCGCTCTTATGGGGCAACCGCTCTTTGCGAAGGCCGCGATGCCATCGGGTGTCTACATCTCGGAAGTCGGCTGGGCGGGATCCTCAAAAAGCCAGGCAGACGAATGGCTGGAACTTGCCAACGCCACAGACGAACCCGTTGATGTGAGCCTCTGGGCCATCGAGGGCGCTGGCACAAGTGGCAGTACGCTCACGATTCCGAATGGCAGCGTCATCGAACCTTACACAATCTTCTTGATCGCCAACTATGATGCAGCTCATGAAAAATCTACCCTTGCGACAGTGCCGGATTATTCCACCACGGCCCTGTCCCTCTCGAATTCGACCTTCAAACTCACGCTTCGCAATGCCGCCGGAGTGGCGGTTGACGAGGTGGGAGACGGAGGCAAGCCTTCTGCCGGCGGCATAAAAGAAAACGGCGGAGCAGCTTCCATGGTTCGGACGGCGGACGGTTGGGAGGCGGCAACCCTCTCGATTGGTTTTGATGAGGGGTCAACGGATCTTGGAACGCCTGGGATGCTCGACGTCTTCGAAGAAGAGGAGCTGGAACAAACAACGGAAACCGCAAGCGCGGAAGAAACAGCGCAAACAGAATCTAACGAAACCGAGTCGTCATCCTCGGAGACGGACAACGCTGACCGGGTGGAAAAAACGCCTTCTGAGTCATCGGCGGCCGAGACCAATCCAGACGAAGAGCCAGCGTCCGAATCCTCTTCTGCTCCCATCATCTACCCCTCTGGGACGCTCGTCATCCGCGATTGGCTCGAGAATCCGCCAAAAGGCGAGAGCGAGTGGGTGGAAATCTTCAATCCGTACAACAACGTCATTCCGCTTGATGGCTGGAAAATTAGAGAAGGCGGTGGGCGCCGTGTTTCTCTCCCCGACCAGCTCCTTGGGTTTGAACAGAGCGTGCGCGTCACATTCTCCGGGAGCGCCCTCAACAACGACGGGGACACGATTGAGCTTCTTGACCCGTCAGGGGCCGTGATCGATGAGGTGACGTACGAACCGGAGACAAAAACCGCGTCAGAAGTCGAACAAGAAACCTCTGTCGCCCAAACCACGAGCGACGTCGGAGAGGAAGCCCCCCTGGCCGAGCCCCGCCAGAACGACTCTGTCGGGCTGGCGGTCGAACAGAAAACTTCGGGCGAGGATGAATCCAGCATCGTTTCTTTTGCCGGCCTTCGTCTTTCGGAAATCTATCCGAATACCGATGGGCCGGATGCGGAATACGAATTCGTCGAGCTCGAAAACGTCGGCGAAAACGCGATCGACCTCTTTAACGTGGCCCTTGAGGACGCCGCGGGTTCCCGCTGGAGCATCGACGAACATCTCACCATCAAGCCAGGCGAACACATCGCCTTCTTCCGATCCGCATTCGGATTTGCTCTTAACAACACCGGGCAGGAAACCGTGCGCCTGTTCTCCCCCGCAGGCGAGCTGCTCGACGAGATAACCTATGAAAACTCACCGCAAGGGTTCACCATCGCGCGCATCGACGACGCGTGGAGTTGGACGGCCACTCCTACGCCGAATGAACCAAACCAGCTTTCGAGCCCTCCGTCTGCCGCCTCTGACGGCGCCGCGGGATCTGTGGCAGGAGCTTCTCAAACAAAATCCGCTGTCGCCATAACGATCGAGGAGGTCCGCGAGGAGCCGCGCGGAAGCGCGGTTCGCGTCGTTGGCGTCGTTACCGCGAGCCCTGGGACGTTTGGAAATCAAGTGATGTATCTCTCCGGCACGGGTATTCAGATCTATAAACACGATGGAGAGTGGCCAGAGCTTGCCGTGGGCGACCTCGTGGAAGTCACGGGCACCGTGAGTTCGAACCGAGGCGAGGCGCGCATTAAGATTGGCAAAAAGGACTCCTTGGAAGTACTCGAGAGCGGAGAGGCCGTGGAGCCGGTGCGCGTGACCGCCTTGTCAGAGGAAAACGAAGGACGCCTCGTGATCGTGCAGGGCCTTGTGCGAAAGGTACAAAAAGATCGCATCGAGCTTGAAGTGGATGGTGTGGAAATGACCGTGAGAATAAAAGATGGCGCTGACATCAACACGGAAGATATCGCCGCGGGAGACCTCGTCGAGGTGACGGGGATCGTGAGCCAGACCGACGGGCGCTACTATCTTCTCCCGCGGTCCATGGACGACATTCGTGTCATCAATATGCCGCTAAGTGAGCCCACCGCTTCACCTGGCAAGGAAATGCACGAGGGACAAAACACTCTCCGGGGTCTCGCTCTCGGTCTCGCAACTCTCATCTTCTTAACCGCTCTCTATGTTCGACATCGAAGAAGGCATCGCCGCGCTTCAGGCGGCACACCGGGAAGACTCCCTGAACCAGCTCCAACAAGAATTTGAGCGGGCGGCCTATGCGTATGGCGTGGCCCCGGCCATTTGTACGCTGCTTGCCGAACTTGTGCGCCAGCGCACCGAAGGAATGCTTTGTGAAGCCTTTAGCCATCAATCTTAAGCCTTTAGCGAATATGGAAAACACGAATGCGCCATGGTACGCCACGATCGTTGCAGAATGCAATACGCTGGCGGAAAAATTCGGGCTTGACGACCTGCTCGGAGAGGAGCTGCGCGACTTCGTCATTCGAATCGCGCGCGACCAATACAAAGTTGGCAACAAATCCGGCATCGCCTGGCTCAAGCGCCAACAGGCCATCGCCGCGCAACCTTCGACCGCGTGAGGCGATGTGCTATTATAAAAAATATATGGGCAAGGTGACTCTCCGTTCGCTTGCAAAATTGATCCAGGGGCTCGACGGGAAAATCGACGACCTTGCGTTTACTACCAACCAAAGCTTCACCAGTTTGGAACGGAGGTTGGAGAGGGTTGAAGCAGGAATCGATGATCTAAAAGACAAAACCGCGAAGAACGGCGATGCCATGGTTCGTCTTGAACGTAAGGTTGACGTTGAACTCGCGGCCACGCACGCCCACCTGTTGAGGATTGACCAAGCAATTGGACTTTCCTAATCTTGCCAAAGGCCACTTGCCGTGCTAATCTCATGCGCGTAAGTGGTGTGCGGCAGTAGTTCAGTGGTAGAACGTCTCCTTGCCAAGGAGAAGGTCGCCAGTTCAATCCTGGTCTGCCGCTCCAAAAACACCTCAAGTCATCCTGGGGTGTTTTTGTTGTCCA
>CAYJVP010000051.1:2175-7562 GCA_964373615.1 uncultured Gammaproteobacteria bacterium | reverse complement strand
CTTACTGGATTATCTTTTTCGTTTTAATATACCACTGCGTCACGTTGACGAATCGATCGGCGGGAATGAAAATTCGGTCAATCGAAACGTTTTGGATTTTGCTTGCGATGGCGTAGGTGTAGCTCGACTGGAAGAGGAAAATCGCGGGGAGATCTTCTGCGAGGATGTCCTGAAACGCCCGGTATTTTTCCGCACGCACGGTTTGATCTGCCGTGCCGCGGGCCTCTTCAAGCAAGGTGTCCGCCTTGCGGTTGGTATATGTGGCGAGATTAAGTCCTGGGTCGATGGTCTGCGAGCTGTGCCAAAATGGATAGGGGTCCGGGTCGATGCCGAGCTGCGTGCCGGTCAAAAGCATCTGGAAGGCACGCGGTTTGATCACATTTTCGTAGAAGGAGGATGACGGCACGACGTTGACCTCAATGTCGAAACCGACCTGTGCCGCTTGTGCTTTAATCGCCTCCGCGGCGGCGATGAATTCTGGCCGGTCTACGGTGGTGAGGGCGATGGCGAGCGTCTCGGTTTGCTCGACGTCCTCTCCATCTTTTTTTGTGGTGGTCGCTTTTGCGCGCGTGGTCGACCCTTCGGTGAGTTTGTATTCCGTGGCGTCGAGCAGTGTTCCCGCGGCTGCGAGATCCGTGTTGATCGTCGCCACCTCCGGATACTCCCCGATCGAGCCAGGCAGGATCGGCGCCTGGATCACGGTTCCATAACCGGCGAGAGCTTGATCGACGATCGCCTGTTTGTCAAGCGACAGGGCAAACGCTTTGCGAATATTCAGATCTTTCAAAATCGGCTGCACCTCCTGGTTGAAGAAAAGCACGGTTGTGAGCGGCATGCTGGGTCGGAGAATGCGGACGCGCCGATCCTTTTCCACCTCGGACACGAGGGTCGAGGGAACAAAGCTGATCCCTTCGATGTTGCGATTGCCAAGCGCCGCGACCGCTGCATCCGCGTCCGGATAGAACTTGAAGGTGATACGTTCGATGAGCGGTGGATGGCGATAGTAGCCTCCATTCCGACGGAGCGAATACGAACGCACATTCCCTTTTTTATCCACGGAGAATTTTTCGAATCGATACGGACCGCTCCCTACGGGTTCGAGGTTTTGAGAGGCAAGCGCGGCGTTTTTTGGCCCCACGTCCTGCCAGAGCTCTGCCGGGAGAATGCCAACGGTCAGGGTGGAGAGAAATGGCGCAAACGGCTCTTCCAGGGTGAATTGCACGGTGAGTTCATCGACCTCAGAAACCACGACCCCGCGGAAACTGACCGCGAGTGGACTGCGATACGCTGGGTTTTGGATGCTTTGGATCGTAAACACGACATCGCTTGCACGCACCGGCGTCCCATTGTGCCATCGCGCGTTTGGGAGAAGACGCACCGTATATGTCTTTTGATCCTCGGAAACCGTGTAGGATTCTGCCAGATCGGGAACGATCCCAAGGTGAGGCGTCCACGTAAAGAGTCCAGAGAACACCAATCGTGTGATGTCCGAGTCAACGTCGCTTGAGGATGCGTACAGGGGATTCACGAATTGTGGCTCGCCGATGAGTCCCTCCGTATATTCTCCGCCAACGGCTGGAACCTCCACACGATGTGTGAGAACGTACCATCCGCCGAGGAAAACACTGGAAGCAAGAAAAACGGCGAGGCTCGCATGCATGGTCCGTCGTTCTGGTTGCGTGAACACGCGCGGCAGTTGCTTCCATTGTGCCGGGGAGGGAAATCTTCGCCGCGAAGAAAGACGCAGGACCTGTCGACGGGTCAATTCCGCAGGAGAAAGAGGTTTCCCTTGTAGTCGACCGACCAGCCTCCGCGTGTTTTCTTTGATCCGTTCGATGGTTTTCGAAATGAAAACGCCGATGGGCACAAGATGACGCGTTGCCCCCTTACGCAATCACATTTGCAAGGGCAACGCCGAAGAAGAGGATCGCAACCACGATGGTTGCCTGGAAGAGACGTTTTTCAATACCGCGCTTCGTGCGGTACACGTTTCCCTCGCCGCCAAACGCGGCGCCAAGGCCTGCTCCGCGCGCTTGCAAGAGAATGCAGGCGACGAGCAGGGTCGAGAGGACGATCTGTGAAATATTGAGGATGAACGTGAGCATAACAGATGCAGGCGGTTTTCGCGAACATCTCTAGGCTACCAGAGACGTTGCTTTTCGTCAACCCCATTAGAGGCCCCTCAGGCCTCTAATGGGGCCAACCGTGCTATACTATTTTTGATTTCCTCTTCTTCGTATGCCAGACCTCCCGACCGCGGCTCCCAAAACAAAAGAGCGACACCTCTTGGCTACGGTTATGACGGTCGCCGTGATGGCGGTGGTCGCTGTGTTTGTGTGGCGTGTTGTTCACTATATGCGGCTCATCCAGTCCGGCGAGATCGTAGACCTTCAGGAATCCTACGCGCGGGAGATGAGTATAAGTCGAATCGCGGCCGCGGCTGCCTCTCCAAACCCAAACACGCAGGTAGACAGCGTGGGCGATCCGTCGCTTGGGAGTGAGAACGCCACGCTCACCATCGTTGAGTTTGCGGATTTCGGTTGTCCCTACTCGCGTCAAGTGAGTTTCCTTATGCGTTCGCTCGCGTACGAATACGGCGATCAAATTCGCTACGTATATCGGGATTTTCCCTTGGTGGATCTCCACCCGGATGCGCCACGTGCGGCCGAAGCAGGGGAGTGCGCGGACGACCAGGGAAAATTTTGGGAGCTGCATGACAAGATGTATCAGAATCAGTCGGACCTTTCCGAAGAATCTTTGGTGCGATATGCGCGGGAGATCGACCTTGACATGGGACGTTTTCTCTCCTGTCTTTCCTCACGCGCCTATGCCGCAGAAGTTCAGGAAGACTATGAAGCTGGGCTTGCCGCGGGTGTGATTGGCACCCCGACGTTCTTTTTTAACGGGATTAAAGTCGATGGCGCGATTCCGGCAGATGTCCTGCGATCGCTCATTGATCGGCTTGTGAGGAAGGAGAGCTAATATGCGCTGGCGCATGATTTTCTTTACTCTCGCGCTTGTTGCCCTGCCGTTGTTTTCCACTCAGGCCGAGGAGCAGCAGCCAAAGGACAAACTTCAATGCTGGACAAAAACCGCATGCACCGTGGATTTTGATAAGAACGGCGTGGCGGACGGGCGGTGGGACAATAAGACTGCGGAAGCGATAAAGGCATGCAAGGGAGCGGAGTATGGGTATTGTTACGCGCAGCCATCCCCGCTTGATCTGAACGTCGCGATCCCGATTGGGGAGAACACGTACAAAACATCTGTCACGGATTTTGGCGACTACATCAACACGTTTTATAACTATTTGATCGGCGTCTCCGCCTTGATCGCGGTTGTGATGGTCATGGTCGCAGGCGCTCAATACGTGGCCGCTTCTGGAAGCGGGGATGTCGGAAAGGCAAAGGAGCGGATTCGAAACGCGGTGACCGGGTTTGTGCTCCTCATGTTTGCCGTGCTGCTTCTGGAAACCGTGAATCCCCAGCTGCGAAAACTCGAGGTGCCGCCGATTCCCAAAATTCGTCAAGTTCTCATCTACGCTGAAGACACCACGTGTGAGTATTATATTGAAAAGGGATTTGAGGTGGAAAACGTAGGAGATGATTTTGCGCTGGAGGAAGGCAAGCCATTGTGTGAGGATCCGGATTCAAAGGTGCTCAAGGATCCACAGGATCAGGAGTTGACCGACGTGACTTGCAAGTGGTCGTGGTGCGGGGGTGAGGAGGTTGCTCATCCATCGGGTGTCTCCTTTCCAAAGGTGTGCATGGAAATTTCAGGGAAACCGAAATGCGTTGCTTGTCAGGAAGTGACAACCGGGCCGCCGTTTGCCACAGCAACACCGAGCTCCGGCGTGTGCGCGGTGTTGAGTCCGGAAAACAAGGAAGGACGCATGCAGCACGCATGGTGTAAGTACACAAAGGATGAGGGGTTTGAGCCATCTGAGTTCGTTGACTCAGCGACGAACGGCCAATGCGCCGCGGTCGCGTTTGATTGCTCCACGATCACCAGCTGTGCAAACTATGGGACCGTCTTGGCCCAAAATGAGGATGGGACACAATGGCTTTTTGATCTTGAGGACGATCAATCGCTTGGAGAGTATACGTACTATAAGGAAATCTGTGAGGCTAATTATTGTAAGGATCAGATTAAGGCTGACTGTCAGTTCACAGAGTATGGCAGCGCACGAACGTGCCTGAATAAATGAACGAAACATTCGTTGTTTGTCGTCTCCCACGTTCCGGGAGATTTTTGTTTGAGGGTGTTATTTTCGTCAGGTCGCTTCAGGGCTTGCCACACAGAAAAAAGTATGTTAGCCTTTCCGATACTTCGTGCTTCCTATGAAAAAAGACGTGATTTCCATCCGCGGCGCGCGTGTTCACAACTTGAAAAATATTGACGTGGACATCCCGAAGAATACGTTCGTCGTGATCACAGGTCTCTCTGGTTCTGGAAAATCCTCCCTGGCATTTGACACGTTGTACGCCGAGGGACAGCGGCGGTACATGGAATCCCTTTCGAGTTACGCCCGTCAGTTCTTGGAGCTCAAGGACAAACCGGATGTCGACGAAATTACTGGTCTCTCTCCCACGGTCGCCATTGACCAGAAATCTTCCTCGCATAATCCGCGCTCCACGGTCGGAACCGTGACAGAGATTTACGACTACCTGCGTGTTTTGTTTGCCCGCGCGGGCCGTCCGCATTGTCATCTATGCGGCCAGCCGGTCGTGGAGCAGACCGTGGACCAAATCGTTTCGGAAATTTTGCGCATCATGAGTCACACGACCGTCCACCTGTTCGCACCAGTCGTGCAGGGAGCAAAGGGTGAACACAGGCAGGTGCTCGTGTCTTCTCAGCAAGCTGGTTTTCAATCCGTTCGGCTTGACGGGTTTCTCATGGACATCGAAGAGGCGATCGGCACGCGCCGCGACAAGTCAAAGCCGCATTCGATTGATCTCTTGATCGCGACCGTGGAGCAGGGGCAGGCTCCGTCCGCCTCGCGCCTGAAGGAGCTTGTGGGGAAGGCGCTTGACTATGGCAACGGACTCATGCTCGTCCTCTCCGACAACAATGGCGACGAGCAGCTTTTCTCGCAAAGTTTCAGCTGCCCCACCTGCAAAGTGAATTTGCCGCGGCCAGAGCCTCGCCTTTTCTCGTTTAATTCCCCGCACGGGGCGTGTCCGGAGTGCACAGGACTCGGCTTGAAGCTCGTGCTCGAACCGGATCTCGTGGTCCCCAACCGTCGTCTGACGTTCGCCGAAGGGGCGATTCGTCCTTGGACGCGCATTGCCGGAAACCAGACGAGTTACCTGCGTCTTCTTGAGGCCGTGGGGAAGCGGCATAAGTTTTCGCTCAACGTGCCGGTTGAAAAAATTTCCAAAGAAAAG
>CAYJVP010000051.1:0-2075 GCA_964373615.1 uncultured Gammaproteobacteria bacterium | reverse complement strand
GCCGTGATCGGGCGCGTGGCAAAGGAGATTTTTGGCCGCATCGAGAATTTGCTTGATGTGGGCTTGGGCTACCTGACACTTGATCGCAGCGCGATGACGCTCTCCGGCGGGGAAGCACAGCGGGTGCGACTCGCCACCCAGCTTGGGAGCGCGCTTTCGGGCGTCATCTACATTTTGGATGAGCCGTCCATTGGTCTCCATCCGCGCGACAACAGCAAACTTATCGAAACCGTGAAACGCCTGCGCGATCTCGACAACACGGTCGTTGTGGTCGAGCACGATGAGACCATGATTCGGGAGGCCGATTATGTGATTGATGTGGGGCCTGGAGCCGGGGAGTACGGAGGCGAGATTGTCGCCCAAGGAAAAATTGCGGATCTCATGAAGAATCCGGAATCGTTGACCGGGCAGTATCTCTCTGGCAAAAAATCGATCGCGGTTCCGAAGCATGCCCGCAAGGGGAACGGCAAGTTTCTGACCGTGCACAAGGCACGGGCGTTCAACTTAAAAAATGTGGACGTGAAGATTCCTCTGGGCAAACTCGTGTGCGTGACCGGCGTGTCAGGCTCTGGCAAATCCACGCTCGTGCTCGACATTCTTGGCAAGGCGCTCCTCAAACATTTTTATCGGGCGAAGGCCTATCCGGGCGACCACGAAAAACTTTCCGGCCTCGAATACATCGACAAGGTCGTGGCGATTGATCAATCGCCGATCGGTCGCACCCCACGCTCGAACCCGGCGACGTACACAGGTCTTTTCACAACCGTGCGCGATCTGTTTACCGAGGTGCCCGAGGCCAAGATGCGCAACTTCGACGCAGGGAAATTTAGCTTCAACGTGAAAGGCGGCGGGCGCTGCGAGGTGTGCGCGGGCGACGGCATGCAGCGCATTGAGATGCAGTTCATGCCGGACGTCTATGTGGAATGTCCCGAGTGCCACGGGCGACGCTATAACATTGAGACGCTCGAGGTTCATTACAAAGGGAAGAACATCGCCGACGTGCTTGAGATGACGGTGGAGGAAGCGCGTCGCTTTTTTACCGACCAGCCGCTTGTCTTTGACAAACTTTCTATTCTCCACGAGGTGGGACTGGGTTATATCAAACTCGGTCAGTCCGCCACCACGCTTTCGGGCGGGGAGGCGCAGCGCGTGAAACTTGCGACCGAGCTTTCTCGTCGCGCCACGGGTCGGACACTCTATATCTTGGACGAGCCAACGACCGGTCTTCATTTTGAGGATACAAAGCGATTGCTTGGCGTTTTGAACATGTTGGTTGACAAAGGGAACACTGTGCTTATCATCGAGCACAACATGGACGTTATCAAAGGGGCGGATTGGGTGATTGACATGGGGCCAGAGGGTGGAATCAAAGGCGGCCTTATCGTTGCCGAAGGAACGCCGCAGGAAATTACGAAGGTGAAGGGAAATTTCACCGGCGAATATTTGAAAGAGGTGTTGGCTGGAGGAAAGGTGGCGGGAGAAAAGGGAGCAGGGAAGAAGG
This sequence comes from uncultured Gammaproteobacteria bacterium, assembly GCA_964373615.1. Taxonomy (GTDB): domain Bacteria; phylum Patescibacteriota; class Patescibacteriia; order UBA9934; family GWF2-40-263; genus CAYJVP01. The sequence goes on along the minus strand of CAYJVP010000051.1, from coordinate 574 downwards.
GAAAATAACCGAAGAGAACGAACGCTTAGGGGCCTGTTCCCAAATGTCCTTTTTCCGCCAATCGCCAAAGGCGATCCGCTGCGGCGGAAGGCGGATCCGCCTTCGGCGGAGGCTGCCCGTCCGACCGGCCGAGCCGGTCGGCCGGGCGGGCAACCGCACCCTTTCGGCCAGAATCACCTCAAGGGACCTCTGCAAAACTGCGTCTTTTCGTCTCACGGGCGCCCGTCGACCCCACTCAACGTAGCTTTTACTACGTTTCGTGGGGCTCGACAGCCCGTTCTCCGCCATAGGCGGATCCGCCTCCGGCGGAAACGAAAATCCATCAGTTTTTCAGAGGTCCCTCAACATTTTTCGGCTTATCCTCCGGATAAACCTCAAAATGTGTTCGGCGATTCTGTCTCGAAATGCTGCGGTTTCGCCTGAAACGTTCATTCGGGAATAGGCCCCTTCGGCCCGTTTCGCCTCAATTTTGCGAGGGCCAACCTTAACAAAAAGCCTCACCGGTGTCAAGCCCCTGCTCGTAAACCCTCGTCGTCTTGTCAAACCAAAACCCCCGCCGTTGGCGAGGGTCGGT
>CAYJVP010000050.1:0-7680 GCA_964373615.1 uncultured Gammaproteobacteria bacterium | reverse complement strand
CGCAAGCGAAACGAACCGGCCCCTATGAGCGAGTATATCCTTCCGTTCTCAATGCTTTCTCGGCACGACGTTTCCATCGCTGGCGGCAAGGGAGCGTCGCTTGGTGAGATGACACAGGCTGGCATCCCTGTGCCGCCTGGATTCGTGATCCTCTCAAATATCTTCGATCAATTCCACGACAAGCCACTGCCGGAGGAACTTGAGGAGCACATCTTGAATGCGTTTGACGAGCTCGGTGCTGAATTCGTAGCCGTTCGCTCATCCGCGACTGCGGAAGACTCCTCAACGGCCAGCTGGGCCGGCGAGCTGGAGACATACCTCAACACAACACGCGCCGTGTTGCTCGGAAACGTTAAGAAATGCTGGGCATCGCTGTTCACGCCGCAGGCCATTGTGTATCGCAACGAAAAGGGGATGCGAAACACGCCTGTCTCGGTTGCGGTCGTCATTCAAAAAATGGTGAACTCTGAAGTTGCCGGGGTTGCCTTCACCGTCCATCCGGTCACGAAAGATCCGAACCAAATGATCATTGAGGCCTGCTGGGGACTTGGCGAGCTCTTGGTCGGCGGCATGATCACACCAGACTCCTACGTCATCGACAAACGCAACGGGACACTTATCGATGTAAACATTTCCGAGCAAACACAGATGCTCGTGCGTGGCTTGCATGGGAACGAAGAGCAGGTCGTTCCGCCAGAAAAATTCTCCAAACAAAAAATCGACGTTCGCCAGATCCAAATCCTCGCCGAGATCTGCCAGAACATCGAAAAACATTACGGTTTCCCGTGCGATATCGAATGGGCCGTGGAGCGAGAAAAATTTTTTATTCTCCAAAGCCGCCCTATCACCACCCTCTAAACCGCCTGCCCGCCGAATTCTTGGAGGATCGCGGAGACCGCCTCGTCGGGACTTCCTGCCGCGGGCGCGTGGACCGCGTTGACGCGCACGTTTTTGCCGAGCACCTCGCCCAAAATCCCCTCGACAAGCTGTTTGTTTTTTGCCCGATTCATGGTCTCGGCGTGAAATGAGTAGGCAAATCGAAGCTCAACCACGCCGGCGTCCACGCCACCAAGCTCGCCGCTTTGCATAATGAGCGGAAGCGAGGTGTTGCATGCTTGAATCTTCTGAAATACGGCCGGCCACTTTTCTTGAACCTCTTCAAGGCTCACAAGAGGAACGTCGCCAAGGACCGTCTGCGAGATGCTTCCTCCCCTGCCTGAGGGGAGGTTAGCCCGCCCGACCGAACGTCGGTCGTTCGGGCGGGGAGGGGTGGGAGTTTCCCCAACCAACACCGAAACAACCTCCTGCTTAGGAAAATTTGACGCCGCGTCATCCCGAGCGAAGCGGAGCGGAGCCGAGGGATCCGCATGTGGGCAGAGCTTCACGACCGCAAGCTCAAGAGCGAGCTGCGGAATCTGGTCGGTTTTTGCCGATCGCTTGGCATCGAGGAACATCTCCAGGGCTCGCGAAAGTTCAGACGCCGGCCACCCGGCAGCCATGTGGGAAAGTTTCTCCTGCGTCTCTTGATCGCACTCCTCTTCAAAACGCGAGAGCCCCCCGAGTTTCACAAAAAGGACCGAGCGCAAAAAACGCACGACGCCATCCAGAAACGGTCCGACTTCGACCCCCTGCTCGAGCTGTTCATTCAAAAAGCAGATGGCCTTGGCTGTCTGTCGTGCGGAAAGCAGCTCGAGAAAACGAACGACTGTTATGGAATGCGTCGGGGGGAGCACGAGAGAGGCTTCCTCAAGGCCAATCTTTTTTTCCCCAAGGGCCAAAAGCTGCCCAAGCAAACTTTCCGCGTCCCGCGCGCACCCTTCGGAAAGTCGCGCAATCTCAAACAATACTTCGTCGGTCACCGCCACCTTTTCTTCTTTGCAGATCTCCTTCATCCTCGCGACGATCTCTTTGGCTGGAATGCGTTTGAAATCAAATCTCTGGCAACGGGAAACGATCGTCTGTGGAACCTTGTGAACTTCGGTGGTGGCCAAAATAAAAAGCGCGTGCGCCGGCGGCTCCTCAAGCGTTTTCAAAAGCGCATTAAACGCACTCGTGGAGAGCATGTGCACCTCGTCGATGATGTATACCTTGTATGTTAGCTTGTTTGGCGCGAACCGTACGCCCTCGATGATATTCTCGCGGACATTATCGACGCCGGTGTGCGAAGCCGCGTCGATCTCGTACACATCAAGCGAGCTTCCGGAGGTGATCTCCTTGCATGCAGAACACGCGTTACACGGCTCGATTCTTGTCTTTTGTCCCTTCTGCGCCCCTGTCCCGTCTGTTGTCCCCTCACAATTGACCGCCTTGGCAACAAGACGCGCCATCGTGGTCTTTCCCACTCCTCGCGGACCGCAAAAAAGATACGCGTGCGCCACACGGCCGCTCTTCAGTTGATGTTCGATCGTTTGCTTGACGTGCTCCTGCGACGCCAAGTCCGCAAACGTCTGCGGGCGATATTTTCGATAAAGCGTCTGCTCCATAGCGGCCGCACTTTACCACCCCTTTTATTTTTTGACCACGTTCTCAATGGCCGCCCAGACGCTCGGGGTCGTTTTTGGCACCAAGATGACGGCTTCATCTCCGGGCGCGCCGCGAAAAAACGTCACACTGGCGGTCAAAATCTGATAGGTTGTTTCCCCGCATAGGACGACATGGCTCCCTGCCGACGCGTCATAAGCAATCGTGCCGATCACACGCTTTCGCTCAATGGGACCGATTTGTTTGTAGAGAAACGAACCGTCTTTTTTTATCGTCAGCTTCAATATGTCTCCTTCAACCAAACGCGATTTCGAAGCGTAATTCGGCGGCACGGCGTAACTTTTTCCGTCTGAGCCGATCATACACTGCCCGTCAAATACCCCCTCCATCACCCGGGCGCCAGAAATATCCTCGAGCTGTCTTTCCACGGTTTTTTTCCCGGTGACGAGTTGCGCCAAAACCGGACCCAATTCATTCGGTGAAGATGCGCCCTCAAGCAGGGAAACCACGTGCCCGAGACTCTCGTGGAGCTGACGTAAAATCCTTTTAGCAAGCTCAACGCGTGGATCCGGTCCGGCCGAAGCCGTCAATGCCGCGGCCTCTTCTGGCTCAAACTCAAATACGTCTTCGAGCTCTTCATCAGATTCAAGAAAAAGATTTGCCATAGAAACCTAAAAGGCGGGCTCGTTTGGCCGTCCCTGGAGCGCAGAGGTTCCACCGAGTTGTGAGCGATCGAGAATATCGGCCTCGACCAATGCGCGATCGCGACCATACTTCAAGCGAGAAAGTTGGTACACGGCATCCGCCAGTTCCGGATCCGCTTTCGGACCAGGAACGCTCTTCATGGTAAACGGCCTCACCTGGGAGTTGTCCACGATCATTTTAACGTACCAGGTGAACATTTCAGAGTTGATGAGATCATAACCAGAAAACGTTGGCAGGTACACCTTTTGAAGCACCTCGGTATCCTCGGGACCGATGCGAGAAACGAACATGGAACCCACGTTGCCGAGCACCGCGTCGCGCACCTCGGTTTTGCCGCCGCTTTCCACAAGCTGGTTCATGTATTGGTGTCCCATGATGAGGTTCAAACGATATTTGCGCGCCTCGGACAAAATGGTCGCAATAGAATTCGTCACGAAATTTTGGAATTCATCAATGTAGAGGTAGAAATCTTTGCGATCTTCCTCCCGCATATCCGCACGCCCCAGAGCAGCCATCTGAAGTTTTGAAACGATAATGAGACCGAGCAGGCTCGCATTCACCTCGCCGGTCTTGCCCTTGGAAAGATTCACGAGCAAAATTTTCTGCTTGTCCATGACCTCACGGAAGTCAAAGCTGTTGCGCGGTTGCCCGATGATGTTTCGCATCATCTCATTCTCAACGAAACGGCCCACCTTGGAAATGAGGTACCCCAACATTTCCGACTTATGAAAGTCGCTCGTTTTTGCCATTTCTTTTTCCCAAAAGGCGCGCACCACCGGATCTTTCACTTTGGCAACCCAGGTGTCCGCGAATTCTTGATCAGAAAACATGCGCGGGATCTCGGCCAACGTTCCAGGATTCTCCGGATCGGCCATGAGCGTCAACATGACGTTTCTCATGTTGTGTTCAAACATGGGTCCGATCATTTCCGGTGGGAACAGTTTGTAAAACACCGAGATCATTTCCTGCACCGCAAAATCCTTCATGTTTTCATCCTTTACCTCAAGCATGTTGAGGCCAAAAGGGCGATCCACATCCGACGGATTGAACACGATCACGTCGTCGATGCGCTCGCGTGGGATGTTCCCAAGCACCTGCTCGATCAAATCGCCGTGCGGATCAATCACGCATACCCCTTCGCCATTTCTGATGTCTTGCACGGCCAAACCAGCAATGAATTGCGTTTTCCCAGAACCGGATTTTCCGATGATGTACATGTGCCGCTGCCGATCCTCGCGTTTGATATGAATCGGCGTTTTGCGTCCGCGATAAACGTTATAGCCAAGAAAGAGTCCTTCTGCGGCGATGTTCACGGGTGCCGCCGCACGGCGCGCCAGAAGCCATTCGATATTCGGCGTCTCCGTCGTCGGCAATGGCAGATGCCACAGACTCGCCATCTCCTCCGCGTTCATGACAAGGCGGTATTTCTCGTCGAACGTTCGATAAATGAACCGTCGAACCACCTTTTTCTTGGACGGTGGAACGGCTTTGTCAAAAACATTGCCAAACTGGTACAGATTGTACTGCGTGAACGCGGAAAGCGTGTTCCCCATGACCGTGGACGCGCTGCTCGGGTTTTCCGAAGAAACGATCACGCGAATATTGACGTCGAGTCCCGCCTTGCTGGCCTTCTGTTCAAGTCCCTTCACAGACTCCTCCTCAAGCGGAGACAGGCGATATTGCTCTTGCTGCTGCTGGGCCGGCGTTTTCTCGGATGTCCCGAACGCCAGACCTGACCAACTGTCCTTTTTTTTGTCCGCCCGTTTTCCAGAAACGGCTTCCTCAAGCCGCATGCCCTGCTGCATGCTGCGCGCAATCGTGAGCCCCTTCTTGCGCCACGCCTTCGGCGCAGAACGCACCACATACTGGATCGCGACTCCGTCTCCAGGCGACAACTTCGACAGGGTGTTTGTAAGCGCGCTTAAAGGATCCGCTTCAAGTTTTTGATACGTCTTGATCGGAAACGCAAACGGACGCTTGAATACCAGATAGCTTCCAAGAATCGTACCGGTCGGCGTAAAAATGTTGTAATCCTCGGTCTCCTCGATGTGCGCGTCGGGATACACGGCCGCGATTTGCTGCTCCACGTGCGCCTGTAACTTTTTTGGGATCGCGGCAAAAAATTTGATGAGTCCCTTGTGTGCGACGATTTCAAAGGCCATCTCATCCGTGCGTCCAAGGAGCCATTGTTTGAATCCTCGCTCGGCCTTGAGCCCGCCGATCGTTGAAAAAAACGACTCTGCCACCGCGATCCCCTGGCGGACCTGTTCGATGTTGACCTCACGCGCGGCTTCCTCTTCGCGGCGGAATTTCGGCAACGTGATCTGGAGAATCGTACATTCCAGCCCTTTTCCGCGGGAAAGGGGGATGCGTCTCAAAAAAAACCGCACCACAAACAACACGCCGATGGTCACGAGCGCGACGGCCACGGCCACAAGAATGATCGAGGGCAAAATCAAACCCTCCCCGCTCAGAGCGCGGGGAGTCGAGTCTTCGGCAACGAACTCGATCTGCCAAAGGTTGATCATGTCAAAGACGGCCCTGCTGTTTTTTCTCCTCTGCCGCCAAAAGGACTTTATCTGTTTTTATTTTAGCCTCCTGTTCTAAAAAGAAACGATTCACGCCGGGAATGAGTTTCAGCCAATCACGAATCAACGCAAAAATTTTTTTGATGTTCACCTTGGCACCGACGAACATCTGGCGGATCTTCGACGCGGTTTCCTCTCCTTTCTGTTTGAACGCCTCCTGCTCTGAAGGCGACATCTTGAGAAAGAGGTCCGTAATGTCCTCGGAAAGAATATCTTCAATTTCTGTTGTAAACGCGTCCTTTGCCGCCGGGGGAGGAATACGGGTGGGCGGAGGCTGGCTGACGGGACGTTCCGAAATTTCTGGGGAGGTTTCGCGCTCTTTTTGAGCACCAACCTCTGCCGGTCTTCCGACATCGGGAACAACCGGGGCCGCTTCATGACGCGGCGTGACCTCCGGATGCAGAGGTTCCGCAGAAACAGGAACGTCTTTTCTTTCTGTCTTATTTTTTCCGGGGACGGTCATACGCCGTTTATTGTAGCACAATCTTGGGTCCTTGCGATGTGTCTTCAACGGCAAAGCCTTGTGCCCCGATCTCATCGCGCAAACGATCCGCTTCAGCCCAATCCTTTGTCTCTCGAGCCTGTTCGCGTTTTGCCACAAGCTCGCGCACGTTGTCTGGAATCTCAAGCGGTTTCCCGAGGACGTCGGAAAGGCGAAGTCCAAGAACGCGGTCAAAGGCAAGGAGTGAGTGCGCTCGTGCCGAACTCGGCAATGATTCGTCTCCGATCAGCTCCCACAAGACCGCAAGGGCTTGGGGAGTGTTGAGGTCGTCGTTGATGGCGTTTAAAAACCGTTTCTCGTACTCGACACACCCAACCGCGGGCGGTTTCCACTCGCGAATTTCGTGGCGGAGTTTCTGCAGCGCGTTTTGTGCCGCGGAAAGCGCCTCAAACGTAAAATTCAATTTTGAACGATAGTGCGCTTGCAAAACGAGATAACGATACGCGAGCGGGTCGTACCCCTTCGCGACAAGATCATCAAGCGTGTAAAGATTCCCAAGCGACTTGCTCATCTTGCCTCCATCCACCGTCAAAAACTCTGCGTGCATCCAGAGGTTAGCTTCAAGAACCCCGTCGGCCCCCCGCGTTTGCGCAATTTCGTTTTCGTGATGCACCGCGATGTGGTCCACGCCACCCGTGTGAATATCAAACGGAACGCCAAGGTATTTCTTGGACATGGCCGAACATTCAATATGCCAGCCGGGGAATCCGACGCCCCACGGCGAGTCCCATTCCATCAACCGCTGAAGCGGTTGATGTCCTGAGCGAGCCGAAGACTCTGTCTGAAGGCGAGTCGAAGGGCTAAACTTCCAGAGCGCGAAGTCCGTCGGATTTTTTTTCTCGCCGAGCTCCACGCGAGCGCCGGCAAGCTTCTCCTCCGCCTTTTGTCCAGAGAGTTGGCCATAGGCCGGAAGTTTTGAGGTATCGAAGTAGACGCCATCGGTGATGCGATAGGTGAGTCCCTTGGCCTCGAGCGCCTTCACGATATCGATCTGCTCGGCAATATGCGCCGTGGCTCGCGGATACTGTGTCGCGGACAGAATGTTCAGACGCTCAAGGTCCTTGAAAAACGCTTGCGTATAAAATTCCGCGATCTCGTACGCCGTCTTCCCCTCTCGTCGCATGGCGACCACCATCTTGTCTTCCCCAGCGTCCGCGTCATCGGTGAGGTGTCCGACATCCGTGATGTTCATAATGAAGATGACGTCGAAACCGTTCAGCGTTAACACGCGGCGCAACACATCCGAAAAGAGAAATGTGCGCATGTTTCCGATGTGCGCAAAGTAGTACACCGTCGGCCCACATGCATACACACCGGTCTTGCCGGAGCGAATCGGCTCAAAAACCTCAAGTTTTTTCGTCAATGTATTAAACAACTTCAACATAGCGGGCTCATCATACCATA
>CAYJVP010000049.1:0-7692 GCA_964373615.1 uncultured Gammaproteobacteria bacterium | reverse complement strand
GAAGGTGATAAGGTGATATTTGGGGGCCGGCATAACGCCGGAAGCGTAACAGAAAAACAAGACCCTGCCTAGATTTGACGAAACGGCAAAATTGTGCTAAGATTGTGGCTGAAATTAACATCTATCTTTATGCCAGAACGAGGACTTCCAGCTCCTGAAGAACGCGTTGGGAAAGCATTCGGTCCCGAGGCTGCAGCGGCGAGAGCAGAATATTTTGCCGATCAGTTAGGGCGAGAGCGCCGTGAAAGAGGACAAGAGGCGTCAGCCAACAAGATACCTGCAGCTCCCGCAGCCGAAGCGCCTGTGGAGGCGAAAACCGTTCCTCCGCCTAAAGACGCGACATGGGACGAACCTACATTCGAAAAGCCGAGCGGCGAGTGGAAAAAGGCCGCGTAAACGCTGCAAAAAGTCTTATGGAAATGCGTAGCGATGTGAGGCCGGACACGGAAGGACGTGTTGACGCCTCGAAAGAAAAGGCGCTCGACGATGCGTGGACATTTGTCATGAGAAACGTCGAACATCTCGTGCATGAAGTTCAGCCAGATGCGGATGAACACCTCGTGGAAAGCGTGAGACAAGATCTTGAAACGAATAAGATCATGATCCTCATGGAATGCGCTGGCCGCGACCAGGTGTCGCTGCGCATCCGGCAGGAGATTCGAACGCGCCTCGCTGGCAAGACGCCAAAGGCGGTTGAAGAAAAAAAAGCCGCTTAACGCAAAAAGCCGCCACGAGAAATCGGGCGGCCTTTTGATTCCACTTATGCGAGAAGTGGCTGCGACTCCTTCTTCAAGCGCTCCATAAGTTCTATGCGGGGAAGCACGACTTCCTCTTCCTGTCCAAACACCCGCACGTGAAGATCGCCGCCCTCGGCCTCTTTCGCGCCGACCACGATCGTCCACGGCACTTTCATGAGCGAGGCGTTTCGAATTTTCTTTCCAACTTTCTCGTCAGACGCATCAAGTTCCACCCGAACACCGACATCGCGAAGTTCGTCCGCGAGTTTCTTGGCGGCAGAAACAAAATCCTCGCTCACGGTTGCCAGTCGCACCTGCACCGGGGCAAGCCACAGCGGAAACGCGCCGCCGTAGTGCTCGATCAAGAATCCAATGAAACGCTCATGTGTCCCCAAAGGTGCCCGATGAATCGCAATGGGTGTTTTCTCCGCTCCGTCTTTGTCCGCATAGACAAGTCCAAAACGCGCGGGGACGGCGAAGTCCACTTGGTTGGTCGCGATCGTAAACTCGCGACCTACGGAACTCCATACCTGTACATCGATCTTTGGACCATAAAACGCGGCTTCGTTTTGAACTTCGACAAAATTAATCTTGCTTTCGATGAGAACTCGTCGAACCATATCTTCGGTCTTCACCCAAAGTTCTGCGTTGTCCATATATTTCTTTCCGAGTTCCGCAGGATCATGGGTTGAAAAACGCATCACGTACTTCGTCAGTCCAAAAAGTTTGAAATACTGAAGATACATCTGATTCACGGCTTCAAACTCCGAGGCAAACTGTTCCGGTGTGCAATAGATATGCGCATCATTCATCGATAGCATGCGGACACGCATGAGGCCAAATAACTCGCCACTCTTCTCATAGCGGTACACGGTTCCGTATTCTGCCAACCTCAAAGGTAAATCGCGATAACTACGTGGCTCTGCCGCGTAAATCTGATGGTGATGAGGACAATTCATCGCCTTCAGATAATACGTCTCTTTTTGCCCGTCGCCCTCGTCCATCACCATCGGTGGAAACATGCTCTCCGCATAGTATGGAAGATGGCCAGACGTTTTAAAGAGAACCTCTTTGGCTAAATGCGGAGTCCGGACGCGCTGATACCCGGCGCGTGTTTCCATGTCTTTTGCGAGGTTCTCAAGCTGCTCCGCGATCGCCGCCCCGTTTGGCAACCAGAGAGGCAGCCCAGGGCCAACCAAGTCACTAAACGTGAAAAGCTTCAATTCCTTCCCGAGCTTTCGGTGGTCGCGCTTCTTGGCCTCTTCCATTTGCACGAGATACGCACCCAACTCTTCCTGCGATGGAAAACAGGTCCCGTAGATGCGCGTGAGCATCGGGTTCTTTTCCGAACCACGCCAGTAGGCGCCCGCGACCGAGAGCAGTTTGAAATGTTCGAGCTCATCGTTTGGTTTCTCCACGTGACCCCCGCGACACAAATCCCAATAGTCCCCAGATTTGTAGAAGCTCACCTTTTGTCCGTCCTTTGTGAACTCATCGATCAGTTCGTATTTGTACGCGTTGTCGGGGTATTCGCGTTTGGCCTCTTCTGCATTGAGCTCGTGACGCTCAAATCCCTTCCACGTCGGGAGGATTTCGCGCATCGCGGCTTCAATGGCAGGAAAATCCGCCTCGGAAATTTTCGTGTCGCCAAAATCAAAATCGAAATAAAATCCGTTCTCGATCGAAGGGCCGATCGTTCGCTTGGCATGCGGCCAGAGCCGCATAACCGCCGCGGCCAAAAGATGGGCGCACGAGTGGCGAAGGTTTTCAAGCTGGTCTGCATTCATAAAAAACAAAATAAGGCCCAACTAGCATATCAGGAAACCCCGAAATGCCTCAAGCCCTATTCGATCACCACATCGATATGGTCCTTCAGGGTCGGTACCGTGCGCACCCAGGGCGGGAAGATGTCCACGTTGACGTCTGCGGCGAGTCCGGCTGTGGTAAGGCGGTCACGGACCTCTTGCTCAGTCTGCCCGATGAAACTTCCCTTCTCAAGGGATGGGTGCGTGACGGCGACAACAGACGTCGCCGATCGCGATACGCGCAGCTCCGCCGTCTGTTTGTCCACGTTCTCCGTTTGGATACTGATATCGGCATCGGTCGAGGTGTCCGTAAATTCAAATCCCTTCTCAAGCGCCTCGTACAATTTCGCCTCAGACAGCGCCTTCAGCGACACCACGTCATAGAACACGCCTGTGACCTCAAGTGTAAGCGAAATCACAAACTGATCGCTCTCCGCTCCAGGAAGTGTATCGCTCTGCTTTTCCAAAATCTCGCTTTGGAACACCTCGCCGCTATCCTTCACATCGGCTTCGCCACGCAACGTGTTCTTCGCATCCAAAAACATGGTCGCTTCAAGCTCGGCCGCAGCCGCATCCAACTGCTCTTGGCTGAGAATTGAAACAAGTCGCCGCCCGCCGCTCATGACTTGATCACTCGTCGCGTAAATAACGCTCTGCAAAGACGTGGAGAGTCCGGGGATCGTAAAGCGGTCTGGCCCGATGTCGCCGGTTGGACCCTCTTGGTCGGCGTGGACAACCGCTTCGACGCGGCCGCCCGCCGGGACCGTAACCCCATCGTCAAGCCGGAACAGCACGCCGCCTGAAGACAGAAGTCTTGTGGTGGCCACAAGCGGCTGGTCTCGCCCACCTTCGTTCACGATCGTGACGGTTCCTCCTGATTTTCCAAGAACCTCTTTCTCTTCCCCGCCCGTCACCTCGTAGGTATGTGCCTGTTCGAACGTTCGTTGGAGGACTTTCCCTTGCACCTTTCCCTCGACCGCCGCGGTCGGCACGACCTCAACCAAAAACACGCTCTCGACCGTCTTCTCGATAGGCATCACGCGCACCGTTGCTTTCGTTGTTGATACAAACAAGACGATCGCGAGCACAAGAGCCACGAGCAGCACAAAAATACCCGCAATGCGTCGGTAGAGTCCGAGAGACGGCGCAGGAAGTGTCACCGACTTCTCCTTTCCCGCCCGAGCCGGCTGCTTCTTTGCGGCCGAGATTTTTCGTTTTGGAACTTTCGCGGCTTCCATGCATTCCTCCTTTCAACGGGATTATTATAACACAACGTTTTGTTTTCCAACAATCTCGACGAGCTGATCAACAAACAAAGGGTTCGGGGTCACGCAATAATCCGTCTGCACGCGACGTTTCGCGCCGCCGGAATCAACAAGAAAACACACGCGTCGAGAACCGGGAGATTGGCGAAAGAGTTCCCGCAGCTGTTCGACAAGCTCTGGCGCGGGTTTGCCGGAGAGGACGATATCAAGCGTCTCGGCAGAGGGTGTCGGCGATGGCGGGAGCGGCGCTTGCACGGCCTGACGCACATGATCGGCAACCCAAAGGTTGCGCTCAACCACGTCGGCGATCTCTTCCAGTCGCGTTTCATCCACGAAAATAAAACTGTTTGCAAGAAGTTTCGCCTCTTCCCCATCACGTCTGGAAACCTTCGCCGAGACCAGAACAATGGCATCGGGCTCAAGCTGTGCTTGGTATTGCGCGAACACGCTCGGAAACACAATCACCTCGGCTTTGTCGTGTCCGTCCTCGATCCCGACAAACGCCATCTGGTCCCCTTTTTTTGTGACAATACACTTTACGAAGCTCACGACACCGCCCGAGCGCACAAGCGCCCCGTCCGAACAGGCGGGAACCTGTGCGCAAGGCGTCAGGCGCTTCCCGAACCGACGCGCCACCGGCTCGTAGGGATGCGCGCTCACATAGAGCCCAAGGAATTCTTTCTCCCATGCCAGAAGTTCTGGTCGACCCGCCGCGGGGCTTGGTCTCAATCTAAGTTTTTCCGTCGCGAGCGATGGGGCAAGGTCGAAAAGCGAACCCTGATTCTGCTCCTTCCGGCTCTGCGCCTGCTTGTTAAAAAGAAGAATCTGATCCATGTTCTCGAGAAGCTGCTTGCGCTCCCCAAACCGATCGAGGGCGCCGACTTTGATGAGCGCCTCGAGCGACTTCTTCGTAAACGCCCGATGGTGAATGCGCTCCGCAAAATCCGCGAGATCCTTGTACATCCCGTTCACGTTGCGCTCTTCGACCATCGCATCCACGACCTCGGCGCCCATGTTCTTGATGACCACAAGTCCGAATCGAATCGTCTGGTCGTTGATATAGGTGAACATCGGACGCGATTCGTTGACGTCCGGCGGCAGCACCTTGATGCCCATGCGCTCACACTCCTTTACCGCCTCGGCGATGGTTTCAAGATCGCCGCTCTCGGCGGTCATGAGCGCGGTCATGTATTCGGCCGGAAAATTGGCCTTCATGTAGGCGGTTTGATACGCCACCATGCCATAGGAGGCCGCATGCGCTTTGCCGAATCCATACGAGGCGAACGGTTCGATGAGCTTCCAAAGTTCATCCGCGAGCTTTTTTTCCAAACCATGCTTTACGAGACCATGAATAAGTTTCTCTTTCTGCTTTGCCATCTCCTCCGGGATTTTTTTTCCCATCGCCTTACGCAGCTTGTCCGCTTCGAGCCACGTATAGCCGGCCATCTTAATGGCTATCAACATGACATCTTCTTGATAAACGATAACGCCGTAGGACTGATCCAGAAACTCTCTCATGCGTGGGTCAAGATAAAACACGCGCGACGCATCATGTTTGCGGCGGATGTATTCCGGGATCGATTCGATCGGCCCCGGACGATACAGCGCCACCATGGCCATGATGTCCTCGATGCGCTCGGGCTTCAGATCCATGAGATACTTTGTTATCCCATCACCGTTGAGCTGAAAGGTTCCCATGGTGTGGCCGTGCGCGAGCAGCTCGAAGGTTTTCGCGTCGTCAATGGGAATTTTTTCAAGCACGATATCCACGCCTTTTGTTTTTTTCGCAAGCTTCACCGCGTCTCCTAAAATCGAAAGGTTGCGGATTCCCAAAAAATCCATCTTGAGAAGCCCCGCGGCCTCGACGGACTTCATTTCGTACTGCGTGATGATCTTCCCTTCGCGCGACTCAATCTGCAGCGGCGTAAAATCCGTGAGCGCAGAGGGGGCGATGACGACCCCGGCCGCATGGATCGAAACGTGACGCGCACACCCTTCGATGCGTTTGGCAAGATCGATCAAACGATGGACGTCTGCCTCCGCGTCGTAACGGGTCTTGAGCTCCCCGGACTCGGCAAGCGCCCGATCGAGCGTCATGGGAAATCCTTGGCTCCCCATGGGCACGAGTTTTGCAACTCCATCCACGAACACGTAGGGAAAACCGAGTGCGCGTCCGACATCTCGGACACTGCCGCGGGCAAGCATGGTGCCAAACGTGCAAATCTGCGCCACCTTGTCGTGACCGTATTTTTCGGAAACATACGCGAGCATCTCGTCGCGACGGTTATCGGCAAAGTCGCCGTCAACGTCCGGAGCAGAGGGGCGTTCAGGATTTAAGAAGCGCTCAAAAGGAAGCTGGTAGCGAATGGGGTCCACGGTTGAAATTCCTATAGCAAAACTCACAAGGGAGCCGGCCGCAGAGCCGCGGGTGGTCGTCACGATCCCGTGACGACGCGCCCACTCGATGTAGTCGGAGACGATCAAGAAGTACGGCGCAAACCCTTTCATCTCAATAACAGACAGTTCGTACTCAAGGCGCTGCTTCATCTCATCGGTCACCTCGGAAACCTTGTCCGCGATCTCCGTAAACGCACGGCGCCTGAGATAGCTGATGTGCGTCATGCCCTCCGGAGGGTCAAAGCGGGCGAAGTTCCATTTTCCAAGATCAAACGTCACACGACAACGGTCCGCAATGCGCCGCGTGTTCTCAATCGCCTCGGGCACGTCGCGAAACCGTTCCTCCATGTACGCACCGTCGACAAAGGACGCGTCTTCCTCATACGGTTGAAGGCGCTCGAACTGTTCAAGCGTCTTGCCTTCCTTCACACACTGCAAAATCTTCCACGCTTCTGCGTCCTGCGGCTTGAGATAAAAAACATTTTTCGCGGCCACAAGCGGGACGCCGAGCTCGCGCCCGAGTTCAATGAGCGAAGCGTTCACGGACTCTTGCTCGGGGACCTCGGGACGGTCCACAAGCTCAAGGTAAAAATTTCCCTCGCCGAACAGCTCTTGATATTCACGGATGAGTTCCTTCGCATGGTCGCGATTCCCAAGAGAGATCGCCTGATCGACCTCTCCGAATCGCCCGCCAGAGAGCGCGATCAGCCCGTGTCCGGCAGCTGCCTGGACGTGCGCCTTCCCTTGGCAAAACTCACGCAATAATTCCTTATCAATGCGCGGCTTGTAGTAAAAACCTTCGATAAAGCCGAGCGAGGAAAGATGAACAAGGTTGCGGTATCCATCCATGTTCTCGCAAAGTAACACGAGACGAGATGGCTTCGTGTCGATGCGCGCGCGTTTTTGGTGTCGGCCAAACGGCGCCACATACGCATCCATGCCAACGATGAGCTTCATCCCCTCCTCCTGCATTTTTTGGTAGAACTCAATCGTGCCATACAACGCCCCGTTATCCGTCAACGCAAACGTGTCAAACCCTTTCTCCTTTGCCGCTTTGATGAGCGCCTTCGTTTTCGGAAGCGCCTCAAGAAGCGAGTAATGGCTGTGAACGTGAAGGTGGACAAAAGGAGAAGCCATAGGATAGTCGTCGAAAGCGTAGCACGCTCAAGAAGGGGCGGAAAGAGCGCGAATTTGACAGACGGAGTGCCGTGGGCTCATACGGGAACCTCTGCAAAGGCGCGTCTCCCGCCCGGCAGTCTGCCGGGCCCGCCCGGCCGAGCCCCGCCAGAATGACTCTGTCGGGCTGGCGGTCGGGCTGGTTTCGTCTTCCGCCTTCGCTTCCGCCTCAGCCGAAGGACTGATCAGCCTCTGGCTGAATAGGTGGATCCGCCTCCCGCAACAGCGGGTCGCCTCCGGCGACCGGCGGAAACGAACATCCATCAGTTTTTCAGAGGTCCTGATAGATAAATCTTCAAAAAGCCAAATGAA
>CAYJVP010000048.1:2047-7773 GCA_964373615.1 uncultured Gammaproteobacteria bacterium | reverse complement strand
CTATCCTCTTTTGGCGAGTCGGCTCCTCTCCGCCATCCGGACCGCCGCGCTTTCCACAATCCCAAGCATGAGCATCGTGAAGATGAGCGAGCTCCCGCCATAGCTCACAAGAGGGAGCGCGACGCCGGTCACTGGCATGAGGCCAAGGTTCATGCCGATGTTTACGACAAACTGCAGAAAAAGCGAACTCCCAATAGCCAAAAGGACGTAACTCGTAAAATCGTCGCGCGTGCGGGAAGCATGGCGCAAAATGCGTTCGAAAAGAAGAAAGAAAGCGCCGAGCAGAAGTACGACCCCGACAAATCCAAGCTCCTCGGCCACGACGGCAAAAATAAAGTCCGTCTGGCTTTCCGGAATAAATTTTAATTGGCTTTGTGAGCCAAACCCAAGTCCTCGGCCGAACCACTCACCGCTCCCCACCCCGATCATCGCCTGTCGAACGTTGTACCCTTGGCCGAGCGGATCGTTTGCGGGATTGAGAAAGGTCGAGATGCGAGCTTTTTGATAATCCGCAAACAAAAACTGCCAGGCCAAGACGGAAAACACGGCTGCAAAACCCAAAAACAGAAACGCGTGGCGTTTCTTAAGGCCCGCAAAGAGCAAGACACAACCCCAGGTGCCGATGAGGATCATAGCCGAACCCAAATCCGGCTGAAGCAAGGTGAGGACCACCGGAACGGCTGTCAGCACACCCGTCACCAAACATTCCTTCCAACCTATGTCACGCCGGGCGCGATCGCCGAGATACTGGGCGAGCATCAGCACGAGAGCAAGCTTCGCAAACTCGACCGGTTGGAAATGGAACCCTCCGAGGGAAAACCATCCGGTGGTTCCACGAATGGTGACGCCAAAAATCAGCACACAAAGCAAGCTGATAACCGCAAGGCCGTACAGCACACGAGCGTAACTGCGAAGCAGTCGATAATTCGAAACCGTCACAAACAAAAAGAGCGTCGTGCCAATACCAGCGGCGATGAGTTGTTTGTAAACAAGAGAAAGGTCTGCGTCCTGGTTCGAGAGCGTGATGGAATAGATGGCCACGAGACCAAATGCGATCAGCGCAAAAACCGACAACAAAAATAACCAATCCGCCTTTTGCAACGCCGCACGGAGTCGATTCATATCACATCACATCCAACGGACATCCTGAAACGGGCCTGAACGCTGCGAGGACTGTTCGAGCCAGGATGAAATCCGTTGCGGCAGCTTAGGGTCTGCAGGATTTCATCCGGTCCCACGAAGCCCGGCGAAGGGGGAGGCGAGTTCCGCAGCAAGTGAAGGCCTGTTTCAGGATGTGCATGCAGCCGCGTCATCGTCGGCCGCGCAGCACCCGTTCGCGAATGTCCGTCGCCGTTTCCCCTTCAAGCGGCATGTACGCATCCGGGTCAAACAGGTTCACCGCGGGGATCACTTCAATTTTCGTGACCGCGGGAATCGTTCCGAACCAGTTGATCACCATCGAGCGCGTGTCTCCACTTTCAAATCGATCGATCGTCGTGCTCGTCACTCCCGCGACGGAATTGCCACGCAAAAGCAGAACGTAAAACACCGGCTCCCAATAGCTGAACGCGGTCGTGTTAGAAACCGTAAAGCTGATACGCCCGATCTCCTCTTTATCGATGGCGAGTTCCCGCGAAAAGAGAGGGGCCGTGATGTTCCACCCGAGTCGATCCGCCTCCCAGGTGTCGTAGTCCGCAATCGCGTGTGGGTCAACGCGGTGCCAGGCAAGATCGCGAATGTCGAGCCGGACACCGGTTGGCCGGCTGTCCGCTTCCCAGGCGAAATAGGCGAGGGGTTTTTCCTCACCGGGAAGAATGAATCCGGAAAACTCATCTGTTTCCGTATCACCGATCACGAAGGCGTATTGAAACTCGGCGTACCAATCACGATTCGCATTCGCGAGGGTTGTATAAAAATCGTAGCGTTTGTCTCCCGTTGTCAAAACCTGCATTTCCGAAACGCTCATGGCGTCCGCCGACTGTGCCGTGGAAAAATTTCGCAGGTCCATTTGTCCAACGACCGCGACCTCTGCAACCGCGCGGTCTTCGCGGTCCACGCTCACGACAAACGTGTCGAGAAACGTCCACGCGCTAAACAACAGCAAGGCCGCGTCAAACGCGGCGAGCACGATGATCACAATCCGTCGAAGCAACGCGCGATGCTCCACCCACCACAGCGAACGCTTATAAAACGTTTTGAACCCCTTTTCTTCCTCCTTAAGAAACCCCCCATTGTCCATATAAATATAGTATAACACGAGCCAGGCCTTCCGCTTCCCTTTTGTGCGAAATCATGATACATTGGGGGCGTTATTTTCGACCTATTTTTCTTATGCCGAAGGGGACGAAAGAGGTGAAAGGGACGCCCGGCCCAAAGGCCGGATCCGGCCATCGGGCCGAAAAAAAATCCGAATACAGCGCAAAACAAATTACCGTCTTGGAAGGACTCGACCCCGTACGCAAACGGCCGGGCATGTACATCGGCTCGACCGGTCCTTCCGGTTTGCACCACCTCATCTGGGAGGTCATGGACAACTCGTTTGACGAGGCCATGGCCGGCTTTGGCGATCAGATCATTCTCACGTTACATCCGGATGGGTCTCTTTCTGTCGAGGATCATGGCCGCGGCATCCCGGTTGACATCCACCCGCAATTCAAAAAATCCGCCCTGGAGCTTGTCATGACAAAGCTTCATGCGGGCGGCAAATTTGGTGGCGGCGGCTACAAGGTGTCCGGCGGGCTTCATGGGGTGGGCGTGTCTGTGGTCAACGCGCTGTCGGCGGATCTGAAGGTCGAGGTCAAACGGGACGGAAAATTGTGGGTGCAGGAGTATAGTCTCGGCCGGCCGCGCGCAAAGGTGAAGGCCGTCGGATCGGCCAAGGGCACGGGTACGACCGTGACGTTCAAACCGGACGCACACACCTTCGAAACCACGGAATTCAACCTGAAGACGATCATCGACCACTTGCGCCAACAAGCGTACCTCACCAAAGGGATCCACCTCATCATTCACGATAAACGAAAAAAGGGCGAGGAGGAGTCCCGTGCCTTCTACTTTGAAGGTGGCGTTGCCTCGTATGTGCGCCACATCAACCACGGCAAGGGGGTGAAGCACCCGAACGTGTTTTATGTCTCCAAACACGACGATGCGGCTGACATGGACATCGAGGTGGCGGTGCAGTACACAGAGGAATATCACGAATCGATTTTTTGCTTTGCCAACAACATCTATAACCTGGAAGGCGGCACGCATCTCATCGGCTTTCGCGCGGCTCTGACGCGGGAGCTCAACAACTACGCTCGCGCCAAAGGCTATCTCAAAGAAAAGGATCAGAACCTGACCGGCGACGACGTGCGCGAGGGACTCACCTCGGTCATCAGCGTAAAAATAAAAGAGCCGCAGTTTGAGGGCCAAACCAAAGCGAAGCTTGGCAACCCCGAAGCGCGCACCGCGGTCGAGTCCGTGTTCGGGGAACATTTCCGTATATATCTTGAAGAACATCCGGCTGACGCGGAAGCCATCATCGGCAAATGTGTCCTGTCGGCTCAAGCGCGCGCCGCGGCCCGTGCGGCCCGTGAAACCGTGCTGCGCAAAGGGGTGCTCGAAGGGTTAACGCTCCCGGGGAAACTCTCGGACTGCTCTACAAAGGATCCCAAACGATCCGAGATCTTCCTCGTAGAGGGCGACTCGGCCGGCGGGAGCGCGAAACAAGGCCGCGATCGTGAGACGCAAGCGATCCTGCCTTTGCGCGGAAAAATTTTGAACGTGGAGCGCGCCCGACTCGACAAGATGCTTGTTAACAACGAGATCAAGTCGCTCATCATCGCGCTCGGCACCAACATCGGCGAAGCGTTCGACATCAACGCGCTGCGCTATGACCGCATCGTCATCATGACCGACGCGGACGTTGATGGCGCGCACATCCGCACGCTCCTCTTGACGTTGTTCTACCGTTACTTCCCCGACCTCATCCGCGGGGGCCACGTGTACATTGCCAAACCCCCGCTCTTCCGTGTGCAGGTTGGGAAGGAATTTCGCTACGCGTTCACAGATGAGGAAAAAATGGCGTTCGTCAAGGAGCTGTCAAAAGGGAAAGAGGTCGAAGTGAAGGAGATGGAAGGAACAGAGGGGACAGAGGGATCAAAGGGACACGGGGTACGCGTGAACATTCAACGCTACAAAGGTCTTGGGGAAATGAACCCGGAGCAGCTTTGGGAAACCACCATGGATCCCAAAACGCGCGTCATGAAGCAGGTCACCATCGAAGACGCGGAAAAGGCTGACGAGACGTTCGATATTCTGATGGGCGCGGACGTCGCCCCGCGCAAACGCTTCATCCAAACGCACGCGAAGACGGTGCAAAATTTGGATGTTTAATTCCCCTTGACAGGCCTATGACAATGGCTTATCTTTATCTCTAGAAAGCCCCCGACGGGGGTTTTAAGGTAGAGCAGAAGAAATATCATTACTATGGAAGAGGTGAAAAAAAAGGTTGGCCCCATAACGTACCTCAAACAGGCCAAGGAAGAGCTTGAAAAGGTAACCTGGCCGTCGCGGAAAGAAACGACCCGGTACTCGATCATTGTGGTTGCGGTTTCCGTTCTGCTCGCGATTTTCATTGGCGTGCTTGACCTCGCGCTGAATATTGGACTTGACGAACTGGTCAAACTTGTTTCTTAAACGGAGGGTATGCCAAAACAAGTAGCAAAACACGGCCGGCGTTGGTACGCGATCCACACCTATTCCGGTTACGAGGAAAATGTTTCTGATAACCTGCACCAGCGCATCGAGAGTATGGACATGCAGGACAAAATTTTCAACGTAATGGTGCCGAAAGAAAAAAAGATCAAAATCAAAAACGGCAAACGTCGCGTGGTGGAAGAAAAAATTTTTCCTGGCTATGTGCTCGTCGAAATGGTCGTGACGGACGACTCATGGTACGTCGTGCGCAATACACCAAACGTGACCGGATTCATCGGCACGGGCACGACGCCAACCCCGATCGCAGACGAGGAGATCACTTCGCTTCAAAAACGGATGGGGGTTGATGAGCCCGAGTATAAACTCGACGTCGAACCCGGTTCGCCGGTACAGATCACGGACGGTCCGTTCAAAAACTTCGAAGGAAAGGTGTCCGAGGTCGACGAAGCGCGCGGCAAGGTCAAAGTGCTTGTCAACATGTTTGGACGTGAAACGCCGGTGGAACTCGACTTCTTGCAGGTGAAAAAAATCTGACGTATGCCAAAAAAACTCGTTACCAAAATCAAACTCCAAATCCAGGGAGGCGCGGCCACCCCGGCCCCGCCGGTCGGCCCCGCGCTTGGCCAACACGGCTTGAACATCGCGGAATTCGTGAAGCGATTCAACGAAGCGACCCAGGACCGCCGCGGCGAGGTCGTGCCGCTTATCATCTCGGTGTACGAAGACCGCAGCTATACCTTCATCACGAAAATCGCGCCCGCCTCGGAACTCATCAAAAAAGCGGCGAAACTCGAGAAAGGATCTGGGAAGCCACTCCAGGAAAAAATCGGCTCCATCACCAAAGCACAACTCAAGGAGATCGCGGAAAAAAAGATGCCGGACCTAAACACGACCGACGTTGATCAGGCCATGAAAATCATCGCCGGAACGGCCCGACAAATGGGAGTGGAAATAAAATAACTCAGCCATTAGCCATTAGCCATTAGCATCGGCTAAAAGCTAAAAGCTAAAAGCTAAAAGCTAAA
>CAYJVP010000048.1:0-1947 GCA_964373615.1 uncultured Gammaproteobacteria bacterium | reverse complement strand
GCTAAAAGCTAAAAGCTAAAAGCTAAAAGCTAAAGGCTACCATATGACCAAGGGAGGCTCCGTTATTCTACGCATCTACTTTGCGCTCGTGACATTCGTCACGCTCATGATGCTCATTTTCTCGGTGTCCGATCTCATCAATATCGCTCTGAAAACGTGGGTGTTCCCGGCAGCGGACGCGCCGGAGTGGGCCGCGTACTGCGACAAAATGATCGGCATCAATGGCGCGGAAACCGAAACGCAAGAACAGACCGATGCGCGCTGTGCCAAACAGCAAGAACGCGAGGAACAAGCCGCGCTCGTGCGCAAACAGCAATCGGCGGTGCGCGACATCGCGATGATTCTGGTCGCCGCCCCGCTCTTCTGGCTCCACTGGCGCATCGTGTATCGCGATTGGATGGAGGAAAGAAAAGAGAAAGCTTAAATCCTGACTTCATGTGGGAGCCCCGCCAACGGCGGGGCGCCTGAACCACCACACTCTATGCGAAGCAAACGCTACCAGGAGGCAAAATCCCAACTCGATCCGAAAAAACTCTATTCCATCAATGAAGCCGTTGAGCTCATCAAAAAAGTCGGCACAACGAAGTTTGATGCCGCGGTCGAATTCCATGTGAAACTTGGGATTGACACGGGCAAGAGCGACCAGCAGGTGCGCGGCACCGTGGCCTTGCCACATGGCACGGGGAAAACAAAACGCGTGGCCGCGTTCGTGGAGGCCGAAAAGGAAGGCGAGGCCAAAGCCGCCGGCGCAGACCTCTTCGGTGGCGAGGAGCTCATCGAAAAGATCGGCAAGAGTAACCAGATTGATTTTGACGTGGCGGTCGCCACCCCTGTCATGATGCCAAAACTCGCCAAGCTCGCCAAAATCCTCGGCCCCAGAGGGCTCATGCCAAACCCAAAGACGGACACGATTGGACCAAACGTCGCAAAGATGGTGCAAGAACAAAAGGCGGGAAAGGTGAGCTACAGAAACGACGACACAGGAAATGTGCATCAGGTCATTGGCCGCATGAGCTTTGACAGTCCGAAGTTAAAGGAGAATCTGATCGCGCTTATCGAAAGCATCCGAAAAGTCAAGCCGCCCTCGTCAAAAGGTGTGTACTTTCGAAACGCGGTGATCTGCTCCACCATGAGCCCGGCCATCCACATTGATATTCCTGCGGTGTAATGCTATGGCGGTTTTGACCCGCCGAGAAATCGTCGAGGCCGTTTCGAAAGGGACGATCGCCTTTTCTCCCATGGTCGACAAGTTTCAACTCCAGCCGCACGCGGTTGACCTACGGCTGGGGTATAAATTTTTGATTCCGCGCAACTGGACGATGGGTGAGAAGGGACGGCGCGCGATCAAGGTCGCGATCGACGACGCAGAGATTCATCGCGAGCAATTCGACGAAGTGCAACTTCAGCCCGGACAGTCCTTCGATCTTCTCCCAAACGAATTCGTGATCGCCACAAGCCTTGAGCGCGTAGAAATGAACGCGCCAAACATCATGGCGATCCTTTTTCCGCGCACGTCGACCAATCGCCGTGGCATTAACCTTTCTCTTTCTGGCATTATCGACGCGGGCTACAAAGGCAACCTGATCTTCCCCATGAAAAATGAGGCGGGAAACCAGGTGTTGCGCGTCTATCCCGGCGAGCGCGTTTGCCAGGTCATTTTTGAGGAGCTCGCGACCTCGCTCTCAAACGAGGAGGCACAACTCCACGGCCTTACGAACGCCAAATACAGCGACACGGGTTCGCCGAACTTCAAACTCGACAAAGAGGACGAGCGGAGATTACTGGTCGAGGGGAAACTGGACGAGCTCAAGAAGCGATTCGTCCTGTAAGGCTCATCGTGGTTGAAACCCATCGCCGCAAACGGTCTCAAGGAGCGCGGTCACAACCAGATACGGATCCATGTTTGCTGCCGGTCGTCGGTCCTCAAAATAACCGCGGCCGGCGTTT
>CAYJVP010000047.1:0-7788 GCA_964373615.1 uncultured Gammaproteobacteria bacterium | reverse complement strand
CCCGCTTCGGCGGGCGAAGGTCCGTTGACCCCACTCACTTTGTTCGCCGCCCGGCTACGTGCAGACCAATGAAAATGGACGTTGCACGCCGCCGGGTGGCGTGCAAAAACTGTTTGAACCACTCAAAAACTCCGCCGTTGCGGAGCCATTGCATCCAGCATTATTCGTCGTTTTTTGACATCTTCTCGCGTTTCTTTTCGACAACGTACTCCACGAGCTTCTTGATTCCCTCGCCAAACAACCCAAATCCGGCCGTGGCCTTTTCAAAACGGTTTTTGATTGCGGTCAGCGCTTCCTCAATCTTCGCGATCTTTTCACGCGCCTCGGTCATAGTGTCGTTCACGTTCTTCAAAATCATGGCGATCTGCCAGATGAGCCAGCAAAAAAACGCCGTGAGCCACAAGGAACAAAACGCGAGGACGATGTAGAGAATGTCGCGAGATTCAAACATAAGAGAATACTACATTCGTATGATAGCAGAAAATTGCCTTTCGAGCACCTCGCGGAGATCGGTGACGACCTGATCCGCTTCCGCGGAGGCAAGCGTTCGATCATCGGCACGGAGCGTCAGGTGAACGGCAAGGGATTTTTTTCCTGCGGGTACACCCTTTCCTGTGTAGACATCGAAGAGCTCGAGCTCGCGCACAAGCGGATTTGTCGCCTTGAGTTTCACCTCAATCGTTGCGTATGCAAGCGTATGGTCAACGAGAAAGGCGAGATCGCGCTTCACGGACGGGTAAAGGGGAATCGGCGTATACGATCGTGACGTGGAAAAAAACGGAAGGAGCGCTTCGAAATCGATGTCGACGAGTACGGCACGTCCTTCAAGACCAAACCGCTCTGCAACCTCGCGCGACACCTCGCCCACGACACCAACATCCACGTGATCCCCAACCCATACCTTCGCGCTGCGACCCGAGTGCCAGCGCGCATCGTCGCTCAAACGCTCAAGCCGGTGTCGACGCACGCCAAGATCCGAGAAAAACCTCTCAAGCGCGCCTTTTGCTTTGGAAAACGCGACCGCGCCGTCGCTTCCATACGCGGCGAGCGCCAGACGAAGTTTTTGTGAGGGGATGTCCCCCTTGACCGGCGTGTACACCGAAGAAATTTCAAACAGTGATTCCTCCGGAAACGCGCGCTGATTTGCCTCGATCGTCGTCAGCATGGTTGGAACAAGGCTTGTGCGTAAAAACTCCTGCTCGCTTGAAAGCGGGTTTTGCACATGCACCGCCGATGCAGGATCAATTTCGTATGATTCGAGTTGCTTGCGAGAAACAAAACTATACGCGTACGTCTCCGTAAACCCCGCGCCGCGAAGCGCCTCTTTGGCACGCCGCTCCCACACGAGCCCTGGGTCCTCTGGAATAAGCTTCAGCTCCCCTCCGGGCAAAGCAGCTGGGATATTGGCATAGCCGTACACGCGGGCGATCTCCTCCACAAAGTCGACCGAGGTCTCAATGTCATGATCGCGCCAATAGGGAACGTCGATGTCATAAATTCCACGCGTTTTTTTTCCCGGCTCAAAACCAAGACGCTTCAGGATCTCAAGCATGTCTTTTTCGGGAATGTCCATGCCGATGCGTTCAACGGTCTTCACCGGATCAAACGGAAAATGTTCGTGCTCATACGTTTCCGCTCGAACATCGACAACCTCCGAAGCCACACGCCCGCCGGCAATTTGAAGAATGAGTTCAACCGCACGCGCCAAGGCTGGCGCGGTCGCCTCGGTCGAAAGCCCTTTCTCAAACAATTTGGAAGAATCCGAAATGAGATTCAGGCTCCGCGAGGTCCGACGCACGGAAACTGGATCGAAATTCGCCGACTCAACGACGATCCGCGTTGTTTTCTCGCTTGTGCCCGTTTGAACGCCTCCCATCACGCCAGCAATGGCGACCGCCTTCTTTGCGTCCGCAATCACGAGCATCTGGTCCGTCAATGTGTACTCCTCTTCATCAAGCGCCTGAATCACCTCCCCCTTCTTGGCGCGACGCACGATGATCTCGCCGCCATCAAGTTTGTCCGCATCAAAGGCGTGCAGCGGCTGGCCCAACTCGTGCAACACGTAGTTCGTCACGTCCACGACATTGTTGATCGGCCGGCGCCCGGCAAGCAACAGTCGCGCCTGCACCCACCATGGAGAGGGTCCGACCTTCACGCCGTCAATGGTAACCGCTTGGTAGCGTGGGCAGAGTTTGGGATCGTGAACGGAAACGGACAGAGGTTTCACTGGCGGCAGTGGCTTCACGGGCGGCAGTGGCTTCCAAAGAAACTTCGCGCCGGTCACGGCAGAGCCTTCGCGCGCTTGGCCAATGATCGACATGCAATCCGGACGGTTCGTGGTTGCTTCGATGTCAAAAATCACGTCGTCGAGCGCAAGCGCGTCAACAAAAGACGTGCCAGGCTTCGCGTCGGTGAGGTTCGTGATATCCCAAATCTCCTGCTCGCCCTGTTTGATCTTGTCTCCGCCTATGGCGGAAAATCCAAGCTCGGCCGCAGCACAGATCATGCCGTGACTCTTCGCCCCTCGAATCTCTGTCGCATGCAGCTCTGTCCAGTTCTCCTCCCCATGCCAACGAACTTTAGCCCCTGGGAGCGCCACCGGGACTTTTTGTCCTGCCGCAAGATTTGTGCCACCGCACACGATATCAACGGCCTCCTTTCCAATCTTTGTTTTTGCCAGCTTCAACTTATTCGCGTTCGGATGTGCAAGAACCTCAAGAACCTCGCCGACGACAACCTTCGCGTAGCGCTCCCGCAAAACATGCATGCGCTCCACGCTGTTCCCTGCTGCCGTCGTGCGTTTTGCAAACTCCACAGCCGATAAATCGGTCTTCATGGATTCTTTCAACCAGTTGTAGGAAATCAGGATGTTCATAAACATTCTCCATCTTTTGAAGGGGGAATTAGAGGGGGTTACGCGACGCGGTAACCACCCCCCGCCCGAACGACCGAACTCGCGCCCTGTCGTTCGGTCGGGCGGGCTAACCCCTCCTTGAAAAGGAGGGGAAAACAGTCAAAACTGCTTCACAAAACGTAGATCGTTTCCGTACAACACGCGAATGTCCGGAATCTTGATCCCCTGCCGCATCATGAGCGTGCGTTCCACTCCCCAACCAAACGCGAAGGCTGTGTACGTTCCCGGATCCACCCCTCCGGCTTTCAAAACATTCGGATGCGTCATCCCGGCCCCGCCGAGCTCGAGCCAACCCGCCTTGCACAGACGACACACACCGCCCTCGACGGACCCGCTTCCTACGCACACATCACAGCTGATGTCTACCTCAAAACTCGGCTCGGTAAAACGGAAATGATGCGGACGCAAGCGCGTCACACGATTTGGTCCGAAATATGTTCGAACAAAATAGTCGAGAACGCCTTTCAAATGCGTGATAGAGAGCCCTTCGGCGACCATAAATCCTTCAAACTGATGAAACATGGGGACATGACTCACGTCCGATTGACGACGGTAACAGCGGTTGATATTCATCATGCGAATCGGAAGCCTTCCCTTTTCAAGCTCACGCACCTGGGAATTCGAGGTGTGCGGGGTCAAAACGATCTTCCCCTTTCCCGCCCGCCCTTGTCCAAGCGAGCTGGACGAAGACGGGTTTCCTTCCGGCGCGTCCACGAAAAACGTCTCCCAGTCGTCGCGTGCCGGATGGTCCTTCGGCATGTTAAGAGATTCAAACGCGTACCAATCCCAATCAACTTCCGGAGCGGACACGCGCGTAAATCCAATCTTGGCAAAAATGTCCGTGATCTCTGCGATGGCTTGGGTGACCGGATGGAGATGGCCGGAGGAAAGAAACCTCCCAGGCTCGGTCACGTCGATCCACTCCTCTTTGGACGCGATGCGCGAGGCCATCTCGGCCTCCTTCTTGGCAAACGCCGTTTCCATTTTTTCCTTCACCTCGTTGGCGATCTTGCCGATCTCGCGACGCTCCGCCTCAGCAAGCTCGGACATCCCCTTCATGAGTGTGGCAAGATGTCCCTTGCGCCCCAAAAATTCGACGCGCAGCTTCTCAAGATCAACCGCTTCTGTAAGCGTCTCGATCGCGGCGTCGAAATCCGTTTTCAATTTTTGAAATTTTTCTTGCATATCTTGATACGCCACGGAACGGGACTGAACGCCGCGAGGACTGTTTGAGCCAGGATGAAATCCGTTGCAGCAGCTTAGGGCCTGCAGGATTTCATCCGGTCCCCCGCCACGGGGGAGGCGAGTTCCGCAGCAAGGAAGTCACGTTCCGTGGCGTGATTGTTGTCGTTACACACCGACCATACCGCGCAACGTTCCAATAATCTGATCGCCGAAACGCACCAAGTCGCGATAGGTCACAAGGAGTACGAGCCCCATGAGCGCGGCGAACCCGAGATTGTGCACCATGGCCTCAAGTCGCTCATCAACAGGCTTGCGTCGAAGCTTTTCTATCGCAAGAAACAACACACGTCCGCCGTCGAGCGCGGGAAATGGCAGGATGTTCACAACCGCGAGGTTGATCGACAAAAGCGCGGCAAATTGGAGCAGATACACAAACCCAAGCTCCGCAACCTGACCTGTCATGACCGCGATCCCGACCGGACCGGACAGATCCACGGAAACCTCTTGGCGCACCACGAGATTGGCAAGCAGGTCCCAAAATGCTTTCAAGACCTCCCACGTAAACATCCCGGTCGCCACAATCCCGTTCACGATCGCAAGATACCACGGATACGACACAAGGGCGGTTTTCACAAGCCCAACACCGACCCCGGTGATCCCGACCTCTGGCAGCGCCTCTGCGCGGAGGGTTGCGGAAATGCTCACCCCTTCCCGCTCCACAACGAAAACCATGTCCTGCTCGACATGTGTGGTGATATGGCCATGTGCCTCCTTGGCGCTCGCAAACGGAATACCGTCAATCGACAAAAGCGCATCGCCACTTTCAAAACCAGCACGCTCCGCCGGACTCCCCGAAAGCACGGACACCACACGAATCTGCTCATCGGCAAGCCGCGCAGATGACGAGATGCCGTCTTCCACGATCGTTGGAAGGCCCAACATGAATCCGATCGACAACAGCACGGCCGCAAGTACCATGTTCATGGTCACTCCGGCCACAAGCACGAGCAGACGTTTCCACGCGGATTGAAAGGAAAAGCTGTCGTGATCAAAACGTTGTTCACCTGACTCGCCCTTGATTTTCACGAATCCGCCAAGTGGAATCCAGTTGATCGAATAAGCCGTCCCGCCTCGACGGATCGCCCAGAGCCTTGGTGGAAAACCGAAGCCGAATTCTTCCACCTTCATTCCCGACTTTTTGGCGACGATAAAGTGCCCGAATTCGTGGACGAACACGAGGAGCGACAGGACGGCGAGAAACAGCAAGAGGGTCCAAAACATAGCGGCCCCATCATAGCCCGTTTTCAGGGGCCGATGCAAGAAAAAACGCACCGGTCGGTGCGAAAAGGCGTGCATCTACGCGTGCCGGCAGAACAGGCCGGACTCGAGCGCGCGCGCGATGACGACGCGGCCGTTCTCCGGCGGAAACCGGTGGATCACGCGGAAGCCGATCCTCTGGTACCACAGGAAGGTGACCGACGGCTCCGGCCGCTCGCGCACGACGGCGACGCCGATCCGGAATCCGCGGTCGAGAAAGTCCTGGTTACGCCGCTCCGCGAGCAAGCGGGCCAGTCCGCGGTTGCGGTAGGAGGCGAGCACCCCGAGCTCCGTCTGGTAGATGATGTCCTGGTCGCTCTCGGCTGCCGCGCCGAATTCGCGGCGCAGGCTGTCCTGAAGCTCCGGCTCGAACCCGTCCCACATGGACGCGATCGGCGATCCCCAGGTGAACCCGACGACCCTCGCCCGGCGCTCCGCGCGTTCGACGGCCAGCCAGCACACGGCTCCCCGCCCGAGAACGCGGAAGAATTCCTCCGCGACCTCGGCGTGCGGCCAATAGTCCGTGACAGGCCGGCCGCAGTGCGAGAACCGCATCGCGGCGAGGTCCGCGTCCTGCGGCTTCCCCCACGCCTTCCCGCATTCCGAACACTTCAACCACTCGTTCCACGGCGGCTCGGCGAATACCCCTCGGTAACATTCAACGAGACTCGCAAGAATATCGTTGTTCCCGCCTTCCAACGGGAACGGTTCCATGCGGATCTGATCCATGACACCTCCCGGGTGATCGGACGCGCCCAAACCTTACAGCCTCGGCGACTTGCGGTCAACCTACGGAGACACGCGGACGGAAACGCGCGCGCCGATCGCGACCAGGTGCGTGGTTCCGCCGATCGGGACCATGCCCTGGGGGGACGTGTGCCCGAAGTCCATCCCCGCAACGACCGGAACCCCGCGGAGCCGGAATTTCGTCCGGACGATGTCCTCCAGTTTGCGCCGCGTCATGTTCGAGACCCGCTGGAATCTCCCGATCACGAGCCCGCGAATCCCTTCCGCTCCCGGCTGCTGCAGCAGCGACTCCAGGTTCCGGTCGAATTCCTGCGCCGTCCACTTGCCTGTGAGCGCGTCGTCCTCGAGCCAGAGCACAGCCCCGGCGAGCTTCGGAAAAAACGGCGTCCCTTGCAACAAGTTGAACGTGCAGAGGTTCCCGCCGACGATCGTCCCTTCCGCCCGGCCATGGCGGATCACATACGGCCCGGGGTTGCGGGAGAACCCCCGACCCGGGCGTTCGTCCGGATCGTTCCAGCGTGGCGAATGCGCCCACGGCGCGGGACGAGGACGTCGCATTGCCCGGTCGAAGGCCTCAAGCGTGTACGACGCGTCGCGAGTGCGACTGATCGTGGAAAAGTTTGGCCCGAGATACGCCACGAGGCCCGCGCGCGCGAACACGGCGTTCACGAGCGCCGTGATGTCGGAATGGCCGCAAATGATCTTGCGCGACTTCCGGATGCGGGCGAAGTCCAAAAACGGCAGGAGCTGATTCACGGAAAATCCCCCGCGCGACGCGAGAATTGCCCCCACGTTCGGATCCGCGAGCGCCTCGTGAAAATCCTCCAGACGTTCCGCGATGGACGCCGTCCGGAACGGACCGGACATGAACGCGTTGGCGCCGTAGGTGACGCGAAATCCCAACTCCTCAAGCCGACGCTGGCCCGCCGCGCGGACGCGCGCGGGAACCACGCGCAAGCTGGTCGACAGGGATATCACGCGGATCTCTCCCCCGTCCGCAAGCGGCATCGGCAGCAGCGTCTTCATACCCTTGGATGATAGCAGACCGGCGGCCGACAAACCACGAGCAAAGAAAAAGACCCAGGAAGGGTCAGTGGTTGCACTCGTCCCCGGCGAGCGCGTCGTGGATGTTACCGTAAAGGAGCAGCACGTGGTTGGTGTCCTCCCGCGCGCCCTGCAGCTTGGCGACGATGCGCGCGCCGAGGCGCTCGGCGAACCCCATCCGCCGGTTCGCGATGTCAACGCTGGCCGGAAGCAGGAAGCGCTTGAACCCGCGGGTCATCGCCCACCGGAGCGCGTCGTACCCGAGCGACATGGCGATCCACCCGCCACGCACGGACGGATGCACCCCAATGGATGAGATAATGACCGCCTCCTCCGTAGGAAATGGCAGTTCGTGAGCGCGCACCCACCCGTGCACGCGCGGCTCGACGTCCGCCGCGAGCGGGTGGCAGCAGGCATAGCCGACCATCCTGCTGTTCGGCTCCCGGGCCGTCTGGATGAAGTGGCTCGCGTTCCCGTTCCACAGCTCGTCGAGGATGGCGTCGCCGCGGTACACCCAGACGAAGTCCTTGGAGCTGTGAATTACGAAACTCGTTCTGTATCTGAATCCTGAGCAACGAAAA
>CAYJVP010000046.1:0-7903 GCA_964373615.1 uncultured Gammaproteobacteria bacterium | reverse complement strand
AAACTTTTCGGCTTATCCTACGGATAAACCTCAAAGTTTGTTCAGCGATTCTGTCCCTTCGACTTTGCTCAGGGACCATGAGCGAAGTCGAATGGTCTCGAAGGGCTGCGGTTTCGCCTGAAAAGTTCATTCGGGAACAGGCCCTTGAGAGTTCGCCATCGAAACTCCGAGAGAACTTCCACCATCAATCGGTTTGACGACAACAGGGCGGGCAAACTCCACGGCAATTTTTTTTGTGAGAACACGATGCGGCGGTGTCTGGAGTCCGGACTGAAGAGCGAGTTTTTTCGTCATGAGCTTGTTCATCCCAACGGCGTGTGCGGTGACATCCGAAAAGATAAACGGCACGCCGAGCGTCCTTAAAAACCCTTGGATCGTGCCATCCTCGCCACCTTTGCCATGAAATACGGGCACGGCTGCGGCAAATTGTGCATGTGCTTTGACAAATTTCGGAAGATCGCGCGGGAAGTCGAAAAGATCCACCTCAAAACTCGCCCGAAGGGCTTCCGCGACGTTTTGTGCAGACAACAAGGCAATCTCCCGCTCGGAGCTCGTTCCGCCTGTGAGGACGGCGACGCGTCTCATATTTTGTTCTGTGGATAATTTTTTGATTTTTTTTGTATTCGTGCACACTGCATGGTATACTAACAAAGATTTTTATCCAATTTCGGAGGATCCACCGAAACTTTCGTGAAGGTGGACAGGCCAAACGGCCCAGGTCTTATGTGAGTGTGCGGAACACGTACGGAAGAATGCCACCACGCTGAAAGTAGACAATCTCCATGGGTGTATCGAGGCGGCAGAGAACCTCAAAGGATTTTTTCTGTCCATGCGCCTGAACCCCCACACGGATTTTTTGTTTCGGCTGGAGCGTTACAGGCAGGGTGAGGTTGAAATACTCCTCTCCGGTCAGTCCATGTGAAGGGGCGGTTTCGCCAGGCAGAAATTGAAGCGGCAGGATCCCCATGCCGATCAGGTTACTGCGATGAATCCGTTCAAACGATTCTGCCATCACCGCTCCAACACCAAGAAGCGCGGGTCCTTTTGCGGCCCAATCGCGCGACGAACCCATCCCATAATCCTTGCCCGCAAGGACGATGAGCGGCGTGCCGTTCTCTTGATAGCGCACAGCCGCATCAAACACGGAGATCTGCTCTCCCGTCGGCAGATAGGTCGTGATTCCACCAACACAGCCAGGCGCGAGTTTGTTTTTCAGTCGCACATTGGCAAAGGCGCCGCGCATCATGACCTCATGGTTTCCGCGGCGGGCGCCGTAGGAGTTGAAATCCCCTGGCGCGACGTTTTGCTCGTGCAAATACGCGGCCGCGGCGCTCTGTCTGGCAATGTCGCCAGCAGGAGAAATGTGGTCTGTCGTTGTCGAGTCTCCGAGGAAGACCAGTACGCGTGCGGACTGGATCAACCCTCCGTGGCGAGACGGCTCCTTTTTGTTTCGGAAATAGGGAGGCTCCTTGATGTAGGTTGACGCATCATCCCATGCGTACAGAGCGCCCTCGGGAACCTTGATCTGATTCCATGTTTCGTTTCCGTGAAAGATGTTTGCGTATTGATCACGAAAGAGGTCGCGCGAGAGCGACTGGGACACCGTGTCCTGAATTTCTTTGGAGGTCGGCCAAAGATCGCGCAGATACACGGGTTGACCGTTCGCATCGTTGCCCAGAGGCTCTGTCTTGACGTCGACGAGCACGCGCCCGGCGATCGCAAAGGCGACCACCAGCGGAGGAGAGGCAAGGAAGTTTGCTTTCGTGAGCGGATGGATGCGCCCCTCGAAATTGCGGTTGCCGGAGAGCACCGAGGCCACGGTGAGATCACGGTCTTTGATCTGCGCCTCAACGTCTGGGGACAAGGGGCCACTGTTTCCAATACACGTGGTGCAGCCGTATCCGACCACGTGGAATCCAAGCTGTTCGAGGTAGGGCAGCAGTCCGCTTGTTTCAAGGTAGCGCGTGACCACACGCGATCCTGGGGCAAGACTCGTTTTGACATGCGCGGGGACACGAAGTCCGCGTTCGAGCGCTTTTTTTGCCAGGAGTCCTGCGGCGATCATGACAGATGGGTTTGAGGTGTTTGTGCAGCTCGTGATGGCGGCAATGACCACGGACCCATCTTCAAGTTCCGTCGGCGAGTCGGGGACACGGGATAGTGGGAACTCTTGGAGGAATATTTTTTTGACTTCAGAGAGCGGGATGCGATCCTGTGGCCGTTTCGGACCAGCGAGGGAGCTTTCAATGGTGCTCATGTCAAGCTCCAGTGTTTCAGAAAAGAGAGGTTCTGGCGCATCGTCGCTTAAAAACATGCCCTGTGATTTCGTATAGCGCTCGACAAGATCAATCATGGCCTCATCGCGACCTGTCTCATAGAGATAGCGAAGGGTTTCCTGATCAACCGGGAAAAATCCAACCGTGGCGCCGTATTCAGGAGCCATATTCGCGATCGTGGCGCGGTCAGCTAGGGACAATCGAGAAACACCTGGGCCAAAAAATTCAACGAACTTGTCCACGACGTTGTGTTGACGCAGCATCTGCGTCACGGTGAGCACCACGTCGGTTGCCGTGACCCCTTCTTGGATTTCTCCCAAAAGACGTACCCCGACCACCTGGGGCATGAGAAAGGAAACCGGCTGGCCGAGCATGGCTGCTTCTGCCTCAATGCCGCCGACGCCCCATCCAAGCACGCCGAGCCCATTTATCATGGTGGTATGCGAGTCCGTCCCAAGGACCGTATCGGGAAAAGCAAGTGTTCCGTGATCGCTCGTTCTCGTGGTGATGACCGTGGCGAGATACTCAAGATTCACCTGGTGCACAATGCCCGCGGCTGGAGGGATCACGCGGAAATTGTGGAAGGCCTGCTGTCCCCAGCGCAAAAATTCGTATCGCTCTCGATTGCGTTCGAACTCGCGCTGCATGTTGGCCTGCAGGGCACTGGCAGAGCCAAAGGCATCAACTTGCACCGAGTGATCCACCACCAGGTCAACAGGGATGAGAGGGTTGATGCGCTTCGGGTCGCCTCCCAGACGAGCTACGGCCGATCGCATGGCAGCAAGATCCACCACGGCTGGTACGCCTGTGAAATCTTGCAGCAGCACGCGAGCGGGAGAAAAGGGAATTTCTGTCGGTTCTGTTTGAGCCCAGCGCGCGAGGCGGTCGACATCCTCTTTCGTAACGGATGTTCCGTTCACGTGGCGGAGAAGATTTTCAAGGAGTATTTTGATGGAAAATGGCAAGCGCGAGATGCCCGGGTAACCGCTCGCCTCCAGTTTTGGAAGACTGAAATACGAGACCTGTCCAGCCTTTGTTTCAAGCGTTGTTTTTGTGTTGAATGGATCTTCCAAAGATGGCATACTGTGCCCTGTATGATTAACGTTCACCAACCAATGGTTGAGCTTGATGGAGATGAAATGACACGCGTCATGTGGCAGATGATTAAGAAGAAGCTCATCTTACCGTATCTTGAGATTGAATTGAAATACTATGACCTTGGGGTGACGCATCGTGACGAAACAGACGATCAGGTGACGGTTGCGGCGGCGCAGGCCATTTTGGCATGCGGGGTCGGGGTCAAGTGTGCCACGATCACGCCGAACGCCGATCGCGTCAAAGAATATCAACTAAAAAAAGCATGGCCAAGTCCGAACGCAACCATTCGCGCCTTGCTTGACGGCACGGTTTTTCGCAAGCCGATTGTGGTAAAGAACATTCCGCCTATGGTGCGTGCGTGGAAGCGACCGATTGTCATTGGTCGTCATGCGTACGGCGATGTGTACAAGAGTGTTGAATGGCGCGTGAACGCTTTTGAGCGTGTGGAGCTCGTGGCAGCAGATCATCGGGAACTCATCCACCAATTTGATGCGCCTGGCGTGGTGCAGGGCATGCACAATCTTGATGCGTCCATACGCTCTTTCGCCCAGGCGTGTATTGCCTACGCCGTGTCTGAAAAAATGGATCTTTGGTTTGCGACGAAAGACACGATTTCAAAAATCTATCATGGGCGCTTTCGCGATATCTTTGCCGAAGAGGTCGAAAAACAACGCTCCGCGTTCGAGGCATCCGGCATCCAGTATTTTTATACGCTCATTGATGACGCCGTGGCACGTGTGATGCGGCACGAAGGGGGATTTTTGTGGGCGTGCATGAATTATGACGGGGATGTGATGTCCGATATGCTCGCGGCCGGCTTTGGGAGCCTTGGGCTTATGACGTCGGTTTTGGTGAGTCCATCAGGCGTGTTTGAGTATGAGGCTGCTCACGGCACGGTGCAAAAACATTACCAAAAATATCTGCGCGGGGAGCCAACGTCAACCAACTCAACCGCAAGCATCTTTGCCTGGACCGGGGCGCTTGCCAAACGCGGCGAGCTTGATGGTACGCCCGAGGTTGTTGCCTTTGCCAAGCAGCTTGAGGCAGCGGTTGTGTCCACCATCGAAAGCGGGATCATGACCGGGGACCTCGCCGCGATGTCTTCTTTTCCCGCGACCGCGGTCACCACGGAAGCATTCATCGACGCGGTCGCTGCACGACTGGCAACATCGTTGTAAATGTTTTAGCAAACGTGCGCTGTATGTTCGCATTAAAGCCTCCTCTGTGCCACACGCCTATTGAAGAATTTTGTCGCGTCTTCGATTTCAAACGTCAGTATGAAGCTCAAACAACTCTTCTACAAAAAACCGGCTTGGTCGAGACAGGGCAGGTCCTCTTCCTGACGGGCGTGGACGGCAACCTTTATGTCCTGCCGTCCTACGAGACGATCGTGCAGCAAATGGAGGCAAAAAGAGAACTCCTTGAAACCAAGGCCGATCAAGGATTTCGAAAACTTCTCCTCGTTCCATTCGGCATGCATCTTGGCACGATGATCACCGCACTCGAGTCTTACCTCATCGACTATAAACAGACCCACATGTCCTTTGGCCTTGATCCAAACCAACCCGTCTTGGTGTGGGATGGATATGATAAAGCCGACGTGGACGGTACGCTTCTCTATGATCCCATCTCCTTTGACGCAAGCCACGCCGGGGTCACCAAGGCGGACATTCTTCTTTCACAGAAGAACAATAAAAATACGGCCGCTGGTTGGCGAGTTCTTTTGCTCCAAGCGGGTCAGGGCGGCAAAGGGTTTCGAGGAATTCCAAGAAGCGGCAAAGGAAGAACGGTGGGAAAAAGGGTCCCGCGAGCTGACATCGAAGCTGGAAAGACCGCGCGGGAATATCTGTCAGAGCAGGGTCGACACGCCAGCAATCCAGTCTCCGCCTACCATGCTGAATTCGGCATGACGCCAGAGGAGTGGATCGTTCTTTTCATGAGCCACCTTGAGGAAACGGGTTCTCCTCTCGATGACCTTTTGCGTGGTTCAGACTCCATCGCCTATTTGACGGGTTCGTATATGAGCGTCTTGGATAGTGTCCCGTTCGCTGTTTGGATTCGGGACGATCAGCAGGTCCTCTTGCTCAAGCGTGATCTCAATAATCTGGCTGATGGTGGCTCCGGTGTTCGCACCGCTGTGAGGGTGTAGCCGTGCATGACGCCATCTGTGGGTCCCAGGAGAGCTTTGACCGTTCCCTCGCCTCTGCGGCCTATCTCGTCCATTTTGGCCGACAGCCCATGGGCCGGGCGATATTTTCTCAGCGAAACACTACGCTGTGCTTGTGACGACGAATATAGGACAGTGGTCGTCACCGCGAACCTCGACCAATATTCAGAAGGGACCTCTGCAAAACTGCGTCTTTTCGTTTCACGGGCGCCCGTCGACCCCACTCAACGTAGCTTTCACTACGTTTCGTGGGGCTCGACAGCCCGTTCTCCGCCATAGGCGGATCCGCCTCAGGCGGAAACGAAAATCCATCAGTTTTTCAGAGGTCCCAGAAGAATTCTACGAAGTCGTGAACTCAATCAGGTCCCGATAGTGAGAATCGCCGCTGCCTTATGGCTTGTGCTACCCGCTCCGGGTGGTGGTTAAGGAGAAGGAGGCGGCGCTGCTACGGACGGGGACGGAGGCATTGCTCATGCCGCCGATTTGAGATAGAATCATACCGTAACGCAAACTCATAAATAACGCACCGAGCGCATGTTCACCGGAATCGTACACTCAGAACGAGAGATCGTCGCTGCCGACTTGGACAGAGTCTGTGGGACCATCCAAATCAGGATGGACGAAGATCTACTCAGCGATCTGAATCTGGGTGCGAGTGTGGCTGTTGACGGGGTCTGCCTGACCGTGAGTGCCATCGATGGTCCGGTGGTCACGTTTGATGTGGTGCAGAGTACAATTCGAAAGACCACTCTCTTGGGGAAGGCGGCTGGCGATCATGTAAATATCGAAAGAAGTTATTCCGCGGGGGACGAAGTCGGTGGGCACGACGTATCTGGCCATGTAGATTGTACCGCTGAGGTTGTCTCCATCGAGCGGACGCGCGGAAACGTTTGTCAGATGTTTTCGTTGCCACCATTCTGGATGAAGTACCTGTTCTTGGATGGCTTTGTCGCCATCAACGGTGTCAGTTTGACGGTGAGCGACCTCCACAAAGAAGACAGCCGATTCTCCGTGTGGCTGATTCCTGAGACGCTTCGGCGAACCAATCTCAACAGACTGTCTGTGGGCGAGCGAGTCAACATGGAGGTTCATAAGGGTATCCAAGTCGTCGTCGATACGGTCAGTGACGCCGTGGAACGCACGATCACCAAGGCGATCGAGGAAGGTCGCCTGTCCCGGGCCCTCCTCAATGATCTGCTTGGGACAACAGATCACCTGGTTCGTGGGTTCCTACCGAAACCAGATGATCGAAAGGAATAGAGGGACCTCGCTATTGAGCGGGGAGAGACGAGCCACAGGGTCGCCGATGGCTCGCGGCACGCCTTCTGGTCTCTTCCCCGACCGCGCATGCCGTCGGATACGACAAGTACCTTACCTATTCCGAGTTCGCAAGACACGGGCTCCCCATCGCGGAGACGTACCTTCCTTCCGATCATAGGGGCCAGTTTGGTCATAGGTATGTGGTTAAGCCCCGGCTGGGTGGTCTCTCTCGCGACGTTTACCAGGGACCCGTACCCCTTATGCGGTTCGACGATTCGTATGTGGTACAGGAGCTTCTGCGCGAGCCGGAAATCACTCTCGCCTTCTACGTGACACTCACCGGGGAAGTCATCGGACCGATCGTTTTTGAGCGGACGCTCCAATACGGGATGACGTTCTTCTGCGTGAGAAGGCCGGACCTTGAGGGGAGTTTATCCGCCGTAGCCAAGGGCGTGGCGGCGGCGTTCGGAGTCAGGGGGCCGTGCAACCTACAAGGCAGGTACCGTGAGGATGGAACGTTCGCTATCTTCGAGATGAACTGTCGGTTCTCAGGCACATGTGGGTTTCGGGCAGCATTGGGATTCGACGATGTGACATTTGCCGTTGGTGAGTACCTCTTCGGGCGCCCCGTGGGAGCGCCCAAGCTCTTGCAAGGGGGAGGATTCAGACGGATTGACGAGCACATCGTCATGGGAGTTGTGAGCCTCGATGAAATCGTCGCGAGCATGCAAGGCCACGGTCGCGACAGCCAGCGGCGACGCCACTGAGGAATAAGTGTGTCACGCCGGAAACGCCTCAGCTTTCCAAACCACCCCTTCCAATACCCTCTGTGTTATCGTGAGCGTCAGATGGCACCGTAAGCGTCGGAAGTTCGATGTGAGCGGGCCTCACCCCCTCGTTGTGCGGCTCCCCTAATCACATCCGCATCCGGGACGCGGAATCCGCGTCCCGGATGCGGATGGACTTTCATAGAGTCAAGCCTCCGCATCCGTTCGAATCCAAGTCCGGAAATGTAAAAGCACCCATCTTACGATGGATGCTTTTACATGGCTCCGGGACTTGGATTCGAACCAAGATAAACAGATTCAGAGTCTGTTGTCCT
>CAYJVP010000045.1:1933-8141 GCA_964373615.1 uncultured Gammaproteobacteria bacterium | reverse complement strand
TCACCCTGGCGCCGGGAGCCAATTCCTCTCGAAGTTTCTCGCCTAGACGTTCCATGACGTTGGGGAGTTGATAGACGAACACGACCGACGTGCCAGACAGATCCGTCTGCCAAAGATCCTGCTCAAGGATTCTGATCTGTGCGGAGAGTCCTTGCTCCGCAGCAAGACGCTCGGACCATCTCGCAAGAAGCGGGTTGATTTCGATACCGATCACCTCGCGCGTGCCCGCGCGGGCCGCGGCAAAAAGAAGCCTTCCATCCCCGGAGCCAAGATCCACCACGCGATCGCCCGGTGAAAGTTCGGCAAACGCCATCATGCGCGAGACGATCGGAAACGGCGTGCCAACATACGGCGCACCGTTTTTTAAAAGCTGCCGCAGTCTCCACGCGTTCCTCCAGGAACGAAAGAAAAGTGAGATGAAATTTCTCATAGAAAGTGATAGGCTGGGGAGCGTATGAGATTTGGCATTCCCCCGCGTGTGCTTTGCAGCTACGACATTGGACGCGTGCAACAAGTCACCCGGATTGCCTCTGGTCTCATCCACCAAACATACAAGATCAAGGCGTCCAAGGGAATCTTTATTCTTCAGCGCCTTCACCCAATGCTTGCCACCAAAGCGATCGCGGAAGATTTCCGCGCCGTGACGTCGCACCTCGAAAGCCGCGGATTCTCAGCTCCGACGTGTGTCTTGACGAAACGCGGCGAGGTGTTGTCCTCCGACGGTCGCCGCCGCTGGCGCATGCAGACCTGTCTTCCCGGACGAACGTACCACACGATCAAAAATACGGTGATGGCGCGAGAAGCGGGAAGAATGTACGCAAAATTACATCGCACGCTCGGCGGCATCCCTCATACGTTTCGATCGGCGAGCGCATTGCATGATACAAAAAAAATCTATGATGTTTTCTTAAAAACCGTTCGCCGATATCGCTCGTCGCTCCTCATGCAGAAGGTAAAAAACGAAATGGCACTCGTGCGACGAGAACTTCCAAAACTCTTTCTTCCGCGCTCCCTGCCGCGTCGCGTGATTCACGGAGACCCGAAAATTTCGAACATTCTTTTTTCCGGCACGCGCGCAACCGCGATCGTGGACCTCGACACCTGCAACCGCCACACGGTTCTCGTTGATCTCGGGGACGCGTTTCGTTCCTGGTGCGGGAAGGCGGAAGACGATCCGCACAATCATTTTCGCGTCGATATGTTTCGCGCCGCCTGGCGTGGGTACAAAAAAGAGGCAGAGGGATTTCTCACAAATACGGAACGATGCCTTGTGCCAAAGGCAATAGCTCTAATCACCCTCGAGCTCGCCGCCAGATTCCTCACGGACTATTTCAACAACACGTACTTCGGCTGGGACAGAAAACGTTACGCCTCCCGCCGCGCGCATAATCTCGCTCGCGCAAAAGGACAGATCGCCCTTTACCAAAGCCTTACATCACAACAAGCCGCCATCCGCCAGATTTTGATCAATCCAGGGGGTTAAAGGAGTTATCCACAGGTCGAAATAGCCAAACTATGGCTATTTTTGTTTGATTTTGTCGCTAACTATTGACAAAAACCAACAAATCGGCTACTATTGCCCGTTCGACTTGTAGTGAGTTGACCGAACTATGAAGATTGCCATGATTGGACAAAAAGGGTACCCGGCGCGCTCTGGGGGTGTTGAGAAACACGTGGAAGAGCTCTCCCGCCGGCTTGCGAAACAGGGCCATGAGATCCTGGTTTTTTGCCGTTCTTGGTATACCGATCCTGT
Organism: uncultured Gammaproteobacteria bacterium; assembly: GCA_964373615.1. Lineage (GTDB taxonomy): Bacteria > Patescibacteriota > Patescibacteriia > UBA9934 > GWF2-40-263 > CAYJVP01. The sequence goes on along the minus strand of CAYJVP010000045.1, from coordinate 6,388 downwards.
GGGCCGCACAGAGGGAATCACGCGGGTCTTTGTCCCAAGCCTTCGCACGAAACATTTTGACGCCATTACACACACGTTTCTGTCGATTCTGAAAGCCGCGCGCCTGAAGGCGGATATCTTTCACCTTCACGGCGTGGGTCCGGCTTTGCTTGCCTGGTTGCCGAAGATCCTCCGTCCCTCTGCCAAGGTTGTGGTGACCTTCCACTGCATTGACCGCAAGCATGAAAAATGGAACGGCCTGGCTCGTGCGGCGCTGCACCTGGGCGAGCTCGCCGCCTGTCGTCTGCCCGACCGAACGATCACGGTTTCACAAACCCTCACCGAATACTGTCGCCTCTCATTTGGCATCGAACCGCACTACATCCCAAACGGGGTTTCGCGCCCTGAGACGTTTGGTGATGATGAGTTGTGTCGTTTTGGTCTCAAACCAAACGCCTACTTTCTCATGGTTGCACGCCTCGTGCGCCATAAGGGAGCTCACACACTGATCGCGGCCTGGAAAACAGCCCGCGAAATGCGTCCGGATCTGTTTGCGGAGAAACGGCTCGCCATCGTTGGCGGCGGCGCATTCACGGATGAGTATGTACAGGAACTACGCACGATGTCCGAAGGCGATGCATCGATTGTGCTGACCGGCGAGCAATCTGGCGCCGCGCTTTGGCAGTTGTTTGGCAATGCCGAGGCGGTCGTGCACCCGTCGGTCTCGGAAGGACTCCCCCTTTCCGTGCTGGAAGCGATGAGCTATGGAAAATGCGTGCTGGCCTCTGATATCCCAGAACATCTTGAACTTCTCTCACAACACGGCGTGACGTTTCACGCGGACGATGCCGACGATCTTGCCGAACACCTCGTGATGCTCGCAGAAGCGCCGGAGCAAACGCGTCACGTGGGAGGGATGGCGGCGATCTACGTGCAGGAAAATTATGACTGGGATGAGATCGCTCTGCATACGGAAATGCTCTACAAGCAGCTCGTGCATCTGCGCGGTGAACCCGTGATCGCTCCCTACGCGGCACAACGAAAAACCTCGTAACAACCTATTTATGTCATATGGCGTGTACAGGTCTTGCTTCGCACGCGGCACAACGAAAAACCTCGTCACACAAATAAACACTGAGTGTCTGCAGACACTCAGTGTTTAATGTTGTATGCGATGATGCTCGCGTCTGGCCTCCTCGTAGATCTTCATGAGTCCCGCGTAATGTCTCTCAAGGCTGAACTCGTACACGACCCTCTCTCGGGCGGCGCGACCAAGCGCCTGAGACCATGCGGCGTCGCGCGTCAGTCGTTCGATCGCTTCGGCAAGGGAAGCCACGCTCCCGGGCGGCACAAGAAGCCCGGTCATCCGATCCTGCACCACCTCGGGCAGTCCGCCAATGTTCGAAGCAACCACGGGTTTGCCGGACGCCATGGCCTCAAGGGCTGTCAGCCCGAATACCTCCTCCCAAAGAGATGGGACAACCACGCACCGCGCGCCTCGGTATAAATTCCAAAGTGTCTCGCCAGATTTGAAACCCAAAAACTCCACGTTGCGTAAACGATCACCCGCTGCATGAAGAGCCTCCTCTTCCGGACCTGTGCCAACGATCTTAAAAAGAACGTGAGGGAGTTCCCGTGCCGCACGCAGAAGCGTCCAGACCCCTTTTTCGGAAACCAACCGACCAGCAAAGAGCACGTACCCGTCGTCTGTGAAGCGCGGAACGACAGCCCCCGCATCAATCCCAAACGGAAGCACGCGAATTTTCTCCGCTTCAAACCCGCCGCGAATAAGCATGCGGCGCATGAAGTGCGTCGGAGCAATATAGCGGTCGATCAAGTGGTAGAGCCCCATGCGTCGGTGAAGTTTATAGGTGAGCGACGATGCAAAGCTTGCGGCGATGGACCCCTTGTGAAATCTTGCGAGTGACGCGCGCACAATCCCGGCCTGGCTCCAATCCTCTACGCGCCCATGAGACCAGCGCATATATTGCGGAGAGATCATGTGATAATCGTGCACGGTCATGACCGTAGGGACGCCATGCTCGTGAAGAGACAGAAGGATTGAGGGGGAGATTTGATAGTAGATATTGTGCACGTGACAAAGATCTGGATGTTCGTCGTGAATGAGTTGCGCCATTTTCTTTTTGGCTTCGCGCGAATACAACATCCGCCCAAGGGTGCGAAGGCCACCTCGGTCTAATTTCACCCTTTCGGTTTCAACCTGACTGACAAAATAGCGGTCGTATGGCGACGGACCGTTGGCTTTGTGTTTCATCACAAACGGAATGACCACGTGTCCGTGTCGCGACAACAGAGCTTCTAATTCCAACAGGTAACGGTCTGCTCCGCCTTTCATGAAATAGTACTTGTTCGCCAACACGACCTTCATACCGTCACTTTTGCCTTTTTCCCAAGCACAACAATAAACCCTCCATACAACCAGAGATAAAACGCGAGTGTGCGCACCTCAAGAAATGTGGCAAGAAATGCGTTCAAGGCAACCGCGATCATGGCCGCGGCAAACCCGAGCGAAAGCGCGCGGACGAGCGCGTCATTCTTCACGGACCGATACACCCGCACGGCGTAGACAAACAACGCCAGGTACATCCAAAGATAAAACACGATTCCCAGCGTACCGGTCTCACCCCAAAGCGAAAACCAATTATTATCGATGTACCCGTCCGTGCCGTACACGCCAAACGGCAAGCCCAACTGCTCATAGGCCCTCGCGTTGCCAAGAGCTGCCACCGCGCCGCCCCCATACTGCCCAGGCCCAAACCCAAACAACGGCGCGGCGGGCACCACCGCGACCACGGTCTGCACGATCCAATACAGCCTGCCGAACCCATAGTACTCCCCACGCCAACGCTCGTAGGAGAACGCCTCAAAAAATCGCTCAACCACGGTTTGTCCTGGGACGTCGGTCAGATACCCGACCGCGATGCCGGAATAAAATAGATAGCCGATGAGAACGCCAAGACATGCGATCGTTGCGTACAACACCCGTCGATCTCGCTTGATCCAAAGCGCGATGAATAAAAATCCCAAAAGAAATCCAAACCATGATGATCGCGAATATGTCAGAAGCAACGCTGGCAGTCCAAGAAGGAAAGGCCACCAAAGTTTACGCCGTTCTTTTTGCGTTTTGAATTCATACACACACGCGGATGCCAGAAGAAGGAAGAACGCGAGAAACGTGCCCAGCCGATCGTATCGCCCAAGAGTGGCGAACACGCGCGAGCCAGGTTCCCAGGTTTGGATCACGCCTGGGGTGAGCACGAAATCGCCAAAGGTGCGCGTTTCCGAAGGAAGAAGGAGAAGATCAAGCGGCTCGCCAAGGGCGGCTTGTGTGAGTCCAAGCCCTGCCTCAAACAGAACGATCGCAAGCATGGCAAAGGTGAGCTTTCGTATGTAGTCCCGCGGTGGATTGAGATAGACGATGACAAAAAATACAAGAATGAAACGCAGGATCTGTCGCAGGCCAAGAAGCGCGACCGTCGGAGACACAAAATTTATGACCGCCGAGGATAGCGCGACCACAACGAACAAAAAAAACGGGAGACCGATCGGTGTTTTTTGGAAAGAAACCCTCCCTGTGAAACGCCTCCACATGACGACCGCGACCAATAGATAGATGAGCGCCTCGGAAAAGAACCGAGCAAGGAAATAGATGCCGTCCGGAATAAAGGTGAGAAGAAACGGTTCGAATGGCAGGTAGATAGAAAGAAACGCCAACGTCCAGAGTGGACGATAGATCGCGAGCACGATGAGGCATGCGCTGATCACGATCGAAAGAATGGCAAGGCCAGAGAGAAATGCCTGCGCCCCGATGAGAAGTGCAAGAAGCGCGAAAAGAGCGACGACGTACGCGGCCGTGTGCTCTTCGGCATGCCGATAAATCCTCCTGAAGTCAGGCATGCGTTTATTTTAACACAAAATGAAAACCCCGCCGAAGCTGCTCGTGTTGCAGTTTGGCGGGGGAAGGGTCGCACCCAATCAGGGCGCGATGTACTCGACGCGGTAGCCGCCGAGGCCGTCTTCGGCCACGGTGCAGTCGCCGCTCGCCTCCCAGTCCTGAAGGTCGAACCACTCCTCGGTCACGCCGTCCGTGGCGGACGGAGTGAAGTTGGTCTGGCTCACCTCGAAGACGTGGTCGGTCGAGTCGCCCGCGAAGACGACACAGGTCTCGCTCCCCGTGTCCCAGCTCGTGATGCACACGTCCGTCGGGGTCGCGATGATCGACATGAGGCCACCCTCGATGTCACCGTTCACCGTGACGTCGAGCGTGCTGCCGTTGTCGGCGCACACGATCGTTCCGATGCACGTAGTCTCGTCGACCTCGCCGTCGCAGTCGTTGTCCTGGCCGTCCGCGCACGCTTCCGTGGCGTACGGGTTGACCAGGGTCGAGCTGTCGTCGCAGTCGAGGATGGTCGAGAAACCGTCCCCGTCCGCGTCCACGGCCGGCTCGCTCGGCGT
>CAYJVP010000045.1:0-1833 GCA_964373615.1 uncultured Gammaproteobacteria bacterium | reverse complement strand
AGTCGGCGCCTCCGCCACTGTCGCCGGTGTCCACGCCGCCCGTATCGCCACCATCCGAAGAGGTGACGTCCGAGCCATCGCAGTCCTGGTCGATCCCGTCATCCGGGACATCCGCGGCGTCCGGGTGGATCGCAGGGTCGGCATCGTCGCAGTCGAACGCATCGACCGTCGAGTAGCCGTCCTCGTCGCAATCCGTGCCATCGTCGATCGTCCCGTCGCAGTCCTCGTCGACCCCGTCGCAGCTCTCGGGCTCGTCCGGGTTGATGCCGGAGTCGCCGTCGTCGCAGTCGCCGTCGTTCTCGGAGGATCCGTCGAGATCGTCGTCGAAGGCGTCCGTGCCCTCGTCGACCGTCCCATCGCAGTCGTTGTCGACCCCGTCCTCGAGCTCCGTGGCATTGAGGAAGGTGGTCATGTCGAGGTCGTCGCAGTCACCCGCGAGCTCGGTCATGCCGTCGCCGTCGTCATCCGAGTACGTGTAGCACTCGTCGACGTCATCGGTGTCGGACAGACCGTCGCAGTCGTTGTCCTGCCCGTCCTCGCAGTCTTCCGTCAGGAGCGGCGAGTTCAGGCCGTCGCCGTCGTCGCAGTCCTCGTCGGACGTGACGCCGTCGCCGTCGCAGTCCTCGGACTCCTGGACCGTGCCGTCGCAGTCGTTGTCCACGTCGTCGCAGTCGCCCTCGACCGCGTCCGGGTGCACCGTAGCGTCCCCGTCGTCGCAGTCGTCCGCGTCCGCGGCGTAGCCTTCGGGCTGCTCGCAGTCCACGTCCGTGGGACCGCTCGGGTCCCCGTGGCCGTCGCTGTCCGCGTCCGCGTACCAGGTCGTGGCGTCGGTCGCCTCGTCCTCGTCCGTGAACCCGTCGCAGTCGTTGTCGGCGTTGTCGCACACCTCCTCGCCCGAAGGCGAGTTGGCCGCGTTGCCGTCGTCGCAGTCGTCGCTGTTGCCGACGAAGCCGAAGGGCAGCTCGCAGGCGGCCTCGAACTCGTCGGGGTCGCCGTAGCCGTCCTGGTCGTCGTCGGCGTAGAAGGTGCTCGTCAGGCCCTCGTCCTCATCGGACAGGCCGTCGCAGTCCTGGTCCACGCCGTCGCAGTCCTCGGAGGCATCCGGGTTGATGGACGCGTCCTCGTCGTCGCAGTCGCCGCCCTGCGCCACGTAGTGGGAGGGCTGATCGCACGCGACCACGATGTCGTCATCGACCCCGTAGCCGTCCTCGTCGTCGTCGTAGTACCAGGTCTGGGCCGCGCCGACCGCGGGGTCGGTGTCGTTGCAGTCCTGGTCCTCGGAGACGCCGTCGTCGTCCGCGTCCACCACCTCGGCGTCGGAGGGCGCGGGGTCGTCCTTGTCGAAGCAGCGCTCCGGCGTGGCCAGGTTCTCCGGGCAGTCGCACTCGTCGATCTGCCCGCCGCCTGGGGTGGTGGGCTCGCAGTCGTTGGCCGTGGGCGTGCCGTCCGCGTCCGGGTCGCACCCGGACGCCGCGAGAAGCGTGATGGCGAGGGGAATGGCGCGCAGGCACCGGGTGAATCGGGACATGGTTCCTCCGTCGAAGAATATCACCGCGCGGCTGCACGGCGACAAATTGGGGTTCCGCATGGGAACTCCTCTTTGTTGCCGCGTCAGGTCTGCGCGGCTTGGGTGTGGGTGAAAGGAAACGGTCCTGACCTGATCTCGGTCCCTGACCCCGCCGTTGACGGAGGCCTTGACCCAAGATCAGCTCACAACCCAGCGAAAAAATCTTCTTTCGAAGAAGGTGAATTTTTATCACGGTACCCAAAGGGTGTCAAGTATCGCCGAGCCGTACCGTCACCGAGTGACGGTACGAATTTGGATGCCCGAGA
>CAYJVP010000044.1:0-8406 GCA_964373615.1 uncultured Gammaproteobacteria bacterium | reverse complement strand
ATAGCATGAGTTTGCTCCACATGCGGTACTGTTTTGGGCTAAACATGGTTCATGAGCTTGGAACCGTCGTCACCTCGGTGGCGGCGTGAGAGCTCTGCGGTCACACCTTGAAAAAGGAACGGCGGGATGGCAACCGACGAGCCGGTTCACACTGGCAAATCGCACGCAACCTCCGGCCCCGCCGTTGGCGGGGGGCCCAACTACTCGTGAGCCAAATCAGGTCGCAGGTGGAGTTTTTGTTTGAAACTTACACGGATGAAAGCGGGGTCTGTACCTGTTCCATGAACCCAAGCCCGGACACGACCTGCTCCTGCATCGTGCCTGATACTTCGATCGGCCCTTCGAAGTAATGCAAAAATCCGATCGTCATTTCGCAATCTTCGAATTGAGCACGACACGACAGGGTTAGCGACAGCTCTGGCACCTCGATCTTCCAATCAAGCGGGTAACGAAAACCCGTGCGCGGACTCTTCCATGTTCGTTCGTTCGCCACGCATCGTGCTTGACGCGCTGTGTACTGCGAACCGCCAGGCATGCGCACGGTCACGAATTGTTGGCGCTCGCGCAATCCCCAGTCGGCGATCACGAGATCAATCCCGTTTTGAAGTTGGATCGAGAACCATCGCCACGCGTATGGCTTGTACGCATCGTTTGACCACTGGTGATCAAGCCACGCCGTTCCCTTCACGTTCAGCGTACGGTCGTACAGACGCATCGTGCCTTTGAGATCAAGCCTGGGATAGGCGACGTAAAAACTTGGACCCGTTGGAAAATGCACGAACCCTGTGTCATTCACGAGCATGGGTGCGGTTGGTGTGGTGAGTTCGATGGAAAGTTTTTCGTGTTTGAATGCAAAAAGGCCGCTGCCGCCGATGGTGAATCGATCGTCGTCTGTGTGGATCGTCAGGGGGAGAGTGGGCGGGTCCGACGTGGTGTAAGTTCGACTGCACCGCGCATTGCGTCGAATGGTTTTACGCGAAAGATTGATAAGGGAAAAACAGATGGAAGGGACGGTCTCCACGCGTTTCAATCGACGCGAAACGTGTGCGTCTTTGGTGTTCAACAGAAACGTCACGTAATGCATGGCGTACGGATACCCTTCGCTTGTTTTGAAACGCGCGTTCAGGTACCACCACTCGACCGTGGTGCCGTGTGGGAGTTCATCATCGGGAAACACGACGGGGCGTGGAGTAACGGATGGGAGCGTGACCAGACGGCGACGAAAATCAAGATACGCCTTGACCTCTCCAAAAAGCAGGGGGTTCAGCGCGCGCCAACCATACACCCGTCGCAGTTGGTACAGAAGATTAAGAAAATCGCGCCAGAAATGCATCACATAGCAACAGTGTATCATACTTGACAAACTGGCCCGGCTCGAGGAGCCGGGCCAGTTTGTGATATTATTTTCTGTATGCGAGAAATTCAATTTGTTACTGGCGAGTACTACCACGTATACAACCGAGGTGTTACCAAACAGCCAATTTTTTTTGATATATCCGATTATATACGATTTACCGAGTCGATGTGCCTTTTTAATGACAGCACATGGAGTCATCCAGGCGGTCGAATACGTCGAAAACTCAACCTCTTGGCTCGACTCGAAGAGATGGGTAAGTTCCGTCAGCCCTTCGTTTCCATTGTGAGTTTTTGTTTAATGCCCAACCACTTTCACATGCTTCTTAAACAGGAGCAGGACGAAGGAATGAAGAAGTTCATGCATAAACTCGGTATGGGTTTTGCAAATTATTTTAACCTGCGGCATAAACGGTCTGGTGTCCTGTTTGAAAGCGCGTTCAAGGCTGTCCATATAGAAAACGACTCGCAACTCTGGCACGTCCCAAGATATATTCACCTCAATGCCCTTGATCTATCTCATTCGGGTTGGCGTGAAGGATCCGTTTCGAAAGATGACTGGCCGCTACTGGAACAGACACTCGATGCGTATCCATGGTCAAGCCACCACGTCTATACAGGACGCAAACAAGAACTACCTATTATCGAGCTGTCTTTGGTGGCTCAACTCTTTAGAAGTCCTGACGAATATCGCAAATGCCTGCAAGATTGGAGTGGCAGATTCGTAACTCCATTCTGACAAACTGGCCCGGCTCCTCGAGCCGGGCCAGTTTAACGCGCCCCCACGATCACGACCTCGAATGCTTCCATTCTAAGGGGACCTCTGCAAAGGCGCGTCTCCTGCCCGGCAGAGCCGGGCAGGCAGCCGAGCAAGGGACCCTCTCCGGCGCAAAATAGACTTTTGCAGAGATCCCTATTGGGTAAGTATCTCTTCTCTTTCTCTTGAACAAAAAGTTGCAACTAAGTTGCCACCGTCTGTTGCCACCGTCTATGCCACCGTCTCTGCCGGACGGGCTAGCCCCTCCTTGGGAAGGAGGGGAAATCGGCTCAATTTTCTCCCCTGCCAGAGGGGAGGTTAGCCCGCCCGACCGAACTCGCGCCCTGTCGTTCGGGCGGGCCCGGCAGTCTGCCGGGCGGGGAGGGGTGAGCGTTCAAGACGCTTATTTAAACCATGATTTGCGTATGATCCGGAGCGGGTCGCCTCCCGCAACAGCGGGTCGCCTCCGGCGACCGGCGACCGGCGACCGGCGGAAACGAACATCCATCAGTTTTTCAGAGATCCCTAATAATCCCTTAGCTTCGTAATCATCGGATGCGCCTGGATTTTTTCAAGCGCCTTGGCCTCGATCTGGCGAATGCGCTCGCGCGTGACATCGAACTCTCGACCCACTTCTTCAAGCGTGTGCGACACGCCGTCCGTCAAACCAAAACGCATTTCCAAAATTTTCTGCTCGCGCGGGGAAAGCTCCCGCATCGCTTCCCCAACGTACATCTTCAAAAGCTCCCGCGCCGCGGCGCGATCCGGGGCGATATTCTTCACGTCCTCGATGAAATCCTCGAGCTTTGAGTCCTCGTCATCCTCGCCGACCGAGGTTTCAAGCGAAACCGTGTCCTGCGAAATTTTGATAATGTGGCGAATCTTCTCGACCGACTCGCTCATCTCCTGCGCGATCTCCTCAGGCAGAGGTTCGCGACCAAGATCCTGAATGAGTCGTCGCTCGACCTGCTGGAATCGGTTGATGGTCTCCACCATGTGGACCGGAATGCGAATCGTGCGCGATTGATCCGCAAGAGCTCGTGTGATCGCTTGGCGGATCCACCAGGTGGCGTATGTTGAAAATTTGTATCCTTTGCGATACTCGAATTTTTTCACCGCGCGAAAAAGACCGACGTTCCCCTCTTGGATGAGGTCGAGCAGCGACAGTTGTTTGCCCACGAATTTTTTCGCAATCGAAACGACCAAACGCAAGTTCGCCTCGATGAGTCGCCGATCTGCTTCCTTGTCTCCGCGTTCCTTGCGTTTGGCAAGGGCCACCTCTTCCTCGGCCGTCAACAGCGGAATCTTACCGATCTCGCGCAGGTACATCTGAATCGAGTCTTGCGTGAGTTCCGTGTAATCGCCGCCCTTCCCCTTCTCCGACGTGAGACGGATCGCTTCCATGACCGTCTCGTGTTCCTTGCGCTGACCCAGGATCCCCTCCTTCATCTCGACATAATGGATGCCAGCGCGTTCGAGACGATCCAAAAACTCTTCATACGACTCGAGGTAGTCCTCCACGTCCGGAAACGCGAACAGGACTTCATTTTCTGTGACGAAACCGCGCATCTGGCCGCGCGAAAGCAGGCGATCCACGCGCTCTGGCGGTGGCGGCTTTGCTTTCACGTACCGCTCCGGTTTTACCGCGGGTTTGGGCGCCGGTCGCTTCTCTCGTCTAGCTAATTTCGCGCTCTTCCCGCTCTTTGTCGGCTTGCCAGGTCTCCACAATTTTTTTACCGCCTTCTTCGGCCTGAATTTCTTCGACATAAACGCAAAAAACCCGACCAAAAACGGTTTTATCGCAATGCGTTAAATTCTTTGAGGAGTGCGTCCACGGCTTCTCGATCGCCACGCGCTTCCGCTTGGCGAATCTCTGCCTCAAGCGCTTTGCGTCGGCTCTCGCCTTGCGCGGCCTTAAGGATCTCAATGTGTTCCGTGATCTGTCGCCTGACCTCGTCTGGTGTCCAGGCGGCGGCTAACAATTCGCCCTTCATGCCCAAACGCGTGAGCAGGGGCAGGAGATGCGCATGGTTTGGCTCTCCTTTGAGAATCCCGCTGATCCAGCCAAAATATGACTTTTCATTGGCGGACGGAGAAAATCGCTCCTTAGTATAACCGGGCACCAAAAATCTGTAAAGTTGGCGCAGTTCTCCCTCGGGGATGTGCCCCTCTTCCACGCGATCAAGATATGCCTCTTGGGTGTTGGGGAGATGCAAAAATAGGCCGAGCAGCGCTTCGGCGACAAGAGAGGCACGCGAGCGGGGAGAGAGGAGAGATGGGACAGAAACCTCGCCCGTAGGCCGGGCACGGCCGAGGGGGACAGAATGGACAGAGTGTTGTGGCCTTGGAATGGAACGGCGAAGCTCGTCGACATCCGTGCGCAGGAGATCTGCGACGGTCTGCAACCAATGTTCACGCTCGATGACGTTTTCAATCTGTGCAATCTCGGGGAGGAGGATCGCGCCGATTTCACGCTTGACTTCAACATTCGAAAGATCCCGGCCGCGCGTGCTTCGATCGATAAAATATTGCGTGACGGGAATCGGATGACGCACGGCCGAAAGCCAGAGCTCCGGATCCTTTTGCACGGCCTCGTCAGGATCTTTCCCGGCTTCGGGTGACAGGAGCGCGACCTTGATCTGAAACCCTTTTGTTCGCGCAAGTTGGATCCCGCGCCGTGCGGCGTTGAATCCAGCCGCGTCCTGATCAAAGGCGAAGATGAGTGTATCCGTCAGGCGCTTCAGAAGATCGAGCTGACGCTCCGTGAGCGCGGTGCCAGAGGAGGCGACCACGTTTTCCACACCGGCCTTGTGCGAAGCGACCACGTCGAGATTTCCTTCAACAACAATGACGCTTTTCTGATCCTTGACCGCGCGCTTGGCAAGATCAAGACCAAACAACAGTTCCCCTTTGTGATACACCCCGGTCTCCGGAGAATTCATATACTTGGGGCCCTCGTTCACTTCCCCCCCTGCCCGACCTTGGTCCCACGAAGCCTCGGGCGAAGAGGGAGGGGGGGTGAGAGGGGGTGGGAGCAAACGCCCGGTGAACGCAACAACGTTCCCGTGCGCGTCCCGAAGTGGAATCATGAGACGATTTCGAAAACGGTCAATGTACCCGGCTCCGGATTTTCGACGCGTGATCAACCCCGCTTGTTCGGCTTCAGGCAATCGGAATCCCTTTTTTTCAAGATAGTTCGCAAGGACGTCCCACGCATCCGGCGCGTAGCCGATTTGAAATTTCTCAAGCAGTTCCATCGAGAGTCCGCGTCGCTCGGCGTACGCCCGCGGCTCGACCGCGTTCGGCGAGTCGAGAAGGATTTTGTGATAGCAGGCTGCCGCAAACTCATTCACCGCGATCAACCGCTGGTTTTGATTGGACTCGGTTTTCGTGTATCGAGGAATCTCCACGCCGACTTTTTTTCCAAGCAAACGAAGCGCCTCGGGAAAATCCAGTCCATCCATTTTCATAAGAAACGAAAAACAATCACCGCCTTCGCCACAACCGAAACAGTGCCAGATCTGCTTCTCCTTTGACACGTGGAAAGAGGGCGACTTTTCTGAATGGAACGGACACAGCGCCTTGAAACTCCCACTGCCTGCTGATTTCAAATCCAAATATTCACCGATGAGGTCGGCGATGTCCACGCGGCTTCTAATTTCCTCTTTGGGCTCCATACCGCCTCCACTGTGCCCGCAAAGACCAAAGGGGGCAAGCGTGCATGAGCATCACCTCAACGAAACCTGGCCGACCGTGCGGTAATACAGGAGTTTTATGGTTTCTGTCACGACAAAATAAACGACAACAAGGCCGAGCACGAGGGCGAGGGACGTGACGGTCGGCGCGATAAGATGGAACGCGCGGGAACCCGAGGGCAGCAACGGGATCAGAACCGTCGCAAACGCGGCAAGGATGGAAAGAGACCACAGGGTGGCTGAAGCGGGTTTCGCTTTCCAAAACGGTCGATGCGTGCGAATCGAAAAGATGAGGACGAGTTCGGTTAAGATGCTCCCGATGAACCAGTTGGTGTAGAGCGCCTCGGGAGAGACGCGGTAAAAGAGGGCAAAAAAGATGAAGTCGAAAACCATACTGACAAACCCAAATACGAGGGCTGTTTGCATGATTTCGCGAAGGTCGTAATTACGCGGACGGCGCAACTCCTCGGCGTCGACCGTGTCTGTCGCAATAGCAATCATGGGAAAATCGGAGAGCAGGTTTACGAGCAAAATTTGAATGGGGAGCATCGGAAGAAAATCAATGAGAAACGTGGCGGTTGCAATCGCAAGGAAATTTCCGAAGTTGGACGCGAGGGTGGCTTTTATGTATTTCACGGTGTTGGCAAAAATCTGACGTCCTTCCTCAATGCCATAGATGATGACATCAAGCGAATGGCGCAACAACACAATGTCTGCCGCTTCCCGCGCAATGTCTGAGGCCGTATCAACGACAATGCCAACCGTGGCGATTTTTAACGCCGGCGCATCATTCATCCCTTCGCCGAGAAATCCGACTTCAAAATCGCGTTCGAGCGTATGAATGATGTTGAATTTTTGTTGCGGTGAAACGCGGGCGAAGACCGCGCATTTCGCGGCCGCACGGTGACGTTCAGGTTCAGGAAGATTCTCCCAGTCCTGACCCGTCATGACCTCGCTTGGATTTTCGATGAGCCCAATCTCTCGGGCCACCGCGCCCGCAACTTCCGCGCCGTCGCCGGTCAACACCTTGATCGCGACCCCCAACCGACGCGCCTGTCGAACCGCGTTTCTGGTCGTTGACTTGATTGGATCAACGAACGCTACGAGACCAACAAACGTGAACTCACCATCCTCGGCACGCGGGGGGTTCGACTGGTCTGCCACTTTGACCGCGACGGCCAAGGTGCGGCGTCCTTTTGTTCCCTGACTCGCGGCCCAGGCAAGAAGTTCATGCACGCGGTCGGAACGAAGCGTCGTTAATGGCAACAGCGCCTCGGGAGCGCCACGTACGATCACACGAGCCTCTTTCCCTTCTCCGGCGACTAAGCTGTTCCAACGCATCATTGGATTGAACGGAACCTCGTGTGAGCGCGGGGTCGATCGAACGCGCCGCTGGTCCGCCTTTGACAACCTGTCCCAGATGGCGCGATCAAACGCATCGGTCGGCTCTGCGGACCCCGCCGTTGTCTGTGAGGACCCCAAGGCAGCATCAACGAGGCAGCTTTCCTCGTCTTCTGCATTCACCTCGACCACCTTCAAATTATTTTCGGTGATCGTGCCGGTTTTGTCCGTACAGAGAATCTCAATGCTTCCCAGATCCTCCACGGCGGAAAGACGCTTCACCACAACTTTGCTTTTCGCAAGCCTGAGCGCCCCTCGTGAAAACGTGAGAGTGGTGACGAGCGGAAGCGCTTCAGGAATCACGGAAACGGCAAGAGCGATAGAAAAAATGAGGAGATCCGGGATGTTGACGGCTGACCCCTTGATCAAAAGGTTCGCCACAAAAACAAGAAGCAGCGTGAGGACGACCGTCCAGAGGATGAATGAACTGAAACGCGCGATCCCCTTCTCAAAGCTGCTGGTTGCCTCGGCTGTGGCCGTCAGCGCGCTTACTTCTCCAACCTGTGTTTTTATTCCTGTGGCGATCACGACTCCGGTCCCGCATCCGGATACGACCGACGTGCCAGCAAATCCCATGTTCGCGGCCTCAAACACCGCGGTTGTTTTTTTCGAGAGCGCGGTCGCGATCTTTTTGATCGGTACGGATTCTCCGGTCAGCACGGATTCGTCAACCTGTAAGCCCTCCTCTTCAAAAAAACGAACGTCCGCATGGAGCACGTCGCCGGTTTCGACGACAACAATATCGCCGGGAACGAGTTCGCGACTGTCGAGAAACACCTCGCGGCCCTGTCGACGCACGCGTGACTTTGCCACGACGAACCGACGTAAAAGTTTCAGCGAGCGTTCCGAGTGGTATTCCTGCGCAAAACCCAATCCTGTGTTGATGACAATGAACGCCGCGATCATGACCGCGTCAATCGTTTCACCTAATCCAAAGGCGAGCGCCGCGGCAAACCCGAGCAGATAGATGAACGGGGATGTAAACTGGCGCAACAACACCTGCCACCAGTGCGTTTCCGAAACGTGCAGTTCGTTTTTTCCGTTTTGTTCCTGGCGCTGACGCACCTCGTGTGCCGAAAGACCATCACGCGACGTGTGAAGTTGCGCAAAGAGTTTCTGTGCGTCCATCGTGGTGAAACGTAAAAATGCATTCGTGGGCATATGACCGTGTCATTTTATCACACACGGTGAGACGCCGCT
>CAYJVP010000043.1:0-8703 GCA_964373615.1 uncultured Gammaproteobacteria bacterium | reverse complement strand
GGAAGGGGAAGGAGTGCGAACGGTGCGTCCGCTACTCCTCGTAGGCCTCGATGAGCTCGAGGTCGTACTCGACCGTGTGACCGTCGCTCGCGTAGGTTCGGAGGTAGTAGCCTCCAGTCTCGCCATCGAACCAGCCGGTCTCGGTCAGTTCCTCGCCGGCGGCGTCCGTGCAGGTGGCCTCGAACGAGCTCTGGTCGAACACCGCCGCACCGCAGCGGAACGTGGTGCCCCCGATGGTGCGCTCGTCGTCGCCGTCGCCGTCGAAATCCTGCTCGTCGACATCGATCTCCTGCTCCTGGCCCCACTGGTCGCGGTACAGGCCCGAGGCCTTGAAGCTCCAGTCGCCGGGCTCGTCCCACGCGATCGCGAACTCGCCTTCGTCGTTGACGTCCACGAGCTTCGTGACGAAGCCGTGGGTGTTCTCGAAGTCGACCTCGTAGAGGTCCGCCTGCTCGACCGAGATCGGGCAGGTGGACGCGTCGGTGCACTCGTCGAGCGTTCGACCGTTGAGCGTGAAGTCGCCGGTCGTCCACCCGACGTTGGCCTGGATGGTGGCCTCGAAGGCCTCCGAGCCGCAGTTGGGCTCGCAGCCGTTGTCGTTCCCGCCGGTGTTGCCGTCGGGGTTGGAGTTGTCGCTGCCGCAGCCCGCGAAGGCCACGGCGCTGAAGAGCGCCAGGGTCCGGATGTTCATGGTAGAACCCCACTTGTGGCCCGCGGACGCGGGTCGACAGTGCGGCACCTCTCGGACAATCCGAGTTTCGCTTTTAAGGAGCGACCGGCTGGTGCATGTCTGCCGGAGCTTCCCTTTGGGGGAAACACCAGATTTTTCATCCTCAGTTGTTGAAAAATCAGGTTTTTCTCTCAAAGAGTCGGCATTCACCTATTTAAAGAAGACCATATATTATCAGTCCTGTCAACGATCAAGCAAAATTAGGTCAGGTTCCTATCACACCCGCTTACCCCTGTCAATGCCCTCCCTGTGGATATCTGTCATCACTTTTAGTACCATGGTACCAAAAGTGATGACAAATTTTTGTAGATTTCCTTTTTTTGTAGATTTCCTTTATTTTTAGATAAATTTTTGTTGTAAGGGGTTGACAAAAAGTTATTTTTATGGTATATTTTCTGGTTCCTATGGTGCATCCCGCACCAATACTTCCAAGGAGGAACACATGGAAATCAATGGTCTCTACATCGGCGGCGCGATCGCGTTCGTCGCCCAAGTCATGGTCAACATTCCCGGCATGTTCGACCAGGCCCGTTTGCTCCGCAAGGAGAAGCAGGTTGACAACATCAGCCTGTTCAAGTGGATGTGGATCTGGATCGCCCTGGCGGCGTTTTGCTTCCACACCTGGTTCGAGAAGCCCAACATGTATGTGTTCGGGCCCACCGTACCCGGGCTGTTCTTCACCACGGTCATCGTCGGACAGATCGTCTACTACCGCTACTTCCGGCGTGTAGCGGTGTAGCGATCAAGAACGTGGACAACCCCGAGCTCCGCAGCGCCGCCTGACCAGCGGCTCTTTTCATTTTTGTGGTTTATTTGACATCCATCAAAAATCCCCGCATATTTTACGCAGAGGTATTCTCATGAAGCCAGTTCTGTGGGCGCTCGCCATGACGGTCTGCTATGCGGCCAGCAACGTGATCATCGAGCGCAAGCTCGCATCCGCCTCGACGCTGCCGCTCATGGTGTTCAACTACCTCGTCCTGCTCACCATGAGTTTTGCGGTGCTCATGGGACGCAACATGGCGGCAGGAACCACGGCGGAACTGCCGACTGGCAGTCTGTACGCCTGGATCGCGCTGTGGGCCGTGATCGTCCTCATCGCGGACTTCTGCTTCTTCAGGGCCTACCACAGTGGTGGTTCGGTGGTTCTCGTGACCATGCTCATCATCATGATTCCGCTGTTCGCGATCCTCATCAAGGCGGCCACGGGCGCGGGCTGGCCCTCGTCTTCGCAGTGGGCCGCGATTCCTTTCGCCGCGACCGCGATCTATCTCGCCACCCGCGGTTGATCCACCGATTCGGCCTGCACACTCTTCGACCCTCGCGGGTCTTTTCTTTTTTTGGGCCCTTTGTTCAGCCATGCTGTCCCGTCGACCTTGCTCAGGGACCATGAGCGAAGTCGAATGGTCTCGAAATCCAGCCGTTTCGTCTCAAAAGCGCATTCGGGAACAGGCCCATGAGGCAACGGGTCTCATTTGTCCACTTCTCGTCCACAAATTTTTTGTGGGCTGAATGGAAAATTGATAGAGTTAATTTTAGAGGATATGCCGGTTGCAGCGCCGGTTGGGGTTGTCAAACCCCGCCTCGCCGTCCCATCAAGGGAGGCAAAATGCTCAAGAAGACGGAAAGCAATGTCATTGTCTATCAGTTCGGGTTCGGTGGGTGCTCTTCACCCGTTCGGCCCATGCCCGTCCAGGCTCCAGGCTTCGGCCAGGGAGAAGGAGGTGGCACGGACCGCGACCGCAACTCGTCCGAGGACGATGCGGTCGTCCTCTACCTGGGCTTCGGCGGATGCCGGGCTCCGGAGAGGCCGATCAGCGCCCGACTGCCGGGCTACGGACGCTCCTCGGAGCGTCTCGCGGCCTGACGGAAGGACCGTCAGTCCAGTGGGTCAACGGCGGGTGCTTCGGCGCCTGGTTGCGGACCTGCAGGACGAGCGAGCACGTCAGTTTTTCGTCGGGTTTGCGAAAGCCTGCCCGGAAGATGGCTGACGGGCTACACCCAACTGCCAGACCTCGCACGCTTCCCAACGTGTCGCGGCCTGACGGAAGGGACCACGGGGTGTCTGTGCTGTAGGGCACCCCAGCCGACCACGACCGGGCAGAGGCGTCAGAGCCGATGCCCGCGCGCCTGAAGCCCTGCTTTGGCAGGGTGTAAGGTTGGGATCCTTCGAAGGGCCTTGATAGGTCCCAAGAAGGATGACGCTAAGGGTTGTTTTCGGACGGCCTAAGGCGACCTCCGGGTCGGTCTTCGCAAGAGGGCCGGCCCCATTTCATTTCACTTCCATGCGATCCTTTCCAACCCACGGCCGCAAGATATCCGGCACGACCACGCTGCCATCCTCCTGCTGATAGTTTTCAAGAATGGCGATGAGCGTGCGGCCAATGGCAAACGCGGTGCCATTCAACGAATGAACAAGCTCGTTTTTTCCTTCCACGGTTTTGTAGCGAATCTTCAAGCGGCGCGTCTGGTAATCTGTCGTGTTCGAGGTCGAATGCGTTTCGCGATACTGGTTCTGGCTCGGCATCCACGTTTCAATGTCATACGTGCGCGCAGACGGCCTCCCTGTGTCGCCGGAACACAATCGCATCACGCGGTACGGCAACTTCAACCCCTGCATGAGCCGCTCCTCAAGGGAGAGTAAAAACTCATGCTCTTCGTCAGACCGCTCTGGAGTCGTGAAGGCGAACATCTCGATTTTGTCGAATTGATGCATGCGCAGAATCCCGCGGACATCCTTGCCGTAGCTCCCCGCCTCACGGCGGTAGCACGGAGAGAAACCCACGTAGCGCAAGGGGAGAGACGCAAGCGGGAGGATCTCATCCATGTGCATAGGGCCGATCGCCTGCTCGGACGTGCCTATCAAAACAGCGTTGTCGTTTTTCAGATGATAGATTTCTTCCTCACCGCCATGTTCAAGGTAGCCCATACCCGCCATCGCCGAGGTTGAAATGATGTGGGGAGGGATGACGGGCGTAAATCCCTCGGGCACGAGCACGGACAGAGCGTATTGAATGAGCCCGAATTCCAACAGCACCGCGTCACCTTTGAGATAGGCGAATCGGCTGCCGGACACCTTGCCCGCGCGTTCAACGTCGATGAGTCCAAGCTTTTCGCCGAGCGCCAGGTGATCAAGCGGAGGGAAGTCGAGGGTCGGCGCGTCGCCAACAACGCGAATGATCTCGTTGTCTTCGGGGCCTGTCCCTGTTTTCACGTCCTCTCGAAGGATGTTTGGATATTTGCGAAGCTCGTCCTCAAGTTGTGCTTCGAGGTCGCCTACGCGCTCCTCGGCCTGGCGCACCTCTTCTTTAAGGTTGCGCCCCTCTTTTACGAGCTCTTCGCGTGCGACATCTTTTGCTATGCGCACGTCTTCGGCATTTTTTCGACTACGGTGGCGCAGCTCTTCCATGTGTTGCAGGGCTTGCGCGCGGTCGGTCGCCAGTCGCTCCACCGCAGAGACATCAAGTTCTATGCCCCGCCGACGGTTGTTTTCCTCGACCGCGGTTTTGTTTTGAAGAAGGTATTTGAGATCAATCATAGCTTCTTCATCATGCCGGAAATGTTATACACATTCAACCGTCAGGATTTTTTAACAGGAAAAATAAGCTCCAATAGGGAGTGACCGTTGTTGAAATGTCAGACGAACATAACTAATTTTTTGGCTAATTTTAGCCTAAAATCGCTTGACAAAAAGCGATTTTTTTGGTGGGATGGCTTGTAGATCAGACTCTTGGGATGTGAGTCGATCCGCGGGACATCGTTACTGCGCGATGCGTGCGTCTGGGGCCTCTGTAAAGTCTTGTTGTGGCCCTCCAGGCTACGGTCAAGCGGGACCGTGATCCCAAAACCCGAAGGACCCGATGGGACGAGATGGCGGTGATCGTGGGGGATGCGATACCGCAAGGGTGCGATCCGGCCATGAGGCTGGGCCAAGAGGGCGAGGTTCACACCTGTGGGCCGCTCTCGACGAGCGCGGGAGTACTAGCGCGCTTCGTCGAGGCGGTTGACCATGGTGGTCGTTGCGTCTCTTCATCCGAACCATCGAGGTTTCCATGTCCACGTTTTCCCTTCGTCGCGTGCTCATGCTCGTCGCGGTCAGCGTTCCCGCATTCGTTGCGATGTCCTTCACGAACGGCTGCTCCTTCGATCCCTGCTACCCGCCTGGCGCCACGCAGAGCGCCTGTCAGGGCACGGATCCGTCGATCGCGGAGCAGGGCGGCGGCGAGATCGCGCTCGAGCTTCCGATCCCCGAGGGAGACATGCTCCAGTGCGTGCAGGGGGCGGGTGGCTCCTACAGCCACTCGGGCACCTCGACCGCGTACGACATTGACCTCGACACGGTCAATGACGCGGACGAAGAGGTGTACGCGCCAACCGGT
This sequence comes from uncultured Gammaproteobacteria bacterium, assembly GCA_964373615.1. Classification (GTDB taxonomy): domain Bacteria; phylum Patescibacteriota; class Patescibacteriia; order UBA9934; family GWF2-40-263; genus CAYJVP01. Next base: position 3,594 of record CAYJVP010000043.1, on the reverse strand, counting down.
GGCACGGCCTCCGTGCACACCGAGAGCGCTTCCGCGAACTTCGGCTACCACGTCAACATCGACATGGGCGACGGGACCTACGCGGTCGTGGCGCACCTGTCTGAGGTGTTCGTGACCGACGGGGCCGAGGTGGCCGCGGGTCAGTTGCTCGGCTACGAGGGCTGCACCGGCGCCTGCACTGGGGATCACGTGCACATCGGCCGCCACGAGGGCGACCCCGCACTCAAGGCCGAATACGGCGCCTCGGTCAAAGTGGCCTACTACACCGAGGACGCCACGGACGAGAGCGGGTTCGACAACATCTCGAGCGAGGACTTCGTCTGCGGACTCACGAGCCAGGGCGATGAGGTCGACGGCCACTGGTACCGCTCGGGTCTGCCGGTCACGCGCTGGCACCCCAACGGCACGCTCGTGAAGACCTGGGACAGCACGGCCGTGTACCGTCTGGACGACGGGGAGCGGCGCTGGATCAGCTCCGAGGACGTGTTCTGGAGCTACGGCTACGACTTCGACGATGTGGCCTTGATCGCGGACGAAGAGCTCGCCTGCTACGGTGAGGGCTCGGACATCTCGCAGGACGGGCTCGTCGACGCCATCTTCGATCCCAACGGGGAGCTCTGGCTCATCGTGGCGCCCAAGGAGCGCTCGGATCGTTACCGGATCCAGGTTCGCGACACGGCGTGGGAGGCGCTTCTTGCCTCCTGGGGCGTGAACTACAGCGAAGAGGAGCCGCCGCAGACGGTCAGCGAGGACGACGAGTACCTCACGGACTGGCCCGAGGCGGATGGGTACGCCCGTTTCCGCAACGGCTCGATCCTCAAGGAGGAGTCGCGCTCGGACGTGTACGTCGTCTCGGACTCGGTGGCGATCCCGGTCAAGGACTGGGACACCTACCTGCTGCTCGGCTTCCACGACCGTATCATTATCACGGTCGGCGACGGGGAAGTGGAGGCGGTGCAGGAGGACGTCGGCAACTGTTCGACGGGTCTGTGGTGCCTGGACGCGACCGCGGTGACGAACTGCGGCGGCGGGCTCGAGCTCGGAGAGGGCGAGAGCGGCGGCACGGAAGGCGCTGACACCAACGAGGACAGCGGTCAAATCAGCGAAGACGACGACAGCAACGACACCAACGATTCCAGCTCGAGCTCCGGTGACTCCGGCGACTCGGGGTCGGATTCCTCCAGCGACACGGGGGAGTCGGATGACACCGGAGGCTCGAGCTCCTCTTCGACCGCGAGTACGCTCACGATCTCGTGGACCACGCCGTTTGCGGCGACCGCAGACACGATCACGCTTTCGGGCGAATACGTGTTCGCGGACGGCTCCTGGGGATTCACGTGGCGCGACCTTGCGAGCGTCTCAAGTGACGCGTCGATCGACTACTCGGTGACCGGAGTGGGCAGTGGCGACACGCTGCGCTTCTCGGCCGAGTACGAGGATGCGATGGGCAACGTCTCGTGGTCGTGTATCGCGCCCTATCCGCCAGGCACCCTTCAGGGGACCGCTTCCGCGGACGTGGACGGCACGGCCATCACGGTCACAGCGGCCGACGATCCGACGTCGGACGGCTGCGGCCTCGAGGTCGAGGTGCCCTAGCGCAAACCTCGACAACTTCTCCGCTGAAACTCCTTCGGGAGCGTAGGCGGATTTTCTTTTATCTTCACAGCCATTGTCCCCATCGCTTGAATCAAAATTTGAGACTGTAGAAAAAAGTAGAAAAAATACCAAAAAACGTTATTCCCTGAGCGAAGCGCAGCGGAGTCGAAGGGTTTTTTGGCTAAGCTTCACTACAGCTTTCGACATCCGCCCGACCGGACGACTCTTGTACCGTCACTTAGTGTCGGTACACAAGCTCAGGCCATAAAAACGGGTTTTGCAACGGTCCCGTCTGTGCTATACTTGCCCAAGATATGCGGCGGTTGTTTTGGAAAGCGGCACTTGCCCTCATGCGATTCAACGCGCGACCCAAAAAGGGCTTCGTTGTGTTTGCGTTTCTTGTGATTCTCACAGGAATTGCCCTTGCAAGCGAAGCCTTCGCTCAAGCCCCAAAAACAGAAACCCCTGACTGGGCCGATACGGTTGTCTCGGTACTCGCGAAGATCATCACCTACATCGCCTCTGGCGTTGGGCAAGTGATCATCCTTTTGATTGGTGTCGCCGTGATTCCGATCATGCAATATAACGGATTCGCAACCTCGCCCGTGATCGGGCTTGGGTGGGCCGTGGTGCGTGACGCGGTGAACATGTTTTTTGTGATCGTGCTCATCGTCATTGCCTTTGGCACGATTTTTGGCGCCAAGCGCTTTCAGTGGCAGCAGCAGGTGCCGCGGCTTCTCATCATGGCGATTGTTATCAATTTCAGCCGGACTCTGAGCGGACTCATGATCGATTTCAGCCAGGTGGTCATGTTCACCTTCGTGAATGCCTTGAAAGACATTGCTGGTGGGAATTTTATACAGATGTTTGGACTGGGTGACATCCTGCAGGCGAACGAGACAGGCAGTCTGTTTCAGGGGTCTGCGGGAGGCAATGCGGGCCAGACCGGTCCTCAGCCATTCGATCTTCTGATCGCGGCCATTGTGGCCCTCATGATGATGCTCATCGTTTTCGTCGCGATGATCTTCCTCACCATCATCCTCGCCTACCGCATCGTCATCCTTTGGGTGCTTGTGACGGTGGCGCCACTTGCCTGGTTTTTCAAAGGAGCCGAGGATGTTGTGGCCGTCAAAAAGAATCCGTACGCGGCATGGTGGTCGCGTTTTTCCTGCGCTCTGCAGATCGGGCCGGTCCTCACGTTTTTCTTATGGCTCGCTCTTTCCGTGGCCGGCAGCGGGGATATTACACAGGTTGAAACATTTGGAAAATCAAGCGCTCCTCCAGGAGAGGGTTTGGACACCGGGAGTTTGCTCAAAGTCATGGATACCTCCCGCATGACGAGCTTTATCATTGGCATCCTGCTTCTTTTCGCCGGTTTTGACGCGGCAAAAGAGGCGTGTGAAGGCGCGGATGGCGTGATGTCTGGGATGATGAGCAAGGCCAAGGGAGCGAGCGCCGCGATTGCCAAAGCGCCGGTTGGACTGGCGGCTTTGGCAGCGGCAAAAACAGGCCAGCTTAGTTTGCGTGGCGCACGGGCTGCAGGCGGCGCCCTCTATAAGCAAACCGCTGGCCGTGCGATGACGTACGGGCGCGACCGCATGGCCGACACCCTGTCGGGGTTTGGTGAACAGGGGACCGGTGTGTTCCACCGGATGGCGACACGGCAAGGTGCAAAAATGCAGGCCACACGCGCCGCAGAGGCGGATCAGCTCCTTAAAGACCGCGGTCCCATGACCGCCCGAGAGATTACCCAACGGTTGCGACAGGGTCCAGGAATTGGCGCGAACGCGAAACAAGAATACGCCGCGCTGATGCGGCAGGGTTTGCAAAGCGACGAGGTTCGCAAGTTGCTTGGCAGTGATGGCATGAAGGAGGTGCTCGAGAAGCGCGTCGGGGATAAGACGGCCAAACGCGTCCTTGAGGACACGTACGTCGGGGACGCAAAGTTCGGCAAGGAATATTTGGACATTCAAAAGAAGATGCCGAGCGTTTTTGGCA
>CAYJVP010000042.1:0-8834 GCA_964373615.1 uncultured Gammaproteobacteria bacterium | reverse complement strand
AAATCCCGGACATCCTACAAAAGGTCTTGCAATTCGTCCAGGCTGCGCACGACGCGCCAGTGAAGGTCGTCGCTTGGGTGAGGATCCGTGATCAGCTCCTTGGACCGGACCATGCGGAAAAGTTTCACGGGCAGGCTCGCCTCGTGAACCGCGGTGAGTTCTTTGGGATCGTCATCAATAAAAATAATGGGCTCGTTTCCGGTCTCGATGATCTCCTGAATTTGTTTATGTTTCGGATTTTGCAGGCTCGCCAGACGCACGTCCGGAATGTATCGGCGCAGTCCGCTCATTCCGATTTTTTCTTCTTGGTGACCGGGCTCGCCGAACGTCAAAATCATTTGCGTGTGCGGGTTGCGCGTCACAAACGGCACCACGTCCGGATACACCATGTGTGGATTTTCTTTCCCCCAACGATCGCAGTAGGCACGCAGCACTTCGTCCCGCGCCTCCCCTTCAATGCCGAGCATCGATGCGTGTCCGGGACACGAGAATCCTGTTTTTGAAAGCTCATCTCCGGTGCGATCAATCTCCTCCATTGAAAGTCCAAGCGTCGCGAGCTCTTCAGCCCAGATTTCCCACAATCGCCCGGTTGCGTAGAGGGTGGAGTCAAAGTCGTAAATGAAACGCATAAATCGAAAATGGAGGAGGTCCCCCATTTTGATCAAAGTTTTGTTTGTAAGTAGGCGATCAAGACGAGTTGGGCGAGCAAGGCGTAGTAGAGCGGAACGTCGCCTCTTTTTTTGACGAAGAAGTCGTGGAAAAAGAAGTGCAGATCAAAAAACCATTTGAGGAAGCGAGATTTGGTGAGGTCGTAGAGGCCGACCAAGAGATCGGGGAGGACGGAGCCCACAATCCCCCACGTGAATTGACGGATGCTCACAATATCCTTCACGTTGAAGAGGATCATGATGAAGGTCATGGCAATGATCGCGTCCACGAGCACATACGCCACAGCTTTTTTTCGATGGCGTTTGTGAATGCGATAGTTGTCCGAGATGTGACAGTCCCCGTGGGGAATCATGTCCACCAAGAGGTGCGAGATAAAGCCGATGACGAAGGCCGCGAGCGGATTTCCGGTCGCGTGCCCAATCACGGCACCCATGGTGGCGTGGGTGGTCAGGGTCATAATCGAAAGAAAGTATATCAGGCCACGCGATCCTTGACAACGAGTGTTTGTATTGATAGGGTCGTTTTCTGGCTGTGTTTCTGGAGGACTCTTTGGCCACTGAGACATTCTACGATGTCCTCGGTGTGCCCGAGGACGCAGATTCCGAGGCGATCAAGCGCGCCTATCGAGCCATCGCCCGTAGGTGCCACCCTGACATCGCGGGAGACGACCCATCCGCCAGCAGTCGTTTCCAGGCTGCGTGCAAGGCCCATAAAGTTCTGGGCGATCCAGACGCTCGCGCGCGCTACGACCAAAGCATTGCGACCCCTGCTTCGGTCGGGGATCTGCTCCTGCGGCACAGACGAGGCTCTCGTGTGCTTCGCGCCATGCTTCCTACGGCTCCGGCGGAACCCAAGCCAGGTACGCACCTGGCGCGGGTCGAGGGGAACGCGGAGCGATGGGAGCGGGTGGCCGGAGACGGTGACCGTGGACAGAACGGGGCGCCAGGCGGTGACCTGTTCCTCGTCCCTCGTCGCTTCGTATCGTAGACATATCCCCTGTCGAGCTTTCGGCAGGGTTTTCATTCCTTTTTCTTAACCCCTTGACTTTTTTTGGTCGGTTGATTAGGGTGTGCGGTGGTCTGCACAAATCTTTGTGCGGATTTGGAGGAAGCGTGGACGAGGCAGAACGACGCTGGACCGAGTTCCAACAGTGCATTTTCACAACCTACGTGAGCGAGGACCCCGACAGCGGCGCTCACACGGACCTGCGCGACCAGCGAGCGGAAGCGTTCGCGGTTGAGCACGCCTTCCTCTGGCTCGAGCCGGAGAACTTCGCCGCCGCGTTCTCGAGAGGTCTCGCGGTCCCGATCGAACGTCGTGCCACCGCGATCTCGCTCGGTCGGCTCCGCGGTCGCAAGCTCGCCTCTGAGTTGCGCCGACTCGCGGCCGCAGGGCAGCTCCCCTTGGTGGCCAAGGTTGGCCATCCTGCCGAGCGAGCCCTTCCGGCGCTTCTTGCGGACGGAGATGTCGGTCCCGAGATCTACCGTTGGACGGCTGTGCTACTCTCGCACGCCGCCCAAGACCCCGCGGTCCGCCCGTTCGTGTGGCTACCTGGTCAAGACACTGTTTTCAAGGAGGAATCCTAGATGTCCACGGATGCGACAACCGCTCTTCAACTGTCCCTCGTGCGAGGTGGGCGAGACGGCGCCGAGGTTCTTCTCGGCCTGGTCGATCCCGCTCGGGCCGGGGATCGCGAACAGGTCAGCGCACTGGTGCTGGCCGACCCGCGTTCCGCGTTCGCGATCGTCGCCCAGCCCAAGGAGGTCACCGGTCTCACCCCACGCGGTGCGGCCGACGTGCTCGACGGTCTCGTCGGCGTGTTCACCGATCCGGAGGAGGCACGACGCCGCATGGACGAGGCGATCACCCCCGAGCGCCAGGCCGAGATCCTGCAGGCTCGCGGCGATCTGCCGAGCTCGGCCGCGGACGTGGCCGATCCGGACGTGTTGCTCATGACCATCATGAGAGACACGGCAGACGGCTTCGACGACGAGGCCTTTTGGATGTTCTGGCTTCGGGCCTGGGCGCTCAAGCTCAAGGACCGATTCGACTGGCCGGAGATTCTCGAGATGGAGATCGACGATGACCGTACCGTCCGAGACTTCATCCTCGCGGCCGTGTACATCGATGCCGGGCTGGATGACGATGAATCGATCGACGACATCTCCCCGGACCTGTTTCTCGAGGTCGGAATCGACTCAGACGAGGGAGCCAGGCGGCTCCAGGAGCTGGAGGAAGATGGGAGGCTTCCGGTCATGAACGACACGGATCTCGAACGCGTCCGTCGGCGGATGGCCGAGCGGCGGCTGGAGTTCGAGCGGGCTGTCCGCACCCTCACCGAGCAGGCCGCTGACGCGGCCGCGGCTGCCGCCGAAGAGGACGAGTTCAAGCTCTGAACTCCCCTGAAGACGGCGCCGTGACTTCGGCCCGGCCCACTGGCTTCACGCTGGGCGCCGGGCCTTTTCAATCTTTTGGAGGCTCGATGATTGCTGATGAGGTACTCATCCGTATTCATCGGTCTTTCCCAATTCAGTGGAAGACCAAGGAGTGTTCGTGATGTTGCCTGCTCCACTGCCCAGGCGTTTCGAGCCTCGCTCGACGACGCCGTTTGGGCGGTTCGTCGAGCAGCTTCTTGCGCGTCACCACCGCTTTGGTGTGCCGATCGAAGAGATTCTTGCTTACGGCCTGTGGGTCGTGATGCTGAGCGTCGGCAAGAAGCTCAGCGTGAACCTCGTGACGGAGACGCAGATCGAGGAGATCGCCGGCCGCGTGAATCGTTTGCTCGAGGTCGGCTTGCTGAAGCGCTACGAGCACGATCTCCACCGCGCGTCGCTCGCCTTCGATCAGGAGGTGCTCGGACTCCTCGACCGCGCGCTTGCGCTCGGCCTTCGGCCTGGCATGGACCCTTCGGCAGCTGCCTGGAGGACGCTGCGTGATGGCCGTCCTGGTCCCATGCGTCAAGAGCTCGTCGGCAAGAACGTTCCTGAAAAGGGGACGCTCGCTTCGCTCGTGCAGACCCCATCGGCGCTGTTTTTCGCCGAACTCATCCGTGAGGCCGTCGCTCTTCGTGAGGAGATCGAACAGTTGGTCGCACGGTTTTATCGGCTGAACGTCACCGATCCGGTCATTCGAGTCGAGGCAAAGGGGCTGGACGTCTCCGAACCTCTGCCTTACGTATCTTCAGAGGTGGTTTCTGTCGCCTCGTGGTATGTGCGCTATCTCGGGCTCGAGTTTGCCGAAGACGCATCTGCGTCAGTGGCTGAACAGTGCATCGCGGCGCCAGGGCGTATTCAACGAGTGATCGAACGCGTCGAGCTCTTGCGGCGCCTCCCGGTTCGTCAGGAGGATATTCCAACAGACGAGATGGACGGGGGGAAGGCGGTCGATCCTGCGTGGATCAACACGCAGCTCTACCTTGCCGCTGGCGATGTTCCTGAAGGGGATCTGTTCACAAGCAGCAACTGGCGGTCGGTCACGCAGGCTCTTCACGACCTTCCTGCGGATCAGATCGTCGATCGTTTCTTGGCGCGCATGCTGGCTCGTGGGATGCGGGCCGAGAGCAGGCAGGTCGAAAGACTCCGCCGGCGCGCGGCTCAGGCTGTTGAGGCGCTCAAGGAACGGCATACCGCTAGGGCCATCGACCTCTACGAACGCCTCGAGATCTTTCTCGAGGTTCGTCCAGAGGACGTGACTCTTTCTCCTGACGCGGCGCTTGCGTTCGTGTTGGAGGAGGGACCCTCCGAAGAAACCATCCGTCAGCATCCCGCTCTGGAAGATGTCGTCGAGGGGCTGCGACGCAACCCTCGGGATCGCGCGCGATACCTGCGCGAGCAGGTGTTTGCGCAGATCCTGTGGGCTGATGTCAAAGCATCCGACGTGAGGCGCATGCTGGTGGCCGAGGTGTTGCCAGTCGAACTCATCACGCGCGGGGTGATGCGCATGAAGACTTCGGAAGCGAAGGAGGCGTGCGATTACCTGATTCTGAACGGTGTCGTACTGTTGCCGGACGCGCTTGAACAATACATCGAGCGAGGTCTCGTTGATCTTGATCAGAAGTTGGCCGTCACGCACGGCCACCTGATCAGCCCGGCGCGGCTTACGGCTGGGTTGCGTGCCTGGTTGACCGTCGAGCGCCGAAACTCGACGCATGAGCTGAGCGCTCGTGCGATCGCAACCTGCCTTCTGCGTTCGCCTGAGGATGAGGCACGCGCGATCCTTGCGGATCCTGCGTACCGCCTTCCGCTTGTATCGAACCTGGCAGGATCGCTGCTCGATGCACCCCAGCGATGCCTCGACGGCCTCTCCGAAGGAGAAGTCGAGCGGTTGCGTGATCTTGCTCATGAGCACTGGTACCCCCTCTTGCTTGCCTTCGAGGTTTCGGCTCGCGGATCCTTTTTTGAGGAGGCGACGACCAACGAGGTGTCCTGGGACGTGTATCAGCCTCCGTGGATCAAGATGGGGCATTCTCCCTTTGGTTCGTGGGACGCTGACGTGTTCGGGGTTCCATACGGACCGCAGTCGCGGGCGCTCCTTGAGCGCTACTCGGAGGAGGATGTCTTCCGGTGGCTGTACGCTGACACCCGGGATCTCGAGCATCGGCTTGAGACGTACCGCGCTCACCGAGACGCCTACTACGCGCGCTACCCCTTTGAGGCGATGTGCGCACAGGCGGAATCGGCAACGCCACCCACCAAACCGTGACTCGTCCCCCGTGGCCTGAGAAGGTTGCGGGGTTTTCTTGTTGTGAAAAAATCAAAAATCCGCCAGCCGAATGACTGTCGGATTTTTGGTTGCGGGGGCCGGATTTGAACCGGCGACCTTCTGGTTATGCTTACCATCTACAGCTTTCGCTGCTCCCGAATTTCAGGATTTGTGGTCTGGACTTTCTCTTCACCCTGACCTATCAGGGTGTCTGCCATTAAGTCTCTACACCTTCCCGGTCTGCTGACCGGGCTTGGCTCGGGATTACCATTGCCAGAGGCTTCCCCGAATTTGACAGATGATCACGCACGACTTGCGCCGTGCGCAGCCCATTGCAGGATAAGGTTCCAAGCGTCACGAAAGTTGGCAGATTTTGGCTTTCGTTGCCGCTTTTGAGATTCAACCATATGAATCTCACCGGCATAGCTTACGAACACATCGCTTGGAATCACGTAGAACAGATCAAGATCGAAAATATAGGCGAGAGCGAAGTCGAAATCGTGTATCTGATATGCTTCTCGTTTCATTTCTCGACGGTTCGTCTTCGTGCGACGATTGTCTACGACATAGTTTCCGGTTGGTTGATCGAGCCAAGCATGTTTAACTTGAACCCTAACCAGACAACCGTTTACATCGAAAACAAGATCATATGGGTGACGATCACCAACAGGCTTTAACACTCCGAACCCATGTTTGAGGGCATGGAGAATCGCGGCCTGCTCAGCAAGGTCACCCTTGAGCTTTGTGTCCATAGTACCGGTATTGTAAAGGAACTCCTGCGGTCGAGCCAGACGAGCTGCCAGGCTGCTCTACCCCGCGGCCTAGATCTCGTTTCCGAGATCCACGCCGCGAGAGGGCAATGAAGTGGCTGAGAAAACTTCCTTAAATGTGGTAGCTGGGGCCGGGATCGAACCGGCGACCTAGGGCTTATGAGTCCCTCGCTCTAACCAACTGAGCTACCCAGCCGTGTCATGACAGGTGGTGCGATGGTAGCAGAATATTGAAAACGAAGCAAGATTGTGCTACTCTTTTGCCACCAAAGTTATAGGCCGCGGTGGCGGAACTGGTATACGCGCAGGACTCAAAATCCTGTGCCCGCAAGGGCTTGAGGGTTCGATTCCCTCCCGCGGCACCATATGTGTCAGCCGTTATGTTAAAAAAGATTCTCCTGATTGTTTACGGCGGGACGATCTCCATGGTGATTCGAGACAATAAAGTTGTCCCCGCGGAAAACCTCACAGAGATCGTGAAACTTCTTCCACGTATTACGGAATTTGCTGATCTTGACATGCATTTGTTGTCGAACAAAGATAGCACGAATGTCAATCAGGCCGACTGGACGAAACTCGCCTATTACATTGCGAATCATTACGATCAGTACGATGGGTTCATCATCACGCACGGAACCAACACCCTCGCCTACACGGCCTCGGCTCTTTCCCTTGCTCTCGGGCCTTTCCTAAGCAAGCCCGTCATTCTTACGGGTTCACAGCTTCCTCTGACGGTGTATGGAAACGACGCGCGTTTTAATTTTGAAAATGCCGTCAAAACGGCTGTGGTCGCCTGTGAGGAACGTATCGGAGAAGTCATGGTGGTGTTTGATGACCTGGTGTTGCGCGGCGGGAGAACCATCAAAGTAAGTGAAAGTTCATTTCGCGCGTTTACTTCCCCGGCATTTCCTGCCATTGCAGACATCACCAGCACGGGAATTCATTTCAATTATCACGCGCATAGGAGAGAGAAGACGGAGCCACTTGATCTGAAACCGCACTTTACTCCCGGCGTATTGAGCATTGATCTCACGCCAGGACAGCTGCCCGATCTTTTCGAAACGATTATCTCCAGCGGAAAGTGTAAAGGGATAATTTTAAAATCTCATGGCGCCGGATCCGTGCCCACGGAGGGATCGTATAATTTTCTTCCTTTTATTGAGAAGACGGTCACGCACTACAAAATTCCGGTTGTCATATCTACGAAATTTGTTGGGGGTAACTCTTTTAAAGAAGTAAATGATGAATGCGCTGTGCTTGCGCTTGAGGCCGGTGCCATCCCCTCCGGAGATCTCACAGACGTTATGACAGAGGTAAAGCTCATGTGGATTCTTTCGCAGGGCGTCAACAGCATCGCCGAGGTACGCAACAATATCCTCACAGAATACTCAGGGGAAATTACGAGCTCGAAAGCTCGTTTAATTATTGGCTCTCTGCAGAATGGCAGATGAGGAGTTGCGCGGGACGTTGGATGTGTTACGGTTTGTTCATATGACCACTGATATCACCAACCAAACCATTCTCGACCATCTCCAGACGTACATCGTAACCAAAAGCGAGGCTGAACGCTTTGCGACAAAAGACGATCTTCACGCGGCCAAAGATGAGATTCTTCACGCTCTGGCACGGATCGAGGAGGTTACAAAGAGCGTTGAGCGACAAGTGGCAGACATTAAATACAAAGTAGACAGATCATGATGTTTAGCGGCTCGAAGATAGAGGAGCTCTGCACGGGCTCCTTTTGTGAAAAAGAAAAGCGCCGCGGAGGATCCTTGGGAAGGATCGCTCGCGCGGCGCGAGGCCTAAGCGTGGCAACTTAGTTGCAACGGTGGCAACTAAGTTGCCACCGCGATGCCACCGCGAGATCAGTACGAGCACCCGGAGGTGCCGCACGTGATCTCGGACACGGAGCTGCCGCAGGCCTGGAACGCGAGGTTCCGAAGGTCGGCAGTGCCGGACTCGGCCCCGGGACGCACGATGATGTTCCACACCGGCTGCATCCAGAGGTCCGTGTCGGTCGGGTTCGCCTCCCACTCGACAGGCCAAAACCCGTCGGATGGGGCGATGAACTCGTTCACCGAGTTGCGGAAGAGAGGCGGACCCTCCCATCCGTCCGGGCCGGGAATGGTCGCCCACCCGCCGTCCCAGTCGGTCCGCATGTCAATGACCGGTCGGAAGATCATCTCCTCCTCCGAGAGACTGACCTCGGTGTACATCCGGAACACGGTCGCCCCGTCGTTCGTGCCGTGCAGGCCGCCGGTTTCCCAGCGGTCCGTGAACCACGGCGACGAGACGCCGTTCCCAGCGGTCGTCGCGGCGCTGTAGCGCACCTGCGAGCTGGAGACGCGGCTCCAGCTGTCGAGGTTGCACTCGCAGCCGTAGTCGTCGCACTCGTCGCTCGGGTTGTCGATCGAGGGACAGGCCCAGCCCGGTGCCCAGTCGGTGCAGGAGTAGTGGCTCGAGTAGGCCGAGTCCATGTTGGAGACGCCGTAGGCCTCACCGTTGGATTCGGTCCAGCTCGGACTTGACTCGTACATGCCGTCGACGGTCTGCTCGACGCAGTCCGAACGGGACGAGTACGTCGTGACGGCGATCTCGAGGATCGTGCCGCAGTCCTCTCCGTTGCAGAACTCGAGGGTGAGATCCTGCCACGGGTTGAACCACGCTTCGCCTTCGAGCTCGGCGGTCTCGAGT
>CAYJVP010000041.1:0-8999 GCA_964373615.1 uncultured Gammaproteobacteria bacterium | reverse complement strand
ATACAATGATGCCCACAGAATTAGGTAGTTAATGCCTCATATGGCATAAATAGGTTGAACGGCTGAACGGGGTCAGGTCGGGATCTGGGAATTATCATCCGCCACATTCCAGTATCCAGACCTGACCCCTGTCCTACACACAATCGGTTCTAGAATAAGCAGGGTTTCCACGAAACCCATGCGCCAGTTGCCAACACTATTCCTTGCACATCTTGCACCCCGTTGCCTCGCCCCTCTTCGCCTTCGCGTACTTCTCCATGGTGTCGCGCAGGGCGTCGTGAACCTCGCGCATCTCGATCCCAAGTGCTTTTAATTTATCCGTATTCAAAAAATTGTTCGATCGTCCCTTGGCAGCGAGCCATTGCTTCACGAGATCATCATTTGAGATCCACTCGTTCGTATGCGCCGGATCCACGAGCTCTTGATACAGCGAAAGAAGCTCGCGGTGCTTCATCACACCGGGATTCGTGACATGAAAAACACCTGCGGCCCTTTTCTCAAGCAGTTGGTGGAACGCCGCGAGCATGTCATCGATGACCGTCACGCTATTCTCGACATCAATCACCTTCGGATACTTCGCGAGCTTATCGATGAGGTTACGCTCGCCTGGCACGTGGTCGATCGGCATGCGAATGCGAGCGATGCCGACATTCGGGAGCGTGGACAGCACAAGATCAGCCGCGTACTTGCTGCGCGAATACGTCGGAAGCGGGTTGCCAAAATCGTCTTCACGCCAGGCATGGTCAGGATGGAGAGAATCGCCATAAAAAATACAGCCCGATCCCATGTGGAGCAGGTACACCCCCTTTTCCTGGCACGCATCCGCAAGAAGGATCGGGAGCAGGGTGTTGCCGCGAATCGTTTCCATCTGGTGCGTGTCGCACCAATCAACGTTCGGCCGCCCGGTCATGCCAGCACAGTTGATCACCGCGTCCGGCTGATGCTTTTTGATCTCCTGAAGCGCATCTTCCTTCGAATGGATATGCGCATCGGACAACACGGCATCTTCCCATGCGTTCTTGCAGCGGTTGCCAATATACCCGTTTCCGATGATAAGAATTTTCATACGTGTTTGCTGGCATGCAGATGATCTCGATACCAGGTGTCGTAGTATGTTAGATATTCGCCCGAGCGGATCGGCTCCCACCATGCGCGATTGGCCTGATACCACTCGACCGTTTTCGCCAGTCCCTCATCGAATGACGTCTTCGGCTCCCAGTCAAGTTCACGGCGCAGCTTGTCACTGTTCAGCGCATACCGTCGGTCGTGTCCGGGTCGATCGTCCACGTGCTCGATGAATGATTCGTCGCGTCCGAGCAAATTCAAAAGTTTCTGCGTGATGTCGAGATTTGTGACACGATATCGCGTCCCAATGTTGTACACCTCGCCGATGGTTCCTTTTTGTAAAATTGCATCAATCGCGCGACAATGATCCTCGGTAAAAATCCACTCGCGCACCTGCATCCCGTCGCCATACACCGGAACCTTCTTCCCTTCCATGAGGTTCAGAGTAAAAAGCGGGATGAGTTTCTCGGGAAAATGGTACGGCCCGTAAAAGTTGACGGAATGCGTGACAATGACCGGCGTTCCGTACGTCACGAAGTGCGCATGGCACAGGTGATCGCCCGCGGCTTTGGACGCGGCGTACGGGCTCCGGGGCTTGAACGGCGCCTCTTCATCTGTTTCTCCATCATCCACGTGGCCGAACACCTCGTCCGTTGAGATGTGCACCATTTTCTTGATGCTATTCTTTCGGACAGCCTCAAGGAGCGTTTGCACGCCGAACACGTTCGTTTCAAGAAACGCTCGCGGTTCCATGATCGAACGGTCCACGTGCGTTTCTGCCGCGTAGTTCACGACCGCGTCCACCCCCTTCATCGCCTCATTAACCGCGGTCGGATCCGAAATGTCACCACGAACAAATGAGTAACGGGGATCGTCCTGCACGTCGAGGAGGTTCCCAAGATTTCCGGCGTAGGTCAACTTATCAAAATTCACCACCTGCGCGTCCGGATGGTTCCGGAGCAGATAGTGAATCATGTTCGACCCCATGAACCCGGCCCCGCCGGTGACGAGTAATTTCATAAGACTTTTTGCAGAATAACGTTCCAGCCGAAGGGGTCAGGCGGCGAGCGAAAAAGGTGAAGAGGTTCCGCCGCGTATCCTTGCGATACGCAAGGAACCGATGAACCTTTTGCAGCCGCCGCCTGGCCCCTGCAGGCGGAATGGCTATTTTGCAAAAGGTCTGTAGCGCGACCAGAGTAACGCGACCGCCCACGGTCGTCAACCGAGTTCTTGACGAATCTTTTCCGCCACGGCCGCCGGATCGGAACCCTCATGCTCTGTGCGATGCCACGGCGCATAGCCGTCGCCGTCGCGTCGCGGAATCACATGGAAATGCGTATGAAAGACGACCTGTCCTGCGGCCGCGCCGTTGTTGTTGCTCACATTGCACGCAGAAGCCCCGGTGGCGCGCAGAATCGCCGGAGCGATTTTTTTAATCACGCGTATGACGGAGAGCGTGTCCTCTTCTGCACAATCAAGTATGCTCTCGGTATGACGCTTTGGCACAACAAGCGTATGGCCAGGATTGAGCGGCTTGATGTCAAGAAACGCCAGCACCTGGTCATCCTCATACACCTTGTGCGAAGGAATCTCACCGACGATAATTTTGCAAAAGATGCAATCGTTCATAGGTATGTTGATGAGCGTAATAATTGAAGGATAAGCCATGGAACGAAAAACGCGACCGCGACCACAAGAAAGATGTACTCGCCAAACCCTTCTCCGATCCTCCAAGCGACCGTCGCAAGCGCAAGGCCGAGACAAAACGCCACGACGATCTGAAGAACAGGTCGGTTCTGTCCATCCCCTTTGCCAAGGGACCACCAGAGTCCAGAGCCTACGGCAACCAAAAGGACCCAATGCACCGAGAAATAATTTGACACAAACCCTGGTCGCAAGAGATCCGAAACCAGAAACACCAAAAACGAGCTGATCGATGTCAAAAAAAGCGTGCGAGCTACCATTTCCATATGGCTTCCTTTATTTCATCAGTGAATCTCCTCCAGGTCAACGGCTCTTTTGTCCACGTCATATGGATGGCCCCCAATAGCAACGCTGTTTGAAGCTCCGCGACCCCAGGCGCAGAAATCGCAAATTTCGACGTCCCTTCCTCTTTCACAATCTGCGACGTGTCAAAAGAGACCGTTTGCACAAACCACTCGCCCACCACCTTCGGCGGCGTGTAGGTGGCCATCACGAAATCTACGTTGAGTCGATCGAGATCCGTGTCCGCGCTCAAGCGAATAGGGTCCGGGTTAAACCACGCCTCCGGTGAAAAGGCGATGTGCCCATCACTTCGCACCATCGTATCGCCGCGCGGAACATCGACGCGCACCACGCCCGTCTCCGGAACCTCGTAACGCTCCTCAAAATAGGGTTCCGTCATGCGCACCACGCTCCCGCCCACCTGAATCTCCTGTATGGATTCGGCGTGTTGTGTCACAAATCGAAGATGTTTTGCTTCGGTCCAAAACCGCACGGGTTTGTTTGGCTCGCGATAGGCGACTTCATCCGCGAGATAGATGTTCGTGAGAAAGGTCAGTTTTTGTTGCGGGGTGGCGATGGATCGAAAAAAAATGTCCCGTTCCGCCTTGAGCTGGACTTTGTACACTCCTTCTGGGAGAGCGGGGACGTCAAGCAGCAGTCCACGCAACCCGGATGGTCGTGCGTCGTCACTCACATTACCGTCGTCCGCCTCACGCGCTTCCGCCACAGGGTCCCCGGCCTCATTGAACACAAGCGCGCTCACCGGATCCGAACCGTTTTTGCGATTCATGTCCATGAACCGAATGTCAAAACGCAGCGTTTCATCTTTAATGTACGTCACAAATTCGTGAAAGCCGCGCAACGACACGTCGACCTTCTGCCACGTCTGTGAAGGTTGATAACCAGCAATCCGGTACGGATCAGACAACGCGTAGTGATACGTGGCGATACGACGGCGATCCGGCGGATCGGCAAGAAAGGCGTCCACGGAATCATAGGTTGGCTCACGTTGCAGAAGCACGAGACCGTTTTGTTCAAGACGCGACCACGTGGATTGGTCAATCCGTAAATTCTGGATCGGCTGCAGATCGTAGGATTCTGCCGCTGCGTTGACGAGCGGCCCCAACTCAACAATCGGAACGCTGGTGTTCTTGAACCAAAGCTCAACGTCTGCGCGTTCGAAATCATGGTGCGGATGCACGAAAAAATAAACAGGGTCGCCGATGATTTGTTGAACCCAATCTCCGTCCTCTTCCTCAAAGGGAGCGCCCACGCGAGCGTCCGGCACCATATGATCAATAAATGGCGACCGGTCACCCACGCGATACCTCACGAGAAACACACCACTTGGGACGAACTCCTGATACAGCAACCACGCCATCACGCCGACCGGGGTGAGGATGATGAGGATCTGCGCAAGCCGAAGAAAAAAACGTCTCATGGATTTTGAGAGATGCGATACAGAGACTCCAGCGCGTACGTTTCGAGAAGCTCAATTGCCAGACCACGTTCCTTCAGCTTTCGCGCGTTCAAATACTCGACGTCTGCGTTCGGCAGCGTGATTCCATAATAGTACAGCGGCGCGCGCAGGACGATACGCGGCATGAGGTCATAGGTGGCATCGCTTTGCGCTCGCAGCGGGTACAGCACGCGACGATATGGAAAAAAAAGTTTGTCCGCGCGGTCGACCACGATCACCGCGTCTGACTCCGTAAGAGAGAGAACCCGACCACGAATCGCCGCGTACACTTCAAGACGTTGCCGCATCGGAACCAACCCATCTTCGGGGGCAAAAAAAGTCGCGTGCACGCCAAATCCAAATACGAACAAAAAAGCTGTCCCATACGCCAAACGCTGGGCCGTCGCCGTGAAGGGACGGCGACACAACCAGACGATCGAGAGGGCGGCAAACGGCGTGCTCATGACAAAGAGGGGTAGCCAATAGCGGACGTAGGAATTTCCAATCGTCACCGCCGTGGGATCAGGGTTGTCGTGAATCGTCCAACTGCCGTACACCAACGTTAACCACGCCGTGGCCACAACCGCACTCAGAAGAAACGCCACACGCAGGAGACGACGCGCTCCTCTATCTGTCCGCCTCGGAAGAGCCAGCGGAAGACCCACGAGAACAAGCAGAGAGAGCCACCAAAACAATCCGACTCCATAGAGCTCAAGATGCCCCCACGCGTCCCTAGGATGCACGCCAAACGGAGCCAACAATTGGCTCACGGAATCGAGAGGAGAAACCTCGCCGTCTGAAACGGCAAAGATGACCTGCTCGGTTTCGTCCTTTATGGTGTAGCCGGTTGACAGCGCGCTTCCGTAAAGCGAACGGTTGAGAAAAAACATGGGGCTGACCGCGAGGAGCACGGAACAGAAAAAAAGAAGGACGGACGACCAACGAAGTTTTTTCCAACAGAGCGCCATGGTCACAAGAACAACGAGCCCAATCCACGCAGCCTCTGACGAACGAACAAAAAGCGCGAGTCCAAGCAGAAGCCCGCTCGCGCATACATCCAATGCCGGAGGCAAAAACCGACCCGCCCGCGACTTCCATTTCTCGAAGGGCCGGACCAAAAGAAAAAAAGCACAAAAAACAAGAAGCGACGTAAAAAGAACATTGTGCATGAGTCCGCGCGCCGTGTAGTACCACCACGCGGGATGGACAAAAAGCACAAGGGCGGCCACACGGGCCACCTGTCGATCAAACAATTGACGCACAATGCCGTACCACGCAAACACGGCGAGCGTGGCCACAAACGGGGTCAAGATGGGTAGGGACGCGCTTCCAAAGAGACGCATCGCCACGCCATAGAGCACGGGGAGTCCCAAAAAACTTCCAGGAAGCAATCGGCCATCGAGGGCCACGACGCTGCGTGGAAACAAGGCGTCATCCAGGACCGTATTCAACGATTCAAACACGTACAGCCGCCCATGCTCGGCGAATGTCTGCGCAAAAAATGCATTGGCGGTTTCATCCGGTGAGTTGTAAAGGCCGGGAACTCCCGAAAGAATGAGCGAGGAAATAAAAAAGATGATACCAACAACAAACAGCCAGGCCAGGTCTCGCTTTGTTTCAGATTCCATAGGTGAGGAGGCTCAACACCGCAAAAACAATGGCGAGTGAAAGCGTCCCGATCGACACGCCCATGAACAGATCAACGCCCATCCAGACCGCGATCAGGAGAAAAAGCACGCCCATCACCTGAAAGAACATTTTTGTTTTTCCAAACACGTTCGCGTGGGTGATCCTTCCTTGCCGCTTGCGCAGATACCCACCGGCCACGATCAAAAGTTCCAACAGGACAATGAGCAACCCGAAGGCAATATTGATGTGTTTCACAACGATAAGCAGCACCACGGAACCGATCAAGAGTTTATCCGCCACGGGATCGTAAAACGTGCCCCACTCGGTAATCTGCCTGCGCACCCGGGCCAATGAACCATCGAGCGCGTCGGTAAAGGCGGCGATGAAAAAAAGCGGCACCCCAACCGCATATTCCTCCACCGCTAAAAAAATGAGCACGATGGGAATGAGAAAGAGTCGAAGCACCGTGACATGATTTGGATGCACCTCGCGCGGAATGAGCGGAATCAGTGTGACCGCAAGCAGCCGGTCATGTGGGTACAGCTTGGCCGGATCTCGTGGCTGTCCAAATCGGTGATGTTCAAGATAGCGCTTGAGCGACCTAAACATGATATGATAAAAGCCAAAATGGCTTATGTGGCGCCTTTTTTACAACACGTACGTTACCATTTTTACGATGATTTTTCTAGTACTGGCTCTTTCAAATGTCTTTGTCTTTCATTCAGCTGTCCTTGGCGCCGGTCTCCTCACCTGGTTTCTGGTTCAGATCGGAAACGAACTTGGAAAGGCCGCGGCGCCAAGCGAGAAGGGGTTGGGGCGCTGGTCGGCAGGCGTGTGGTTGCTTGGGAGCATCATCGCGATCGTCGGATCAATCGTCTACTACCTCTGGGAGTTCAATCTCGAGTGGAGCGTCGTCCTCCTCATCCTTTTCTTCCCGATCGCTCGGTGGCTCGCGGTCAAATACGGCAAATCAAGCCACGCACACGATGTCATGGAAGGCGCGCGCCACCACGTCCCCGCGTCCTCTTGGTTTTCGGCAGCCTTTGTCCTCACCCTGCTTGCCGTGTGTTTCCTCCTCATCCAATCTGCGGCAACAGGAGACGCGATTCGTTCCCCCTGGGAGCGCATTCCGCTTTCCATGTTCTTTGCGTTTGGTCTCTCAAGTCTCCTGCTTGTCGCGCTCCTTCTGCGTGGACGTGAGAGAATGCTCTGCCTCACCCTATCCATCGCGTCTCTCCTTGTTGTTTTTTCAGTCGCGCTTTTGGTGTTTCCGATCGGCTACGGATTCGACAGCTTCATCCACCAGGCAACCGAGTCGCATATCGCAGAGTTTGGGACCATCACGCCGAAACCTTTTTACTACATCGGACAATACACGCTCGTACTCTTCCTTCACTTCGCGTTCGCGATCCCGATCGAATGGGCGGACAAGCTCCTCCTGCCCATTCTCGCCGCGCTCCTTTTACCCATGGCCTGGTATGTGTCTGCCGCCCATCTGCTTCAAGAAAAGCGAACGGCCGCGGCAAGCCTTCCTGCAATCTTCCTCATACCCTTGACCTCCTTCATCGTCACGACGCCGCAAGGGCTTGCGAATCTCTGGACCTGGTTGACGCTGCTGTTTGCCGTTCCGCGGCTTCTGAACCGCGAACGCTGGCCTTTGTGGCCCGTGGCAATAGGCGCGTTTGCGACCGCGCTCGTGCATCCCGTGGCCGGCATCCCCATCCTCCTCTTCCTCGTGCTTCTTTTGGCAAACCCCTCCGACCCGCGTCAGCGCCATCCAACCCTGGCGCGTATTGTTTCGTGGATAACGATCATCATTGGGGGAATCATCCTGCCGCTTTCGTTTGCGGTCAACGCCTGGATCTCCGACCAACGTCTGCGTGTTGATCTCTCCGCCCTTTCCCCATCACGTCTGCTCGAAGCGCTCCACCTTGAAGTGTTTCTCGAGAATCGCTTCTCTCCCGTGCTCGATTTTGTCTACCTCTTTTCCTTCAATCGCGTCCTGCTCGTCGTGCTTCTTGCGATCACGGGAGCGTGGATCTGGCGAAAGACCCACGGTTCCCTGCTCAAGCCTCTCATCGCCATGGGAGGAATTTTGGGTGTCAACTTTCTCGTGATGCGCTCAGCGGTAGAGTTCACCTTCCTCATCGACTACGAGCGCGCGAATTACGCGGACCGGCTCGTTCCGCTTGCCCTGTTTTTCCTTTCTCCGTTTGTGATACTTCTTGCAGGACGCGCGGCAGAGCGTCTGCGCGAACGGCCCATTGTCTTACGCGCCTCGGCCGTGACTCTCGCCGCGGCCGTCATGGCCTCTGCGTTCTACCTCGCGTATCCTCGAACAGACAACTATGAAATGAGCCACGGATATAACACGAGCCAGGCTGATGTGGACGCCGTTCTTGATGTCGAACGCGACGCTGCCGACACAGACTATGTCGTGCTCGCCAACCAAAGTGTTTCTGCCGCCGCGATCCGCGAGATGGGGTTCGTGCGCTACTATGACGACGTTTTTTACTACCCGATCCCAACCGGCGGTCCGCTCTACCAACTCTTCCTCGACATGAACGAACGGCCAAATCTCGAAACGGTCCAATCCGCCATGGACCTCGCCCATGTCGACGTCCTCTATTTCCTCGTGAACAACTACTGGTGGCAAGCAGGTCGCATCATCGAAACCGCGAAAACGAATGCAAACGCTTGGTGGGCGATCGGCGACGGCGCCGTGCATGTGTTCAAGTACACACGCGCGACGACAAACTAAAAACCGCCCGCAGGCGTTTTCAAAGGGAAAGGCTCAAGCCCATGAAGCTGTGAATTACGAAACTCCCGTTTAAACGAAAATCAGATACAATAACAAGCG
>CAYJVP010000040.1:3508-9052 GCA_964373615.1 uncultured Gammaproteobacteria bacterium | reverse complement strand
CCTGCCCGTCGATCTGCACCCGCACGTCCTCGACCGAGAGGGTGAGGAACCCGATGCCATGCCGCCTCCCCTCGTCGACGACCTCGAGCTCAATCGTGAACGCCTCACCATTCACGCACACACCAGGAGCAGGGCTCCGACGTACGATCTCCATGTTTTTCTCCCATGCGGAACTCTCTCCAGGCCCCATGCCCGGAAGTGGCCCACATTGACACGCGAGCGCAAAAAAGTCAATAGCCGAGCTCAAAACCAAATACCCCCTTTCGGGGGCATCGGTTTCGTTTCGTGCTATTTTTTGATCGCGTCAACCAGCGCTTTGAACACAACGGGTTGCTTTGCGGCAAGGTCCGAGAGCACCTTGCGATCCAGTTCAATCCCCTTTCCTTTCAAGAGGTTGATGAACCGGCTGTAGGAAAGACCCTCGGGGCGCACGCCGGCGTTGATCCGGATCTGCCAGAGCCGGCGGAAGCTGCGCTTTTTGTTGCGTCGGTCGCGATAGGCGTAGGCGCCAGCCTTGAGCGCGGCCGGGATCGCGAGTTTGATTTTTGATTTTCGCCCCCACATGAATCCTTTCGTCTTTTTGAGAAGATTCCTGCGGCGTTTGACATGATGTGTCCCGCGTTTGACTCGAGGCATACACTAAGCGTAAGGCAAAAGCGTTTTCACGGCCTTTGCGTGCGCTTTAGGCAGCGCGGTGTCGCGGCGTTTTTTGCGCGTGATTTTTCCGGCGTCTCGCGCGTTGAAGTGGTCTTGACCACAATAACGCTTTATGACCTTGCCGGTCTTTGTGACGCGCACGCGTTTGGCAAAGGATTTGTGAGTCTTTGCTTTCATAAAATATGACGTAAGGCGTTCCGAGTGTAACGGATGGCCTTGTCGTTGTCAACGGGCAAGAACGATGGTGAGTCGTCCGCCCTGTTTGGAAAGCGCCTGCTCGGTGCGCAAAGGGAAGTCCTTCTGTACGGCGGCGATGAATCGCCTGATGACCGCCTCGGCGATGTCCGCGTGGGCGCGTTCGCGGCCGCGAAGAACAATTTCGAGCCGCAGCTTGTCACCGCGCTCGAGGAATTTTTTGGCTTGCTGACGTCGAATATCAAAATCGTGTTCGCCGATGCGCACCGAAAGGCGGATCCCTTTGACCTCGACCTCTTTGGACTGCGCCTTTTGCTTGCGGACCTCTTTCTCTTTTTGATATTTGAAGTGGCCGTAATCGATGAACTTGCACACCGGCGGCTCGGCCTTTGGCGAGACCTCAACCAGGTCAAAGGCGTGGGCTTGTGCCATACGAAGCGCCTCGGCCGTTTTCAAAATACCAAGTGGTGCGCCCGCCTCATCAATGACGCGCACCTCTTCATTGGTGATCTGTTCATTCACGCGGTACGTGGGAATTTCGATCTTCGGCCTGCGGATGCGGTGACGGTGGATACGCATAGATGGTGGAAAGTGTAGCAAATGGTGTAAAAAAATCAAACCTCCGCTATACTTTGTTCACTATGGCAGCTCTCGCAATCAACAAACGCGCGACCTATGACTATGACATCCTCGAAACCTTCGAGGGCGGCTTAGCGCTGACAGGCGCCGAGGTGAAATCCATTAAGGCCGGCAGTGTCCAGCTCAAAGGATCGTTTCTGCAGGCTCGCGGGGATGAGCTGTGGCTCAAAAATGCGTTTGTGGCGAAGTACGCGCCGGCCGGTGATCGGGCGCATGATTCATATCGCGATCGTAAAGTGCTTGTGCATCGCCGCGAGCTCAATCGACTCATGGGCAAAGCGCACACGGAAGGATTGACAATCGTCCCTCTTCGGGTGTATACTCGCGGCTCTTTGGTGAAGCTTGAATTCGGTTTGGCACGCGGGAAAAAGAAATACGAGAAACGCGAAACGATCAAAAAACGCGAGGTTGAACGCGAGCTTCGAGCGCGCATGAAGGAGTGATGGTCGGCCGCCGCCTGATGGAGGCAGACGGGGGCTGATCGGGATCGATGGGAGCTCACGTCGCAACGAGCAAGCCGAGGATGCATCTCCCCTCGCAAATCCGAGATGCACGAGAAGTAAATGCCAACATCTTCTCAAAGGCAAAGACAGCGATCGCTCGCGCGTTCTCTGTTCCGAGCCTGGTTCCGGTTCTCGCCTAAGGGCGATGACCGCATCCGCCGCACGGACGCTCGATAGGTGCGTCGCGGGTGTCATATCTTCGAGATAGATCTTCAGGTCGCCGATCTCTGAAGATCGAGAGTTGCGACCGGCACCATGACGGGGGTTTCGTCTCGCTTTCACCTCGTCGCGGTATCTAAGCGAGAATGAGCTTGGAGAAACGTTACGACAAGACTCACCAGACGGGGGTTCAATTCCCCCCAGTTCCACCAAAAGACCGTCAGTTTCTACTGACGGTCTTTTGTGTGCTACAATATTTCCGTTATGCCCAATCCGCCGGCGCGATCAGGCGACAAGTCACATCTCATTACGGTTTCGACCTGGACGATTTTGAAAGTCGTCCTGGTTTTGGTGGCCCTGATCCTGCTCTGGCTTTTGCGCGATGTTGTCGCCATCCTGTTCATGGCTCTGCTTCTGGCCGCCCTCATTGACCCCTTTGCGGATTGGTTTTCCAAGCGCCACGTTCCGCGCAGCCTTGCGGTCCTCGTGGTCTATGCCATCCTTCTTGCGGTGAGCGCCATCGTGCTCATTCTCATCATTCCTCCGCTGGTCGCGCAGGTCCAACAGCTTATTGGTAATTTCGCCCTGACCTACGGAGAGGCCGTGAGATCCTTTACCCAATTCCAAGCCATCTCGATTCAGTACGGCCTTGGAGAGAATTTCCAGGCAAGTTTGCAAGCGCTTCAAGAGGGGGTCGGAAAATCCGTTTCTCAAATCTTTTCAACCATCACCGGATTTTTCACCGGCGTGGCCGCGTTTGTCCTCGTCCTCGTGCTGGCGTTTTACATGGTCGTGGAAGAGGACGCTGCGCGTCGCTTCTTTAAAAATCTTGCGCCGGAAGAATACCAACCGTTTCTTGGGACGCTTTTCATGAAGATGCAAAAGCGCATCGGTTCGTGGTTGCGCGGGCAGCTTGTGCTTGGGGTCGTGATCGGGCTTGCCGTGTACGTAGGGCTGACGATTCTCGGCGTCCCCTATGCACTCGTCCTCGGTCTCATCGCGGGACTTTTGGAAATCATTCCCTACGCAGGGCCCATGCTCGCTGCGATTCCGACCCTCATCATTGCCTTTTCGGTCTCTCCACTCAAGGGGGTGATGGTGATCATTCTCATCGTGGCGATTCAGCAGATTGAAAATAACGTGCTGGTGCCAAAGATTATGCAAAAGGCTACAGGCTTGAATCCGATTGTCAGCATCGTGGCGCTCCTTATTGGCATCAAACTTGGCGGAATCGTCGGCGCGGTGCTTGCCATTCCGGTCGCGACCGTGATTGCCGTGGCCACGGAGGAATTATTCGCGGCCTATTCATCGAGCGAAAAGAACGCGTGATATGCGCCTGCACCCCATCCACCATCGCACCTGGTTTCCGTTTGTTCTCGTTGGCCTCACCTTCTCTTTGATGCTTTTGGTTGCATGGGCGTATGCGAACAAGCAAGACGTGGCGCAGAGCGGTGGGCAGGAAGGGGTCACGCAAGCGATCACGGACGAGGCATACGTGGCTGCGGCGAGCCGGGTCATGAGCGGATTCCTTGCGCGTTTTGATGCGGCAGGGAGCGACACAGAACGTCTCCTGCTTGTCGAGAAAACACAGAGCGATTTGTTGGCGCTCCTCGTGCCTGGATCGCGCAGAGGTATGCATCTTGAACTGGCCGTGTCGTTGAACCTCTTGCGAAAAGGTTTTGAAGGCGATGCGGTCTCGTTGGCAGAGGGACGCTACCGTTTGCAATCCGTGCTTGAAGGAGAGCCGTGGCTCCGCTAGGCCGCGGATGCTATGGCACGGATTGAAAAAGGCCAACCGGCTAAGCAGGAGATTGAAGAGCTCAAAGCGCAGGTGGTGAACGAGGTGCGGCGCGTGCGACGAAGAAAGATTCCCATCCTCGCCATTTTTTCTTTGCTCCTCATTGCCTCGGGTGTGGTTTGGGTCATGTGGATGGTCGCCGCCTCGGGCATTGTTTCTGTTCCACTGATAAGTCGGTACGCTTATCCTGCACCCCCAAAGCCCACGCGCGAAGTCAGCTCTGGCGAGCCACTCGAAGGGGTGCTCGCGGACGAGGTCAACGCGCTGCTTCCGGAGCGGCTCCAGGCTGGCGGGGGACAACTTTCCGACCGATCCTTTGATCTCGCGCTGCCGGAGAGCGCCATCACCGCCTCGCTCCGGGCCGGGTTGGAAAAGGATCCGAACACGATCTTTGACGCATCGCGTGTGCAGGTAGCCGTGGTCGAAGGAGAAGGCCTTGAAATCTTTCTGCCGCTGGCACAGAGTGCACAGGAGACGGCTCTCGTTATTCTTGTGAGCTTACAGATAGAGGACGGACATGTAGTTTTTGATCTTCCGAGGGTGCAGTTTGGTCAATTGGTCATGCCCGCGTGGCTGTCTGAGGTCGTCATGACGGCCCCGCTTGAACAGGGGATTTCCGCGTTCGAGGCGGAGCTTGAGCGCATGGTCGCGATCACGGACATCCGAGCGGAAAATGGCGTGCTTCGTCTCACGGGCGAGTTGCAGATCGAGGTCATGCAAATTCCAACCTTTCAATAATCACCACATGCTTGTTGTTCATCGCGTCACTCCGTTTTTCAGCGCTCTTGCGGTCGCGCTTGGCATGGCGGCGCCCCTTTGGGTGCCGGTGCACCCCGTTGTCTCTCTTGGCATCGCGCTCATCATCGCCTTTTGTCTGCTTTCACACTTGGGCGGATGGAAATTTCAAGAGCCCCGTTTTTGGTTTTTGATGGGGAGTCCGTTCATGCTTGTGTGCTCAAGCTACACCCTCGCGCTTTTTTTAGAGAACGATCTCTTGAAGATGGGGCTTGGCGCGGTGACCGCCTTGCTTGTCTTTTTTTTCGCCGAGCATCTCTTCACTTTTCTTCATCTGTCGGCCGCCTACCAAATGCGTGCGATTGAGCATGTGAGTCTTGTGGTGAACGTGGTGAGCTTTTTTTTCGCCTCCGCGAGCCTCTTTGGATTCCGCCTCTTTCTTTCCTTACCGCTCCTCCTGCTCGCGCCCGTCTGTTTTCTCGCGAGCCTGTTTTTGCTTGCCTCCACCCTTTGGATCTGCAAGGTAGAGCGCCACCGCCTCCTGCCGTATGCGTTTGGAGGGGCGCTCATGAGTACGGAATTTTTCGTGGCGATGAGTTTCTTGCCGTCCGGATTTTTTACGAACGCCGCACTTCTCTCTATCTTTTTCTATCTGTATCTCGGCCTTAGCCGCGCCTCTGTCCTGCAAAAACTGTCCCCGGTGGTTATGAGGCGTTATCTGGCGGTGAGTATTTTTCTTGTCATCGTCGTTGTGAGCACGGCACGGTGGGACTAGCTGTATGAAATCTTCCTGGTCAACAACCATTCGCGTGATCGTGCTCTCTGTCCTTGTTGGGGGAGGGAGTGGGATTGTCACGG
>CAYJVP010000040.1:0-3408 GCA_964373615.1 uncultured Gammaproteobacteria bacterium | reverse complement strand
ATTCGCGTGATCGTGCTCTCTGTCCTTGTTGGGGGAGGGAGTGGGATTGTCACGGCCGCGCTCACGGGTTCGTATTTGAGCGATTACGCGGCCGAGCTCGCTCGACTGTCCGGCCCTTTGCGATTGAGCGAGGAGCGTCCACGCTCTGAACCTGAAGCGCTTGACGAGGCGCTATCCGCGGTGCGCGAGGTAGGATTTTTAAGCGCGGTTGAGATTCACACGGGCAGCGGTGGGCGACTTGGCGTTTTTGAATCCGCGAGCGCCACGGGAAGCGGTGTGGTACTCACCTCGGACGGCTGGATCCTTGCCTCGCCGAGCTTCCTCTCGGCCGCGGACGCGGCGTTGGCCACGGTTGTGGTCGGAAGGGAAGCGTACGCGGTGCAAACGGTCGTGAAGGATTCCAAAACGGGTGCGATGTTTTTGAAAGTCGACGCATCGAATCTTCCCGTGCTTGTATTTGGCGAGGTACACGAGCTCGAAGCTGGCGACACGCTGTTTGTCGTGACAAACCGCACGAGCTTGCTTGTCACCTCGCTTGCGGCGCTTGAGCAGACCGGTCCGCTTTCCGCGCCATCCGAGCTTCCCGGCCGCCGCCTCACCCTCGCCTCAGAGGTCACGGCTGCGCAAACCGGCTCAGCGGTCCTAAACGGCAATGGCGAACTTGTCGGCATCATGGAAGCGTCATCACCCGCCTCTGGCGTCGCGCGTGCGATCCCGCTTGATTCGCTGCGTCCAGCGATCCACTCTCTGCTTTCAGAAGGGAAGATCGTGCGTCCGTATCTTGGGCTGACCACTCTTGACCTTGTGCGCGCGGTCGGCATCTCGGCAACCATTTCACGAGGATACGCGCGTGGCGCTTTGGTTCAAGCCGTCGCTCTCGGAAGTCCTGCCGCAAGCGCAGATCTTCGGGTCGGCGACATCGTGCTTGAAGTAAACGGCGCGGTCGTCGGGAGCGCATGGTCCCTCGATGAATATTTTTTCGAGTTCAAGCCCGGTGACACCGTATTCTTGCTTGTTGATCGCCTCGGCGCGCAAGAAAAAGTCGACGTGACGCTCGGCGCGATGTAAAATAGAAATCGCCAACATCCGGAACCCGGTTCCGGAGTCCGGAACCGGGTTCCGGATCTGCTCTAACGGGGTATGGCTCGACTAAACTACGCAAATATTTTATCGCGAGGATGGGGAACGATCCTTGCTTTCGCGTTTCTCGGTCTTATCATCGCGCTCATTGTTTCTTTTCTTCAGCCGCTCAAATATTCCTCGACCGTGCGTTTGCTTCTCATTCAAGACCTCGGTTCCGTGGATGCGTACACGGCCAGCCGGTCCGTGGAGCGTCTCTCCGAAAACCTCTCAACGATCATTTACACAACCTCTTTTTTCGATCAGGTGATGGCCGCGGGATTCGATGTCGATGAGTCCATGTTTCCCACCGACGATGACAAACGCCGCCGCGCGTGGTCGAACATGGTTTCGGCAACCGTGGCGCGGGGAAGCGGACTCTTAACGCTCTCCGTGTATCACCAGGATGTCGGCCAGGCCGAGCAGATCGTCAACGCGATTGCGTATGTGTTGACTCAGCAAGCTTCCTCATACATTTCCGGTGGCGAGGTCGAGGTTCGCCTTGTCGACAGCGCCCTGAACTCCCGCTGGCCTGCGAAGCCGAACATTCCCGCCAACGGCTTTTCCGGCCTCGTTCTCGGCGGCCTCGCCGGGGTCGGATATCTGCTCATTCAAACCGAGAGAGTGAGGCGTCGACATCAACTTATTGATGAGAATTTTGGCTAACGTTTAGGCACCTAGCCTTTCTTGACGGCCAGGGTGTATTTTGATACTTTACCGACGCTAAAACCCGCCTCTTCGGCTTGGTAACAGCGGTCAGATCGTCTCCTCCTCGATCGGACAGGCGAGTGCCAAGCCGAACAGGCGGGTTTTTGGTTTGACGCGGTTTCGTCATTCGTATGTCCTTTCATTCCTCCTGCGGACCGACTCGATGACAATACCCCCGTTTTTTTTCTGAAAAGAAAAGATGACCCGAAAATCTCCGACGCGTACGCGATAGAGCGGGGAGTCGGCAAGTTTTTGAACCGTGAGCCCCTTGAGGTCCCCGCGACGCAGGGCCTCTAGGGCCGCTAAAAGTCGTTCACGATCCATTTTTTGCGTCTTTTTTCAGTAGGGACCTCTGAAAAACTGATGGATTTTCGTCAAACGGGCTGTTGAGCCCCACGAAACGTAGTGAAAGCTACGTTGAGTGGGGTCAACGGGTGCCCGTGAGACGAAAAGACGCAGTTTTGCAGAGGTCCCAGTAGTTTTCCCAGCTCGTCCATACCTTACCTACAGCGTTTTTTTCAGGGTCTTGATGAAGTCGTTAATCGGGATGCCCTTTCCTTTGTTATCACGCTTAGCGTCAAAGACGATTTCCCATTTTTCATCTTCCAGTGCGTCGACCTCGAGCGGGGTGATGAGCAAGGAAGAGCCATTTTCCTTGATGAGAAAGCGGTCCGTTTCAAAGTTTTTTCGCCACTTGGCCGGAAGGGTAACCTGGCCTTTTTTTGTCGCTTTTACGATGGTAGACATAGAGGGAAGTTATTTACAACATTCCTACTTTACATACTTTCCGCCTCCATCGTCAAGCGGGGCCTGTTCCCGAATGAACTTTTCAGGCGAAAGGGCATTTGGGAACAGGTCCATTAAATCGAATGGTAGATATCGTGCGACCCAATGGATAAAAAAACGAGATCACCATTTGGCAATCGTTCAAAGACAATACGGATTTTCATGTTTATTGAAACCGACCACTTTCCTTGCAACCTTCCCTTTAAGGCGTGTAGACGCAAGGAAGGGTGGAGTGGGTTTGAGCGGAAGAGCTCAATTTTTTGACCCGCCAACTGTCTGATGTGCGCGTTGAGTTTCTGGAAATCTTTTGCGAAGGACGGGTGGAAACGTATCTGTCTCACCTCCATATCCGTTAGTCGGTCAGATCCTTGAGGGAATGGAGGATTGGCAATTTTCCTTTCTTGTGAAGTTCCGCGGCCTCTTTTGAGCGGCGAAGAACCTCATCTTCCGTGATAAGGTCGACGTCATCCTCTGCCATGAGGAAACGCAGATACTCACTCGTTGTGCGGAAACCTCGCTGACGGGCGAGTTGGCTGGTTTTTTTCGCCTCTTCGGCCGAGATTGATACGGAAATTGTGGTGCGCATAGGGGTTAGTTCGTTTCTTATTAAGATTTTAATGAGAGTTTAAAATCTAGTCAAGGACTCCAAAACATCGATAATAAGGCAAAAACTATTGCTGCTACTGCGGCCATTGCCGCTTTTGACACCGTGATGCAGCCCCTTGACAAATTTTGCCAATCATGATATTTTTCCCCCTTCGCAAACTGCGGATATTTCCTCATTTTTGCGCAGAC
>CAYJVP010000039.1:0-9165 GCA_964373615.1 uncultured Gammaproteobacteria bacterium | reverse complement strand
CGTCTTTCACAAGAGTTGAGGAATTGAATCGTTTGTGTCATTCTACTGTCGATTGTCCCCTCTGTCACCTTGTCCCCTCTGACCCCTTTGACTCGTCTGACCCCTCTGACCCCTCCAATCTATGCCCCGCGTTTCCATGAACATTGTCGTCTGGAACAGCATGGAGTACCTGCCGGATTTGCTCGCTTCCATTTTCGGGCAGACGTTTGGCGATGTTGCCGTGCGTGTCATTGACAATGGATCGACGGATGGCGTTGGGGAATTTTTACGTGAAAAATATCCGCAGGTCACGATCATTCGCAACATGAAAAACCTTGGATTTTCGCCCGCGCACAACCAGGGGATGCGCTATGCGATCGACAAATTTCCGACGGGCGAACTCGATCGCCATTACGTGCTCGTCACAAATCCGGATGTGGTCATGACCCCGACCTTTCTTGAGAGACTTGTGGCCGATGCGGATCTGCATCCGGAAGCAGGCAGTTTCGGCGGCAAACTTTTGAAAGCGTTCGGGGAGAATCTGAACGACGAAACACTCAAGGAGACCGTGAACTCGGATCTCATCGATTCCACGGGGCTGCGCGCCAACCGTCGTCGTTGCGTGGCAGAACGCGGGGCTGGGGAAATGGACCAGGGCCAGTACGACGCAGATCGAGAGGTCTTTGGCGTCTCGGGCGCTCTGGCCCTCTACCGCGCCTCGGCGCTTCAGGACGTTAAAATCGGCGACGAATTTTTTGACGAAGATTTTTTTGCGTACAAGGAGGATGTTGATCTGGCCTGGCGTTTGCGCTCACGTGGATGGACGTCGCGTTACGCGCCGGAGGCCGTGGCGCATCACTACCGGGGGATGTATGGCAAGGAACGCATGAGTCTTTTTGAACGTGTGCGCAACCGACGCAAAAAATCTCCCCTTCGCAGTTATTACTCGACGCGCAACCACTGGTGCCTGCTCTTCAAAAACCTCTCCTTGACTGATTGGCTGCTTGCCTGGCCGTGGATGGGCGGCGCGGAAGCGGCGCGTTTTGTATACGTGTGTCTTTTTGAAACCAGGAATGTCCGTGCTTTTTTTGAGGCGCTTTCCTGGACTCCGCGGATGTGGAAGAAGAGACGCTGGATTATGAAACACAGAACCGTGAAGGGGAAAGAACTCAGGAAATGGTTTGTATGAAGGATCTGTCAATTTTGATCGTCCACTATAACACCCCGAAACTCATCCGCCAGACCTTGCGTGGCATTCGGCGCTCCGCCCCGAATCTCCGCTACGAGGTGATCGTGGTCGACAACAACCCCAAGATGCGCGTGCAAGAGATGATCGAGCGGGAATTTCCCGACGCGCATGTGCTGGTTTCCGATCGTAATCTTGGATTTGGCGGCGGCATGAACAAAGCGCTTGCCGCTGCAGCCGGTCGTTATCTGTTTGTGTTTAACCCAGACATCGCGGTGTTCCCTGGGGCGTTTGAAGAGCTCGTGCGTTTCATGGACGAGCGCCAGGATATCGGCATGCTTGGTCCGAAGCTCATGAATCCGGACGGATCGATTCAGCACTCCTGCTATCGGTTCATGGAACCGAAAACAATTTTGTATCGCCGCATTCCATTTTTGAAATATCTCCCGGCGGCCAAGCGCGAAATGGCGCGCTATCTCATGTCCGACTGGGATCACAGGGAGACTCGCCACGTGGATTATCTCCTTGGCGCCTGCCTGTGCGTTCGACGGGAAGCGTTTGAGGCGGTTGGTGGGTTCGACCCCGCGTATTTTGTGTATTTTGAAGACCAAGATTGGTGTCGGCGTTTTTGGCTCGCCGGCTGGCGCGTCGTGTATTACCCGGGAGCCAGCATGGTACACTATCACCGTCGGGAAACAGCGGAGGGGAATTTCTGGCAGCAACTTTGGAATCCCCTGACACGCATTCAGATACAGAGCGCCATGTATTACTTCAAGAAATTTCGCGGACAGCCGAATCCGCGCGAGGAGGGGGAGAAAAAACATGCCTCATTCCATTAATTTTCTCGAACACCTTGAACCTGAAGGCGAGCAGCAACACCACCAGGATCGTCGGCGATGGTCCTGGTGTCTCGTGCTCCTCGTCGTGGTTGGCGTCGTGTGGATCGGATGGAGTGCGATCATGGCCGGACGTGTTGTTGCGGCAGCGCTCGATGGACGTGATGCGCTTCTCGCCGCGCGTGATGCCGCTCTTAAACTTGACTTCGATCGAGCAAAGGAAGAGCTGACCGCCGCGGACCAATATTTTGGTGAGGTCGAGGATGGTCTTGGATCCTTTCGTTGGATGAAGGCGCTCCCGTGGGTTGGCACACAGGTCGCGGCAGGGGAGCGCATCGTTGTGGTCGGTCGGAGTCTCGTCGGCGTGATGCAGGAAGCGATCGAGCTTGGCGCCGAACTCATGCGTCTTGCGGGGCTGACGGACGACATGATGAAAGACCTCCAAGAGGGAATCGATGTTTCATTGAATTTTAACGAGCTTTCCTCGGAAACAAAGCGCGCGGTCTTGCAGCGCCTTTCCGGCGCCGCGTCAGACCTCGTCGAGATGTCCGCGGACATCGAGCTTGCTCTGGACGAACTTGATGCGGCGCAGGTTCCGGGACTTGCCGCGCCCATTCTCGATGTGCTTCTGTCGTTTGAGAAAAAACTGCGCGACGCGCGCGATGCGCTCTATACGATTTCGATTGCGGCCGTCATTCTTCCCGAGTTCGGCGGTCTGGGAGATCCCACGGATCTCCTGCTTCTTTTCATGAATAATGCCGAGTTGCGTCCCTCCGGTGGATTTATCGGGACCTATGGCGTGATGCGCGTGAAAGACGGCGAGATTCTCGAACTCACCACGCGCGACGCGTACCATCTCGACCAAGCGGCCGATCCGTTTGTGAACGTCACGCCTCCCGAAGCGCTCCGGGCATACAATGCCACAAACGAGTGGTATTTCCGCGATAGCAACTGGTCGCCTGATTTCGCGGTTGCCGCTCAGGAGGCGCTCGGCCTCTTTCAGAGTGAGGTGATAGCCATTCCCGCTGACAGGCGCTCATCGATTCAATCGCCGGTCAGCGTTGAGGGAGTCGTGGGTTTCACTCCAACGTTTGCGTCAGATATTCTCAAAATCACAGGACCCATTCAGATCGGCGCGCAGACCTTTGAGGCCAACAACATCGTCGACACGCTTGAGTACCAGGTGGAACGCGGTTTTGACGAACAAGGGCTCCCGTTTTCGCAACGCAAAGAAATTATTGCGGACCTTGTGAACGAGGTGAAGGCGCGATTATATGCATTGCCGCTTCTCGACTGGGTGCGCGTTTTTGACGCGATCGCGTCAAATGTGGATGGGAAGCAGCTCGTTTTTTACAGCGCGGACGCGGACACGCAAGAGGCATTGACCCAAGTCGGATGGGCCGGTCGGATGACGTCGGACTCTGTTGACACCCTGCTTGTTGTTGACGCGAATCTTGCAAGTCTGAAGTCCGACCCCGCGGCGCTTCGCGAAATTTTTTACGAGATTGATCCGAGCGCGGAGGGCTTTGTGGCAACGGCCACCATTCGTTACACGCATCAGGGCTCGTTTGATTGGAAAACCACGCGCTATCGAACGTACACACGGGTGTTTGTTCCGCTCGGGAGCGTCCTTCTTGATTCGTCGGGCAGTCTGCGCGATGACAAGATCAAGAATCCGTCCGGGGAGGAAGGGCAGGTGGATGTTTCCGAGGAACTCGGGTTCACCACGTTCGGCGCGTTTACGTCTGTGGAGCCTGGGGAAACACAAGAGCTGCGCTTTCACTATCTGTTGCCAAAAACCGTTTCTGACGCGATCGCGTCAGAAACGTACTCGCTGACCGTTTTGAAACAAATCGGAGCGGCCGAACATGGATTGACGCTCGACCTTGATTTTGGTAAGAAGGTCGCGACCGCGACCCCTGCCGAGCTTGAACACTTTTTTGGAGATGAGTCGTATGCCGGAGCCTTCGGGCTCCAATCAGATGTTACGGTTGAGGTCGGGTTCGAGTGAGTATGTTCACAAAAAAAATTGGCATTGATCTTGGAACAACGTATGTCTTGGTCTATGTTCCCAAACGGGGGGTGATCATTAACGAGCCCTCTGTTGTTGCTATTTCAAAAATAGACAAAAAAGTGCTGGCGGTCGGACGCGAGGCCAAGGATATGATCGGTCGCACGCCGGATACCATCGTCGCGCGTCGGCCGCTCAAGGACGGCGTGATCGCCGACTACCGCACAACCGAGGCGATGCTCCGTTATTTCATCAACAAGGCGCTTGGCGGAATCCGTTTGTTTCGCCCCGAGGTGATGGTCGCGGTGCCAGGCGGGATTACCTCGACGGAGCGACGCGCGGTCATTGATGCCACGCTGACGGCCGGGGCTCGGGCCGCCTACGTTATTAAAGAACCCATTGTGGCGGCCATTGGCGCGAACATTCCCATTGGCTCTCCATCAGGCCATATGATTATCGACATCGGCGGCGGCACGGCCGAGATGGCGGTCATTTCTTTGGGCGGCATTGTCGCCTCCGCTTCGGTGCGCATTGGCGGCGTAAAGTTCGACCAAGCGATCGCGGAATTCATTCGTCGCAAATACGGACTGGCGGTTGGCGAGCGTACGAGCGAGGAGATCAAGATTCAGATCGGCTCCGCGATGTACCTCCCGGAAAAACTCAGCATGGGGGTCAAGGGTCGCGACATGGTCACGGGGCTCCCGAAAACGCTCGAGATCACCTCCGATGACGTTACCGAAGCTATTCAGAACGAACTTGATAGCGTCATAGCAACCGTCAAAGAGGTGCTTCACAAAACGCCACCAGAGCTTTCCGCAGACGTGATGGAGAAGGGGATTATCATGTCTGGTGGCTCGTCACAGCTTCGCAACCTCGACCAGTTGATTGCGCAAGCAACGGGCGTGCCGACGTATGTCGCCGAGGATCCGCAGTCGTGCGTGGTGAAGGGAACGGGCATCGCGCTTGAGAATCTGGACGCGTACAAACGCAGTATTTTTACGAATTGAGGAGGTATGATTCTCGGCATTGACGCTTCATCCGCCAACAAAGAAAAACGCACAGGAGTCGAATGGTACGCGTATCATCTCATCCAGGCGCTCAAAGAGCAGACGCACGAGGAGGGTGACCGCGTGCGGTTGTACGCGCCGACCCCGCTCGCCGATGCTCTTGGCGTACTGCCGCCAAAGTGGGAGTCACGCGTGCTGAAGTGGCCGCTGCCGTCCGGCTGGATGCAAGGGCGCATGAGTTGGGAGATGTTGCGTCGCTCGCCGGATGTCTTGTTTGTTCCTTCACAAGCGCTTCCGAAATTTCATCCGCACAAGGCGACGCAGAAACGTTTTACCGTCACCATGATTCCTGATGTCGGATTTCGTCGGCGACCGGATTTGTATGAGCCATCTGTGCGTCGACGGCTTGAGTACGTGACGAAGTTTGCCCTCAAGCACGCGGAAAAAATTTTCGTCCCCTCCGCCTTCACGAAGTCCGAGCTCGTGGAGCTGTACCACGCGCGGCCAGAGCAGCTTGTGTTGACTCCGCTCGCGGCGGATCTGTCGAGATACAAACCGCTGCCAGAAGGAGATGTGCAGGCCGTGTTGCAGAAATACCGTCTCGGACGCAAGATTTATTTTTTGACGGTCGGACGTGTGGAAACGAAAAAAAATATCGGCACGCTCATTCGCGCGTTTGAAATTTTCAAAAAAGATCGCGGCATGGGCGATCCGTTTGAACTCGTGTTTGTGGGTTCACCGGGCTTTGAGTTTCAGACGGTTAAAAAATACTACGACCTCTCGCCGGCGAAATCGTTCATCAAAAATTTGGGATACGTCGACGAGGCGGACCTCCCGGCGCTCATGAACGGCGCGCATGCCTATTTGTTCCCAAGTTGGTACGAAGGATTCGGCATTCCGAACCTTGAGGCCATGGCATGCGGCGTGCCGCTTGTGACCGCGGACATTGGCGCGCACAAAGAGGTCGTGGCTGACGCAGGGTTGTTTGTCTCGCCCGCGGAGCCCGAGGCGTGGACCCGGGCCATGCGCCGTGTGACCGAGGACGCGCGGCTTGTCGAGGACCTTGTGGCAAAAGGTTTTGCGCGCGCGCGGCAATTCTCTTGGATGAAAACGGCTGAGACCACGTGGCAGACCATCAAGAGTTTGATATAATCCGATACGTATGGACGAACTCATTCGCGAACTCACTCATCTTGGTCTTTCTGAAAAGGAAGCCGCGGTTTATCTTGCTTCTCTTGAACTCGGTCCATCTGTCGTGCAAGACGTTTCAAAAAAAGCCAACGTCAATCGCGCGACAACGTATGTCATGATCGAATCGCTTGCCGCGCGCGGTCTCATGGGGACGTTTGTCAAAGGAAAGAAGCGCTACTACGTGGCCGAGTCCCCGGAGCGGCTGCTCTCGCTTGTTCGTTTGCAGCGCCGCGAGCTTGAGGAAAAGGAGAAAGAGATCGCAAACATTCTGCCAGTTCTGATCGCGCTGTATAACGTCGAGGGCACAAAGCCGAACATTCGATATCTTGAGGGTCCGGAAGGGATCCTGTCCGTGCACGAAATTTTTGAGGGGATGGACGGCGAATTTGTTGAGATCGTTTCCATGGATGACGTGGAAAGCATTCAGGATTTGATTCGCCACAAGCAGGAGCGGCATCTTGAAGAGTTGAAAAAACGCGGCGTGGCGTATCGGTTGATTGCGGTCATGAAGGAGCCGGATCCAACAAAAGTTCCTCACTTGCCTGGCGGGGAAGTGCGTATTGTACCAGCGGATAAATTTCCGATGCACGGAGACATCGTGGTGCGAGGGAATACCACGTTTCTGTATTCATTCAAGCACGCGCTTCTTGGCATCATCGTCACGAGCCAGGAGATCGCGGACACCACGCGAGCGATGTTTAACCTTGCCTGGGAAGGCGCTGCGGCGTATCCGGGAGAGAAGCGTTAGACGCGTAAATCAGAAATGGTCATTGCGAGCGAGCCGTAGGCGAGCGGGCGAAGCGGGCCTCCGGCGGACGAAGATCCTTCGACTCCGTCCTTCGACCTTCGATAAACTCAGGGCTCAGGACTGCGCTCAGGATGACCAAAATTTTATGATGTGGATCACATCATAAAATTTTGGTCAATTGAAAACGACGGCTGAACGAGAGTGCCGTGTCTCGTTGCCGTCGTGGAGCGCGATGAGTGGCGTGTGGACTCGTGTCGTCGCGTGCGCTTGTCTAGATCTTGGTCTGGCGACCTACGTCAGCCACCCCATGGGCAGCAGTAGGTCTCCTGCAAGTACCCGGCCTCTTCCTTGAGGGGGTCGAGCGTCTGCGAGTGCAGACGCAGCACGATCGAAACAGCTGCGTTGTTGTCCACGTTGCCACTCCTCAAGGCCCTAACTTTCCTTCGATCTGCCATCGGCCGGGCCTCACTTGAAAGCCGACGAACCAGGCATGCTAGCATGTCGAAAGAGGTGTGTCAAGGGCATCTGACAAGAAAAGTCAGTTTTTTGTTAGGAAATAAGGATTTTTTATCGCTTTGTCTTAACCTCTTGACAGGTTTTGGCTAGCGTGTTAGCGTTTACCGTTCGCTGAAAGGCGAATAAGAGGAGACCCTCCTTCGTCCGGCCGAAAGGCCGGACTATTGGGGGCGGGCCCGCCGTCGTGCGGGCGAAAGGGCGGGCGACGGGGGGGGGGGAGAGAGAAAAAGGGGTGCGGACGTGCTTGTTGCATCCTCACCCGAGGCCCGCCTCTTGGAGGCGGGCCGACGACGAAAAAACAGCCGAAAGGCTGTTTTGTCGTTTCGATACAAATTTGGTAGAATCCTAGCGTATGACCATGACTCGCGCAAAGACTCGTAACCGTTCGCCTCATGTTTCTGCGAAACGCGAGGCTTCAGAGGAATTGATTTGGTCTGCCGTTCGCGGGCTCTGGGCAAAACGGAGAATAAAACCTCTGCCGTATCAACGAAAGACCAGACAGGAAGCCGATGAGCGGCGTCGGGTATGATGTTGCTCGACACGAACATCGTGATTTTGTATATCAAGGGCGATGCGGCAGTCACGGTCTGGATCGATCGGCAGCGGGAACGGAAGCAGACGTTTGCCCTCTCGTCTTTAAGTGTTGTTGAGTTATTAGGTTATCCGGACATACTTCCTCAGGAAGCATTTCTGATTGAGCGCTGGCTGAAAACATTCCTTATGATTGATCTGGATTTGAGTGTCAGCAGAGAAGCAGCAAAAATTCGCCGGACATATCGAATGACAACATCCGATAGCATCATCGCGGCTACGGCAAGGCTGCTGGACATTCCTTTGGTGACGAAGGATAGAGATTTCAAGAAGATAAAATCGATCACCGTGTTGGTTCCATAACGACAAAAACAAAACAGCCAAATTTGCGGCTGTTTTGTTTTTGGCCCTCCTTGCGTCCCGCCATCGGCGGGACTTCGGCGGGCAGGGGAGAAATGTGACTGCTCTCTCCTCTGGCAGTCACCTGATCACATTGAGAGATATGGTCAGGTGTCCGCCCAGCACCCTACGTGGTGCTGGGGAAGAGGTTGGAGGTTGGGTTCACGGTCGCCGGCGAGGCGGTGGGGCGGGCGGCGGGCCGTCGATGCCGTGGCGGACGAACCGCCCGATGGATCGGGCGCTGTTCACCACGATCCAGCGGACGAGCCGCAGGATCGCGAGCACGGGCCACGCGATGAACCATCGCCACCAGAACCCGACGAGGTACCCGACCTCGAGCTGCTTCGGGGGCTTGCCAATGATCGAGATGAGGACTCCGACCATGGTTGGCAGGACCACCACGAACAGCAACGTGGCGAACAGGTACGCGGGGATGCCTCGCGCCGGGTCGATGACGATGAGGGTCGCGAGACCCATGACGAACTGAATGATGTGACTTGGGTCCACTCGGACCTCCGTGGGAAAGGGGTTGAACTTGGGAATTTCTGCCTGACCTCAGTCGGTTATCGTGTAACCGATTCAAGTCGAACAGAACTTGAATTGTCATCACTTAGTGAACCATGGTACCAAAAGTGATGACAGTATGTGTGTGTGGCAACTTAGTTACAACCGTTGTAACTAAGTTGCCACGGAGAAGGGTTGGGAGCGGCGGGCGTGGCATGGGTAGCACACGCCCGCCGGTCCGAAGTTGTCAGGCGGCC
>CAYJVP010000038.1:0-9977 GCA_964373615.1 uncultured Gammaproteobacteria bacterium | reverse complement strand
GTGGTACCAAGGGCATTGCTATCAGTGGTTGCCGGAGAGGTTGCCGAGGAAGTAAGGGTAATTTCGTTCGTTCCATCAACACCAAGGATCAGGTTTGTTGAACCGTTAATGTCCGTGTCCCACGTATCACCAATATTGACTGCGGTTGAAGCAATCGTGCCTCCTGTTACTAAGGTTTCAGTCAGGGTGCCGATGTTTAATGCGCGAGTGGTCATGGCGTTGGTAGTGGCGGTCGCGGTGTAGGCGGCAACATTCATGACGTTGTAGGTGCTGGCGGCGGTTGCAGCAAAGGTGGGATTCATGTTCAGCAGAGTTGAACCAGTCGCGCCATCAGCGGTAGTCATGGTGAGGTTGAGGGCATCAACGTTTGCTGTCGCGGACGTACCGCCGTTGATCGTGAACACGTCGGCAGTTGGCGCCGCACCCTTTGAGATATTCACCCCGTCTCCCGCATCCAATACGACATTGAAGTCGCCTCCTGAAAGGTCGAGGTCGCCGTTGGAGACAAGGATGTCACCGAGGGTCAGGACAAGGGCATCCGTGCCATCCGCTGTTCCGGTAATCGTGGTGGTTCCGTCTTCACCGATGATGAATTTGTCATCTCCGGCATTGTCCTCAAACAGGAGGAAGTCGCCGTTGACGTCCGCGTCATCCGCGTACTGGCCGCGGATGAGATAGGTCTGGGCGGTGAGCGTCGCGTCGGTGTTGTTCAAAAACACCATGTCATTGGCGTTGTCGCCCGTTGAATCCGTCACCCGGATGGCGGAACCTGTCGTCCCTGTGTAGGTGATGTCAAAAATGTCGCCAGTGGTGAGAGCGCCTGCGTCCACGTCGAAGCCATCACCGCTTGTGAGCGCGGCGAAAGAGACATCGATGCCGTCCACCGTGGTCGAAGCGGCCGTAAGGTCAATACCACCTGCAGCATTTGAGGCGTTCAGCACAATGGCGTCATTGGCGGCCTCTGAAGCAGAAACATTTACGCTCGATCCCGTAGCCGTGATGTCAATGTCCTCGCCGCCGGCGGCACCGGAGGCAAGCAAGTTAATGCCGCCAGCGGTCGAGTTGATCTCGATGGAGTCTTCTCCATCGTTTGACGAAGTGAAGTCAAGATCGGCGGTGGACGTTCCGTAGGTGATGGTGTCCGCCGTAGCTTCGGAAAAGTCGAGGTTCAAGGTTTCGCCACCCTCCACAATGTCGAGATCGTTGTTTGAAGTCTGGGAGAAGTTCAAGCCGTCATCGAGGATGATGTCCGAGGTTGTTGCCGCATCCTCAAGATCAATCCCTGTGTCCCAGGTGCCATCAAACTCAATGCCGTTCACGATACCACCAGACGTGTTGGCAGAGGTAAGGGCAATGCCGCTCACTTCACCTGTGGCAGCGTCACCAGCCAAACCATCCACGTCAATGTTGATGCCATTCATGATCTCACCTGCTGAGAGGGCTGTGCCCACATCGCCGTCGATGAAGATGCCGTCGACCGAGGCGGAGTTGACGTCCATGTCAAACGTCATCACATCCGCCGTGCGGTCCGTGGTGCCAGCATCAATCGCAATGCCGCCAGTGGCAACCAGATCCACGTCCACACCACCTGTGCCTGCATCAATATTCAAGACCGTCGCGCCCGTCTGGTTGCCAATCGTAATCGTCTTTACCGCGGCACCCGTGCCGATGCTAATCGACTCGGCATCCGCATCCGACCCAATGTTAATCGCATCCGTGTCATCAGAGTTTATGGTGAGCGCTGTGCCTGCATGGCTCGAAATCGTGCCATCCGCAAACAGGGTGCTCGTATAGGTAACGGCTGCGTTGTAGGTTGGTGCACCGTTGTACGTGGAGGCTGCGTTATACGTGGTCACGCCATTAAAGCTCACTGCTCCGTCAAACGAACCCTGTCCATCCACCTCGATGGCACCACCGATATACAAATCGTCATCCGCGTTGATATAGGCTTCATCCGCCGCACTCGCGTCATCGCTGATGGCATTATAAACCAACCCGTCATCTTCACCACCGATGTTAAAGACGTCCCCGTCCGCGAACAATACCTGCCCGCCAGCCGGATTGATCGTCAAATCTCCGTCAGAGGTGATGTCATCGCCGTTGACCGCGAGGTCTCCAGTCAGTGTGGTGTTACCGGTCACCGCGAGCGTGGAGGTGAACGTCACAGCGCCGTCCGCGTTCAAAGTCGAGTTAAAGTCTGCAGCGCCATCAAAGTTGGCGGTGGCATCAACCTCTATATCGCCCTGAATATATACGTCGTTATCGGCAGCTACCGCAGCCGCTCCCGCTGCACCAGCTGCATTAGCAAAAGCGTTGTAAGCCAGAGCTGAGACGCCACCGATGTTGAGAACGTCCGTGTCTGCGAGTAAGACCTGCCCTCCGGCTACATCAATCGTCAAATCTCCGTCAGAGGTGATGTCATCGCCGTTGACCGCGAGGTCTCCAGACAGCGTCAAACCAACCATGGTGGCCGCCCCGGCTACGTCCAGCGCGCCGTCCAAATCCGTTGCGCCATCCACTTCCAGGGCATCCGCAACAAACAGGTCATTGTCGCCTGTGGCAGTCGCACCACCGGCGTCATCACCGATCGAGACGAGCGCCCCGTCCATTTCAAAAGCAGCGGCCACGTCATCCCAAGTAATTTCAAGGTCGTCTGTGGTTCCAAAGGTCAACGCAATACCGTCATTCAGCTGCATGTTGCCACCCGAGACGAGCGCCTCTCCACCGGAGAAGGTCACCCCAGCTGAAAAATCCGCCGCGCCATCAAAATCCACCGCAGCATCAAAGTTCGCGACCGAAGCCGTGGTCAAGATGCCACCGTCTGCGACCACGAAGGAATCGTCCACGTCCAAGCCGCCATTGGCGTTCAGGTTCGCTGTCAGGGTTGTGATACCCGTGTCATTCGCGACCGTGAACACGCCGCCATCGGCCGTGATGCCGCCGTTAAATGTCGCGAGCCCTGTCACGGTCAACGCCGCAGGCGTGAAGACTCCGGCAAAAATCTCGCCGTCAACCTCCAGGTCACCGCCGATATAGAGATCGTCATCGGAAGCGATTCCCGCCTCTTCTGGCGCATCTGCCGCATCGGCAAAGGCGTTATAGGCCACATCTGTCAATCCACCAACATTCAGTGTATCCGCGTCCGCAAATTCCACTTGACCGGCCACATCAACCGTCAGGTCTCCATCTGATGTAAGATCGTCACCATTCACCGCGAGGTCCCCAGACAGCGTCAAACCGGCCATGGTCGTGGCTCCAGCCACGTCCAACGCGCCGTCCAAATCCGTTGCGCCATCCACTTCAAGAGCATCGGTCACCATGAGGTCACCGGCACCCGTTGCG
This sequence comes from uncultured Gammaproteobacteria bacterium, assembly GCA_964373615.1. Taxonomy (GTDB): domain Bacteria; phylum Patescibacteriota; class Patescibacteriia; order UBA9934; family GWF2-40-263; genus CAYJVP01. The sequence continues at coordinate 6,635 of CAYJVP010000038.1, read as the reverse complement.
GTCGCGCCACCAGGATCATCTCCAATCGAAACGAGCGCACCAAGCATCTCAAAGGCGTCATCCGTGGCTTCGTCGTAGGACATGAAGAGGTCGCCATCCGTGCCAAAGGAGAGCCCGAGGTCGTCGTTTATCTGCATGTCGCCGCCCGAGACGAGCACATCTCCACCGGAGAAGGTCACATCAGCTGAAAAATCCGCCACGCCATCAAAATCCACCGCAGCATCAAAGTTCGCGACCGAACCCGTGGTCAAGACACCGCCGTCCGCGACCACGAAGGAATCGTCCACGTCCAACCCGCCGTTGGCGTTCACGTTCCCGACCGATGTCACCGCACCAGCCGTACCGGAAACCGTAAACGTGGCAACCCCAGCGTCCAGCACAACAAAATCATCCCCAGCGGCAATAAGATCCACACGAAGATCCCCTTGTCCCTCGGCGTTGTCAACCGTGATCACGGCCGCGCCTGCGCCAAAGTTGTCGTAGGCGTCATTCAAATCCGGCGCCACGGCCGCGCTCAAGTCCACCCACGCAACCGCCACGTCGTCATAGACGTTCAAACTACCGTCCGTTGTGTTGTAGTACATGCGACCACCGTAGGGGTCCGCCGCCGCCTCGGCCGCCGCCTCCGACGCGTAGCTCTCAATCGAGCGCGAGACCAGAGCGTAGAAGGTGCTGCCAATCTCCACGCGAGGGGCCATTTCACCGTCCGCATTCACCTCGACGGAGAGAAACAGGGGATCAACAAAATCCAAATCTTCCCCGGCGCCATCATTAAACCCATCCACGCTGCCTAGCTGCACGGAAAAATAGCCGTCTGCAACGGCAATGTCGGCCTGGGCTTCCGTCCATACGGCAACGCCGCCGACCAACGCTTCGTACAATCGAAACGTAAAATCGTAATCGCCGTCAGCGACGACCACTCCGGCGTCGTCTTTGAGACGACCCTGGTACTGAACCGTGCTCGGCGATTCCGCGCGAGCGAGGCTCGCGAGGAACGGGGCGGGTCCCAGTGCTCCGAAAACCGTGAGCACAGTGAGCGCCAGATGAAGAATCTTTTTCATAGAACGCATAGGCGGTGATAAATATGCGCGGATTTTTCTTTTTGGGACCTCTGCAAAACTACGTCTTTTCAGAGATCCCTTTTCAAAGAAAGGTTTAGTAAGGTTAAAGTTTCCTCCGTTTTTTCAAGATTGCCGTTATTATACCAGCCGCGACCACGAGGGCCAACAGCGAAGTTATCAACAATGTCGCGTTCGAGGGCTCGACACCCGTTTCTTTCTCTTGAAGCTCCTCGATGCGCTTCTCTTCTTCCCCGCGCGCGGCAATGTCTTCTGGTTTCAATGCCGTTCCTTCCGGATACACGCGCAGTCCTGTTTTGCCAAAACGAGTGTTGCCGGCCCGGTCGACCGCTTTCACTTCGACAAAGAGATCGCCGACCGCGAGATCGCTCAAAACGACTGGGCTTGTCTTTGTTTCAAATGAACTATCGTTTATGGAAATTTCGTAGTGGTCAATGCCGGAGAGATCATCGGTGGTGCCGAATTCGACGAGCGCCGATTCGCCTTCTAGGTATCGCTCTCGCATCGTGTAAGGAGCGATCGTGTTCGGCGCGGTCGTGTCGATACGCACGCGGAAATGCGACGTCTCCGAGTCCACTCCTGTTGCCGTCCGCGCTTTCAGGTGGAAATACCAGATCCCGTCCGCGACGTCCTCATACCCTTTGCTCGTGACGCTCCCCGAAACGGATTCCGTCGGTTCTGTGTCCGGCTCTGCGTCGAAAGCCACGAGGTATGCTGACACTGATCCGCTTGCGGTCCATTCAAAGGAGACATCATTCACGTTCTTCCACGCGCCTTCATCCGGATGCGTCGAGCTTCTCACACTGACTGTGGGCGCTCCTTCCTCTTCTTCCGCGGCCGTAGCGATCGTCACGGTCGCGTCTGTGTGTCCTGCCGCGTTCGCCTTCTCTTCCCCGTTTGAAATGAGACGCGAGGAGTCCAGAATGTCGAGCGTGGCCTCCCCCTTCGTGAGCGCCGAGAACGTGATCGTCGCGAATGTGCCAGACGCTGTCACCGTCCCCCCGATCAGGAACCCTCCCCACGAAACCGATCCATTTTCGTTGTCGATGCTGTTGCCGGGCGACATCCGAGGAAACAAGGACCCGAGCGTAACATCCTCAACGCGTACGACGTCTGCCGGAAATTCGAGGCGCAGCCTGACCGTGTCCAAATCTTCCCCGTTTGGGTTCACGCGCACGTCGACGCTGAATCGCTCGCCTGCGAGAACCGTCAGATTTGTCGGCGAAATGGCGAACGTCGCGCCTCCGGCCGCGTGAAGCGACAACGGCGGAAACAAGAGGACCAGGGCCAGAGCTACGACCAGTTGCTTCATAATGGCTTACGACCATCGAGTCACGAACAGGGAGAAGTCATAATCATCCACCGTGCCGTCCTCGTTAAAGTCAACTTCCGGATCATCCGTATTCCACCCACGCACGAGCAAACTCAAGTCGTAATCGTCCACTTCGTCGTCATCGTTTACGTCGCCGACCCCGCGATAGACCGCCGTTACGGTTGTGGCTGAAGACTCCGTACCGCCGGATGACACCGCCACTATTTCAATCGTATTGTCGCCATCTGCAAGCGTCACCGTGGCCTGCCACGTGGTTGAGGTCGGATAGGAAACGCCTTCGGAGCTTCCATTGATTTCAATCGTCGTGTTCGATCCACGGCTTCCATAGAGTGTCACGGTGTTGTCATAACTCACGATTTCATCTTCATCCGTCATCTGATCCTCAACGTCTGAAGAGAGGACTGGAGCAGATGGCGCGATCGCTCCACCTCCACCGCCACCGCCACCGCCGCCACCACCTCCACCGCCGCCGTCATCTTCGCAATCGTCGGTGTCGTAGGTGCAGTCCGCATTACAAGCAAGATCTCCGTCATCAAATCCTTCCGTCTCGCAGGTCCCACCGTCCAGATCCGCGCCTTCGCAGTCCTCATCCGGATCCACGAATCCATCGCCGCAAAACCCGCCCACTTGTGGGCCGCTTTCCAGGGAAAAGTTACCCGAGGCGGTAAAGGCGCCCATGGGATCGATCGATCCGCTCACTTCGAAGTTGTCTGAGGCGATGTTGTGCGAATTGCTCACCGAATCGTCAGCGGGTTCAATCGTGAAGTTATCGCTTTCGATCGCGCGCGCGGCGGATATTGGAAGGAGGACAACGAGGAGCAGTGCCGCCACTTTGGTGATGGGATTATTCATACGTGCGTGCCCCTCTATGGGATTAAAGCTCTGCCCCGGAGTAGGCGATCGCGGCGACAATGTTCCAATCGCTTTCACTTGATGGGAGTCTTCCGAAGACGGATGTGAAGGTGCCGAGCGCGCTTTGTTCCGCAGACGCGTCCTGTTCCCCATCGTATCCTTCCACCATGATGTGAATCGCGTCCCAATCCGCGCTCTCAGAAGGAAGGCGCCCATACACCTGTCCAAAGATGCCAATCGCTTCTGCTTCCGTCATCTCTTCTTCCCCTTCGGTCTCGGCCTCCATGGATTCTTCGGCTTCTGATTCTTCTGTCTCCACAGCTTCCTCCTCTGTTGCCTCTTCTTCCGCAGCTTCTTCTTCGGAAGACCAGTCAATGAAGACATCGGTGTAGGCAAGCGCGTGGAGGGCGGACCAATCCATGGAACTCGACGGGAGCGAGCCGTACTTTGCCCCGTACACCTCGAGCGCTTTGGCCTCGCGCGTTTGATCGCGTTCTGCTGGCGTGCAGTCATCATAGGCGATGCAGCGGAGCGCATCCCATTCCTCACTCGTGGAGGGGAGGCGACCGGCAAACGCGCCGAAGTAAACGAGCGCTTGCGCCTCGACAGAAACTTCCGTTGTCTCTTCTTCCTCAACGACCACCTCTTCCTCGGCTGCTGCTTCGGTTTCTTCCTCTGCCGCAGCCTCTTCTCCATCGATTTCAGACCAGTCGTAGAAAATTTCCGTGTAGGCAATCGCGTGCAGGGCGTTCCAATCCATGGAGGTTGATGGGATGTGACCGTACTTTGCTCCGAAAATCTCTAATGCTGTTTGTTCGTGCTCGATCCTTCGGTCTTCTGGATCTGATGGATAACAGGTGTCGTAGGCCATGCAATGAAGCGCTTCCCAATCCACGGCGCTTGACGGCATGCGGCCGGCAAACGCGCCGAAATACACAAGCGCCTGCTCTTCAAGGGAGCCGGTTGGTGTTGGCGCTTCTTCCGTTTCCGTCGGCGTCACGGCTTCTCCGCTGATGGTCACGCTGACGGAGCCGAGCGTCGAGTCATCGATTTTCTCTTCGCCTTCATCAATGAGTTTGGAATCGTCGTCAACCGAAATTGTCGCCGTGCCGCTCGAAAGCCCGCGGAACGTGATCGTCGCAAGGGTGCCGCTTGTTGTCACGGACTCTCCGTACTTGAACGCTCCGAATGTCACCTCGCCATTGTCGTTGTCAAGCTCGTACCCTGGCGAGAGGGACGGAAATTGCGATCCAAGGTCAAACCAAACGACTTCGACCATGGACGCGTCAAAGGAAAGATTCACGCGAACCGTGTCAAGCAACTCGCCATTTGGGTCGACGAGCACGGAAATCGAGAACTCCTCCCCGGTCTCGACGGTGACGTTCGGGGGCGAGAGCGTCAGCTGCGCATCTCCGGCTGCGCGTGCGGGCATGGCAGGGAGAACACCCGAGAACGCCACAGCAAGACCAAAGAAAAGGGCGACGATTTTTTTCATATGGAAGAACAAATTAGAGGCGGAAGATGGCTCCCGCAAAAAAGCAAAGTAAAATTTTTAAAATCTGCTAGGGACCTCTGCGAAAGTCGCTTTTGATGCCGGAAGGGATCCGGCTCGAGCGAAAACATCTTCGAGAAACGAAGGCGTATCCGGAGGATACGTTGAGTTTCGAGAAGATGTTTGCAGCCGAGCCGGGACCCTCTCCGGCGCAAAATGGACTTTCGCAGAGGTCCCACTAGGACAAAGTATATCACAGGGCGTCAAACGGGACGACGGACAAACTGTGGAAAACAAACAGTAAATTTTGGCGAACTGATCTTAACCGTCGCGTGAGGTTGTACCCCAGCGTGCTGGACCGAATCCGAACGCGCATGTTTGAAAATTTATATCAATGACATTTTTTAAGGTTTGACTACACTGGTGTGGTCAAAAATTATTCTTTAAGCTGGAAACGAATTGTTGAATATCCATAGCCGCGATAAAATACGCACACTGCACATCTCGTATGATTGACCGCCAACACAACCTTCTAAAAAACGCCCCGCCTGTTCAGCTACTCGCAACGATACGAAAGAACCTGCCAGAGGCGCGGGTGTATCTCGTTGGAGGCGCGGTGCGTGATGCGCTTCTTCAGCGCGCTGTCAAGGACTTTGATTTTGTGGTTGGCTGCGTACCTCGCGAGAAACTCGAGGAGTGGCTGAAACCCCACGGACAGGTAGACCTCGCGGGGAAACATTTTGGCGTTTTTAAATTTTTGCCCGCCGCGTTCCCTGTCGATGAACCAATCGACATTGCCATGCCTCGACGCGAACGCTCGAGTCCTCACAGCAAAGGCGGCTATCGAGATTTTGATCTCCAGTCCGATCCTGACATTCCGATCGAAGAAGATCTTTCGCGTCGGGATTTTACGATCAACGCCATGGCATACGACGTTCATGCGCGGAAACTCGTCGATCCATTCAACGGGAAAAAAGATTTGGCACAAAAAATCATCCGCGCGGTCGGCAACCCAAAAAAACGTTTCGAGGAAGATCTCTCGCGCGTGCTGCGCGCGATACGTTTCGCCGTACAGCTCGGATTCGATATCGAATCGGACACATGGAACGCGCTCTCGTTTGCGGCCTCGCATCTGAATGACACGTACGCGAGCGGTCAACGAGTGGTGCCCCGCGAAACAATCGGCCGCGAACTCGGGAAGGCTCTCTCCTCTAACCCGCAACGAGCCGTGAAGCTCTTCCGCGAATCAGGAACCTTTCCCATCCTCTTCCCTGAACTAAAAGTAATTCCTGTCATCCCACGAGGATCGCGCTCCATCACAGCGAACGCCGCCTTGCTCTTTCGATCTCTTCCTCCCGATGCGGCAAAACGTCTTCTCCGCGAAGCAGGCCTCTCTTCCTTGCCCGTCAAAAGCCCGCTGCGCGTCCGCGCCGAACAGGTTGGGTGGATTTTGTCGCATCTAGACAACGTCGCGGCCGACCAGCCGGCGGCAGAGTTCGAACGCCTTTTCATGAACAAACGCGGAGAAATATTCCTCGAGGTTCTTGAGGCATTGGACAGAACGAAACTCGCGAGCGCTGTTCGAACTCGCAGACAACAGATCGAGAAGCGCTGCGCAGTTAAACCAGGACAAAAAATTCCCCCGCTCGTCACAGGAGACGATGTGGTCAAACGGGGTGTGGCGCCAGGACCGCGCGTTTCCGAGATCTTGAAGCGCATTCGCGAGGCCCAGCTCGAGGGCGAGCTCTGTTCTCGGGTTGACGCGGAGCGCTGGCTCGACTACAATGCCGGCACAAAATCGGGCGGCTAGCTCAGTTGGTTAGAGCGTCTGCATGACACGCAGAAGGTCAGAGGTTCGACTCCTCTGCCGCCCACCAAA
>CAYJVP010000037.1:0-10619 GCA_964373615.1 uncultured Gammaproteobacteria bacterium | reverse complement strand
CTGCTTGAACTTGATTCGGCGATTCCCGCCGAGGCTGCCAAAAAAACAGGCCTGAACCGCACAACGGTCTACGATCTGCTTGAGTCGCTGGTTCAAAAAGGGCTTGTCAGCAAATACAAGAAAGGGGCGAAGACATTCTTCCACGCCCTTGACCCAAAACAGCTCCTGACCTACCTCGACCGCGAACGCGACGAGCAGACAAAAGTGATTGATCGACAAAAACGGCGCGTGCAGGAACTTCTCCCACAGCTTATCTCTCTGCAAAATCCCGTGAGCACACGGCCTCGCGTGCAATTTTTCGAGGGCGAGAAGGGCGTGCGGGAAGCATACGAAGACACCTTGACGTCACGAGGAGAAATCCTCGCGTATACAAACATCCAGACCATGCTTGAAGCGTTACCAAATTTTTTTCCCGAATACTTCAAACGACGCGCGAAAGCAAAAATTCCGATCCGTGCTATCTTTGTCCGAAACAAGGATTCGCTCGAGCGTGCGAAATTTGATCGCGAGGAACTGCGCGAAACGCGCTTCCTTCCAGACTCGTCTTTGCGCTGGTCTCCGGAAACAAAAATCTATAACAACAAAATCGTCATTGCCTCTTGGAAAGAGCAGATGGCCGTCATGATCGAATCGAAAGAATTCGTCGACCAGCAGCGCATGATTTTTGAACTTCTCTGGAGATCTCTCTCAAACGAAAAACCTCGGGACTGACCCCAAGGTTCTATTCTTACTCATTCACGCGCTCGGTGTACTCACCAGTATCCGTATTCACCATGACCGATTCACCTTCCTTGATAAAAATCGGTACCCGTACCTTGAGTCCGTTGTCGAGCTCAACCTCTTTGGTGACATTCCCCGAGGCGGTGTCACCCTTCACGGCTGGCGGGGCCGAGACAATCTTATACGGAATTTTTTTTGGAAGCTCAACCGTAAGCGGCGTTTCTCCGTGCATGACAATGGTTACCTCAAGCCCTTCCTTCAAAAACTTTATGACGTCCCCAATGTCGGCAGCCGTGAGCTGAATCTGTTCATACGTCTTATTGTCCATAAACGTATAGAGCTGTCCGTCGCCGTACAGATACTGCATTTTTTTATACAAGACATCTTCAAAATCAACAGATTCCGCCGACTTAAAATTATTCTCAACGATCTTCCCTGTGCGCAAATTCTTGATGCGTGTGCGCACGAACGAACTCCCCTTTCCCGGAGAGACACGCTGAAAATCAACAACGAGCCACAGCTCCCCATCTCCGCCAGAGGCGGATCCACCTCCGGCGGAAAGACGGAGCACGGTTCCTTTTTTAATGTCGTTTGGTGAGGACATACAGGTCAGTCGTGAAAAAGTTCAGACGCCGGAAACAACAAAACGTCTTTAATGGACGTCTTTCCGGTCACGATCATATGAAGCCGATCGATCCCAAGCGCGTTCCCAAATGTCGGTTGACGCACGGATGGTAGCAGAGCCAACAATTCCTCGTCAATCGGAAACACGGTCTTCCCCGCCGCCTGGCGTTCACGAGCCTCTTCCTCAAATCGGCGACGTTGTTCGGAGGCGTCGGTCAGCTCGGTGAAGGCGTTGCAGATCTCCAAGCCGTTGATATAGAGCTCGAAGCGCTGGCCGTAGCGGCCGTCGGGGGTGAATTGCGAGAGGGCGGCCTGGCAGCTCGGGTAGTCGTAGACAAAGATTAGGTCTGTTCCGAGCTTTGGTTCGATCAAGGTAAGAAAAAGGCGGTAGTAAAGGTCACTCTCGGTATCGGTGGGGTCGGTGTGGAGGCTGAGTTTTTCGCAAGTAGCTAGGAGATCGTGGCTGGTAGCTAGGGAGAGGTCAAGGCCGGCGTGCTCGAGGAACAGGTCGCGCAGGCGGACGCGGCGGAATGGCGGTAACCCCCCCTCCCACCCCCTCCAACTCCCCCTCGGGCAGGGGGAGAGAACATCAGGCAGGGGGGGAAACGCGCCGATGACTTCGCGCACCAGCGCCTCGGTCATGTCCATGCCGGACAGATAATCAATTCCCTGTTCGTACCACTCGAGCATGGTGAATTCGGGATTGTGCGTCTCATCGAAGGCCCCGTCGTTGCGGAAGACCTTGGTGATGGTGAAAATCTTTTCCAAACCCTGGCCAAGAAGTTTTTTCATCGCATACTCCGGACTCGTGATGAGCCCGGCCGAATGGCGCGTACCGTTTGGTTCAATGACCTGTGTCTCAAACGGCGAAAGATTCGGTTCCATCCCAGGGCTTTGAACGACGATCGGGGTCTCGACTTCGAGATATCCACGCGAACGAAAGAACCCTCTCACGAGGTCGGAGAGGGTCTCCCGCTCTTTGGCAATAATCTCTAGATCGCGTGGCATTCGTCGCATTTATCGTTGGATGAACGGCAGAAGCGCCATGATCCGTGCTCGTTTGATCGCAAGCGAGAGTCTGCGTTGATGGGCGGCACACACCCCGCTCCTCTTGCGCGGCACGACCTTCGCAAACGAAGAGGTGTAGCGACGCAGGGTGCGCGTGTCTTTGTAATCAATAACCTGATTTTTGTTCACGCAGAAAAAGCAGTGACGTTGCGTTTTTTTCTGGTTGGCATTCTTTTCCATACCTTAAAAAGGGATGTCTGAAACATTAATTTCCGTGTCCGGATTCACGGCCGGTTCATCTGCCAGAGGAGCGGTCGGAGTTTGCGCGGATGTGCTGGCTGGCGGCGTCCCACCGCCCGCACCAGCTCGATCCAAAAGGATCACGTTATCCGCAACGATTTCCGTGCGATAGCGTCTCACGCCATCCTGGCCTTCCCAATCGCGCGTTTGCAAACGCCCCTCCACGTATACCCTGCGGCCTTTGGCAAGATACTGTCCGCAAATTTCCGCGAGCTTCGCCCATGCCACGACGTTGTGAAATTCCGCTGCCTCCTGCTTCTGACCAGAGGAATCCGTCCACGCACGGTTGGTCGCCACGCCGAACGTACACACCGTCTGACCCGAGGGAATCTGACGCACCTCCGGATCGCGGGTGACGTTGCCGAGAATCGTGGCGCGGTTAAGGCTGTACATACACAAATGAAAGTTAGACGTTGCCGATGATGTCGTCAGACTCCAGCATCTCATCAAGTTTTTTGTCGAGCTCCTCGATCGACATGGATTTTTCCGGCTTCATGGGAGGCGCCATCGGAGCCTGAATCGGAACGGGCGCCATGGCGGCGCGTGGGCGAGGAGACAGAGGCTTAGATTCGCTCTCTTCCTCTGAAAGTGGAGCAACATACGACTGGAGCTCCCGTTTTTGCGCTTCGGCGCCGGCCGGGGCCTGAATCGTCATGTGGCGAAGCACCTCGCCCGTGAGACGCAGTTGCTCGTCAAGCGTGCGCACGCTATTTCCCTCGGCATCAAAATAAACAAGGACATACGTACCGTGGCGTGTCTGTTTGATAGGATACGCAAGACGAATCTTTCCGAGATTTTCCTCCTTGGAAACGGTTCCGCCAGCCTGCGCGATGAGACCGTCAACTTTTTTTTGGATGTCCGCGACCTCGGCATCGGTGTACCGGGATGGGACCATGTAGAGAAGTTCGTACTTCATATGATCGCCCCCGCTGTGGCGGGGGAGCCCCGCTTGTGGCGAGACTATGGGCGTCATGAATTAACGCGCTCATCCTAGCCGAAAGATGCGAAATCGGTCAAGGTGAGGTCTGTCTGGTACAATAGACTCATGCGTTTTTTCATCTTGGGGAGTCACCCGCTTCTTTCGATCGCTGAACTGGCCGCCGTGCTTCCCACGGGGACCGATTTTGCGATGACCTCGCCTGATGTGTGCGTGCTTGACGTTGACGAAGCGGCAGAAAATCTGCAGGCCAGGCTGGCTGGTGTGGTAAAAATCGGAACGATTGTGGGAGAGCTTGCGCGGGGAGACCTGCACGAAGCCGTGCCCCTCATCGTCTCTTTGCTTGCTTCGGAAGAACCTCGGCCACACTTCGGTTTTAGCACCTACCGATTGTCACCTCTGACGCGATCCGACGATTGGCACAAGGAATTGACACGGCTCGGCATGGAGGTGAAACGGACGCTGCGCGAACAGGGCCGATCTTCGCGGTTTGTCACGTCAAAGGAACGCGAGCTCTCCGCGGTCGTTGTCACCACGAATCATCTGCTTGAAAAGGGTGGAGAGTTTGTGTTTATCAGACATGGAGAGAACGTGCTCGTGGGGCAGACCGAGAGTGTGCAGGATTTTTCTGCCTGGTCACGACGGGACTACGGACGTCCACGGCGCAATGCAAAAGCTGGCATGTTGCCGCCGAAGTTAGCGCGCATGATGATCAACGTGACCGGCGTGGACCCCGCGGGCCACACCCTGCTCGATCCCTTTTGCGGGTCCGGAACGGTTCTCATGGAAGCAGCTCTCCTCGGTTTCCCCCGCCTTCTTGGCAGTGACGTCGAGGAACGCGCCGTCAAGGACACGCGCGTCAACCTCGATTGGCTTGCCGAACGCGAGGGAGCGGAAATCCCGCCCATCGAACTTTTTTCCACCCCCGCCAATGAACTCCCCTCCTTGCTCCACGAACCTGTCCATGCGCTGGTCACGGAAACGTACCTTGGCCCACCAGCAAAGGAAACAAGAACGTCAGAGGAGATCTCACAGCTCATGCGCGGACTCATTGAGCTGTACGAATCGTCTTTTTCTTCCTTGAAACAAGCCATCGCCTTGCATGCGCCGGCCGTCGTGGCATTCCCCGTGTTCTTCCGCAACAAAAAACCGCTCCATCTTCCTCTGGTAAAGCTCCTTCAAGGAGCGGGATGGTCGATTGATCCGACCCTCCCAACAACTCTCCCGAAAACCATGCAGACCACCACGCCAAACGGCGGCCTGTTGTATCGACGCAGTGATCAATTCGTCGGACGTGAGATCCTTCGCATCAGACGTAAGGTATAATGGGGACGATATGCCACCCACGCTCGACAAACGCATTACGGAATTTCTTGAGTATCTTGAGATTGAACGGGGACGTGCGGAGCGCACCATTCGTAACTACGACTTTTACCTGCGCCGATTCTGTCAGTGGGCAAAACATCCGAGGCCGGAGGGCATTTCCGAAGAGCTCGTGCGACGTTATCGCCTGTGGCTGAATCGATCGGTCCCTGGACGCGCGGAAAACACCTTGAAAAAAAACACACAGAATTATCACCTGATCGCTCTGCGCGCCTTTTTAAAATATCTGTCCAAACGCGATATCGCGTCGCTTGCGCCGGAAAAAATCGAACTCGCCAAACAGACCACGCGCACGGTCGAATTCCTCGAACATGACGAGCTGCAAAGGCTGCTTGCCGTACCGACACTTAGTGACGGTACGCTGGGACGGCGTGATCGCGCGATTCTTGAGCTTCTTTTTTCAACCGGCCTTCGCGTGTCCGAGCTTGCGAATCTCAAAATCGAACAGGTCAATCTCGCGCGCGACGAGTTTACGGTGCGCGGCAAAGGCGACAAACCGCGCGTCGTCTTTCTTTCTGGTGCCGCAAAACTATCCCTCAAAGCCTACCTCGACAAACGCCGCGATATTTCCCCCTACCTCTTTGTCTCACATGATCGTGCCAAAGGCGGCCGTAAAACGTCTGGACCCTTGAGCCCGCGCTCAATCGAGAGGATGATTCAATTGCACGCCAAGGCCGCGGGGATCGTAAAAAAAATCACGCCGCACACCATGCGGCATACGTTTGCCACGGACCTTCTTCTCTCTGGCGCGGACATCCGATCCGTCCAGTCGCTCTTAGGCCACGCCTCGATCACGACAACGCAGATCTATACGCACATCACGAACAAACAGCTCAAAGAGGTTCACAAAAAATTTCACGACAAACATCGTGAATCATCACCATCCGCTTAGCACATACGCTATGGCCATTCCGCCTGCCAAAAACGGCATGGCCGGAATTCCGCGCTGACTCTGACGCAACAGAAACAGATTCGCCGCATTTCCAACAACAGCTCCGAGGAGACAAAAAAACGCACGCAGGATACCAAACTGTACGGACATGGCCATGAGAAACAAGAGCGGCAAAAAGAGGTCACCGGCGCCCATCACGGCGGCGATATTTTCCCGCGAGGGAAGATCGCGCCACCGGGCGGTCCGCTTTGGCGCAAGAAGGATGAGTGGAGCGCCTTGCGCAATGGCTCCCATCGCCACTTTTGGAATGGCTTTGGTAAACAGCACGCCGAACACGTCGTAAACCGCGAACAGTCCAAGAAGAATGAGGATAAAATTGGCTTTGTAAAAAACCGCAAACGGGAGCGCCCCGCCAAAGACGCCAAGAAGTACGAGCATGTTATTTGCAAGAAAAGAACGGTACGCGCGGTTGACATACACGAGGGTGAGAACCACAAAAAATGCGACGAGCGGCTCGACGAACGTCGAAAGAGCGCTGTAGATAAGTACGCCAAGCAGCACAGCCACGGCAAGTCCCACGGCTTTCACTTTGCGAAGGAGGTATAAAAGAAGGAGCGCAACGAGCACAGTCACAAACGTTGATGACGCATCCGTGAGCAACGAGTACTCCATCTGGCTGCGTTCAAACGCCGCGGTCGAAAGCGGCAGCGGCAGGTGGTAAAACAACACGCCAAGAAGCCAGACCGCGACACACAAAAGCTCGAGGGTCACCATGCTCTGCATTTTTTCGCTGTCCCATTGAAGCTTTTCGGCCATACCATTACAGTGTACCCGTCACACCCCCGTAGCTCAATTGGATAGAGCAAGTGCGTTCTAAGCACGTGGTTGCAGGTTCGAGTCCTGCCGGGGGTACCAGATATGGAAAAACAACGACGGTGGATCGGGATCGTTTTTGCAGGGGTCGTCATCTTGTTTGCCGCCTCCAGAATTTTTGCGCCGAGAGAAACCACGGACCAAAACACTGAACCTACGACCGTATCGGAATCGCAAACACCGAGTGAACGAAAGACAACTGCCTCTGACGTGCCAGAAGGTTGGCAACGCATCGAGCGCGAAACCTACACGATCGACGCCCCGGGCACGTGGATCGTCAACGCGAGCGATCCCGTGAACCTCTGGCTTGAAAGCGGTATCAATGACGACGTGTATGTTGACCCAGACATCGTGAGTGTGCGGGTGTCTGAAGTTCTAAAAGACGGACGAACGTTTGAGGAAATCGTGAGTGATGAGGCGTGGGATGAAACGGACGTCGCTCAAACCGTCGCGTTCATGAAAACGGAGGCCATCGCGCCTTACAACGAAATTTCAGAGAGCGACATTGTGATCTCAAGACAGCCGATCGAGATCGCGGGTTCCTCCGCCGTGCGTGCCTCGCGTCAATGCTTGAAACCTTGCTACATCGAAGGCGGACCGTTCACGGACATTCAATACTTTATCGACGCCGGCGACCGCGTGTTCATTCTCACCGCACGCTCCGGCATCGATGAACGCGCAGAAGCGCTCCTGCTTTCCGCAGAGGAAGTCATAAAAACAATCTCCTGGGACCTCTGAAAAACTGATGGATTTTCGTTGAACGGGGTAGCCAGCCTCCGAAACGTACTGACCACGTACGTTGAGGAGGTGGCGGGGCCCCGTGAAACGAAAAGACGCAGTTTTGCAGAGGTCCCTCCTTTTATTGATACTCCCCACACCCCGTACGTTTATCCAAGATGATCGACGTGTAGTAAGGCGTGGACATATCCGCGCTCTTGCTACGAAAAAGCGCGTACAGCGTTTTCACGCCATCCTGACTCGTGAATGTCCACTCGGTCTGAAGCGAGCCTGCAAACTCAACCCAGGCGGCATCGCGAAACAACCGATCTTCGCTCAGCAGAACCGTCGCCGTGTTTTCTGCGGACAACGAAACGGTTACGACGTCGTCTTCCGCGCACACAGCTCCATCATCAAGCAGAATGCTGCCATTTTTTGGAAATGTGCGTTCGAAACTTGTTGTCCCAATATCCTGAGTCGGCAGCTCGATCACGGCGGCAATGTAGGACATGCGCTGACCGCTATATCCACGCTTCAATGCAATGGATGAATCACCGTCGAGAGCAAACTGCCAAAAATCCCGAGGATGGGCCGCGCCGTTTCCGTTGGTCATCCCGTGTACCCATGCAAACGAACGTGTGGAATCAGCGACAGGGTTAAATCCGGAAATCGTCGCCGTAAGGTTGGAAGTAAATTGATCGCCACCAGAAATGGTTTGCACTTCCATAAGTGGATTCGCAATCACGTACCATCGAACCGTTTTGTTTGCGACAGCTGTGGAGTGTTCTTGGACGCGTATATTTGTCGAGGACGTTAAAAATACGCGATGTCCAAATTCGCGAATCTGACCGGCGTTGGTTTGAAAAGTAAAATACACCCACGCAGCAGAAACATCTCCAACGTCTTCAATGGAAACATCTGTCCCGCCTGGGTCCGGTGATGGAGAAACCTCCCCCGTTTGAATCTGCCAGTTTGAACCCGTAAACTCCACAACCTGATGGGCCGTTGTAATTCTCCCAAGTGTTGCCCCACGCGAAAGAGAAACAATACCTTCCCCTGTCACGAAAGCCGCAACCTGTGCGGACATGTATTGAGTTTGCCCGGTCGCTACATTTGTGGCACCAGCATTAAACACAACCACGTCGTTGGTGTCTCCAATCAACTCGGCCGGTTCATATGTGGCTGTCCCCTCGCCACGACTCCAGCTATACGTGCGTCTGTCTCTCACCACAAACGCGTTGTGACCATTTTCCCGACCAACATACTCAATCAGAAGGATCCAAACATCGTCGTTTCCGCTTCCGGCTGTTGCACGCGACACCGTAAGCGTAGATCCGTCTGTCAACTCCACAAGCGCTGAAGTTTCTGCTGGTGTCTGCGAGGTCTCCTGTGTTCGCCCCATGGCGTGTTGAACAACGCCGGATATGAGAACAATGGTATGATCAGGATCGACTGATTCAAAGTCGTCTGGAGCCGTAAGGACCACTTGCGTGGAACCTCCTGGAATGACCGCCTCCACAAGCTGGGTGCGAAAATCAGATGCTCTCGCGTGACCAGACGGCGTCCACAAAATAGCAAAACTGCCAGCCACCGCCAAAATAACAAGCCCGTGGGACGTTCCTTTTAAAAACCTGGCACGCATTCTACGCATACACATTTTCAGACCGGTGATCCTACCAATAATTCGCGAGAAAGTCAATAGAAGTGCATTGACGAGGTGGCCATTCCCGCTTATCATGCCCTCACATGGCGGCTATAGCATAATGGTTAGTGCACTGGGTTGTGGTCCCAGCTATGAGGGTTCGATTCCCTCTAGTCGCCCCACAAAGGTCCTCGCCCGATGGCGGGGATTTTTGTTTGGAAGGTTTGGTAAAAATATATAGATTTAGATAGATTTGACAAATATGTATAGTTTTGTATAATATGGACTATCTATGGATGATTTCAAGGCAAAACTCCTATCAATCAGTGAGGCGGCGCAGTATTTAGGCGTAACGGAAGCAACGCTCCGTCGATGGCACAATGACGGTTCTTTTAAGGCGAGTTTTTTGACACCTGGAGGCCATCGTCACTATGCTCTCTCTGATTTAGAGAAGAAAACCAAGGGAATATTTCGTATTGCGGAAGAATGGGCGGCGGCGGATATCCCGTTTCTACCGGAATCGGACTTTTATTGTTCGACCAGCGATCGATTTAAAACACGACACGAGAGAATGGCACACGAAATAGACGCGCATGTTTCGTGGCAGACGTTCGGTTCCCTTGTCTCTTCCGCAGCCGGAGAAATTGGAAATAATTCATTTGACCACAATCTTGGAAATTGGCCGGACACTCCTGGTATCTTTTTTTCCCATGATCTTGGCAAGCGGATGGTCGTCCTTGCGGATCGGGGTGTAGGCGTTCTCGCAACATTGCTTCTGGTCAGACCAAAACTCAAGACACATGAAGAAGCGCTTCACGTCGCATTCACCGAAATCCTGTCAAGCCGCGCGTCGGAGCATCGTGGCAACGGCTTGAAGTATGTGAAAGAGGCGTTGATCGCTGCAGGCGCAGATCTTCTGTTTCAATCTGGTGATGCCGTGCTTTCTATTCACAAAAGCAAGCCCGAATTTACCATCAAAAAAACGGATAGACCCATACGCGGTTCTCTCGCACTCATCAAATTTTAAGTCTATGACTATTCACATGAAAAAATTTGGCTCTGTGCTCACCTCTCGTCAGGCGGGAAAGGAAGCCTATGCCGCTTTTCTTCCGACATTGAAGAATGTGGCCTCGGACGATGAAATTCTTGTTGACTTTGAGGGCCTAAGCTCATTTTCCCCCTCTTGGGGAGATGAATTTTTGACGCCATTACAAAAGACGTTTGGCGATCGATTAACATTAAAAAATACATTGAATCCTTCCGTCTCCCTCACCATCTCCATGCTGGGCAGGATGAACGGCTCCAAATTTAAAACAGCCTAGGGACCTCTGAAAAAGCACTCCGAAAAACTCCCCTCGTGTGTGCTCGGACGGCTATTTTTTTTGTTTGCGCGGCCAGAACAAGGGAATCGAACCGGAGGCACAACCCCGCCCTTTAGGGCCTGTTCCCAAATGCCCTTTTTCCGCCAAAGGCGGATCCGCCTTCGGCGGAGGCTGTAGCGTCCGTATTTCGGCCATAATCGC
>CAYJVP010000036.1:0-10687 GCA_964373615.1 uncultured Gammaproteobacteria bacterium | reverse complement strand
CCCTGTGTAACTCCCCTTGTGCCGCGCGACATCCTCAGGCGTGCCAACACAGACGACCTCTCCGCCCTTGTCGCCGCCTTCAGGGCCGAGGTCAATGACCCAGTCGGCCGTTTTGATGACATCCAGGTTGTGTTCGATCACGATAATCGAATTCCCTTTATCCACGAGTGTGTGCAGGACCTTCAAAAGCTGGTCCACGTCCGCAAAGTGAAGACCGGTCGTGGGTTCGTCCAGAAGATACAACGTACGTCCCGTGGAACGCTTGGAAAGTTCCGAGGCGAGTTTCACGCGCTGCGCCTCGCCGCCGGAAAGGGTGGGCGCGGGCTGGCCGAGTTTGAGATATCCGAGTCCGACCTCGTTCAGCGTTTTCAGTTTGTCGTGAACGAACGGAATGTCTTTAAAAAATTCCGCGGCCTCTTCAATCGTCATGCCGAGGATCTCATACACATTTTTTTCTTTGAAAAAAATCTCGAGCGTCTCGCGATCAAAGCGTCGGCCTTTGCACACGTCGCACGTGACGTAGACGGTCGGCAAAAAATGCATCTCGATGGCGATCGTGCCGTGGCCCTCACAGTTTTCGCAGCGTCCGCCAGGGACATTGAAACTGAAACGGCCTGGCTTGTACCCGCGATACCGCGCTTCCTCGGTCGCGGAAAAAATATCTCGAATCGGTCCCCAGGCGCCGGTGTAGGTGGCGGGGTTCGAGCGCGGGGTGCGGCCGATCGGCGACTGATCAATCAGAACGGCTTTGTCAATATACTCCAGCCCAAGCAAGGCTTTGTGTCTTCCTGGTGTATGTTTGCTCCCGTACAACCGGCGTGAACATTCCTTGTACATCGTGTCGTAGGCGAGCGTTGACTTACCAGAACCGGACACGCCGGTGATGCACACGAAACGCCGAAGCGGAATGTCCACGTCAATATGCTTCAGGTTATTCTCCGAGGCTCCGCGGACCTTGATCACATCTTTTGCAACCGTTCTCCGCTCTTTCGGAACCGCAATTTTTTTATCACCACGTAGATACGCCGCTGTCAGCGATTTCTTGTGCTCAAAAATCTTCGGCACATCACCCGCGGCAACGACCTCACCGCCATGCACACCGGCGCCTGGGCCAATTTCGACCATGTAATCGGAGGCCCGAATCGTGTCCTCGTCATGCTCGACCACGAGCACCGTGTTGCCGAGGTCGCGCAGTTCCGTGAGCGTTTCGATGAGTCGCTCATTATCGTGCTGATGCAAACCGATCGTCGGTTCGTCGAGAACATAAAGGGCGCCCACGAGTCGTGAACCGACCTGTGAGGCAAGCCGTATGCGTTGCGCTTCGCCACCAGAAAGCGATCCGGCCATGCGATTCAACGTAAGATAATGCAACCCAACGTCGAGCATGAATTGCAAGCGATTGAGAATCTCGCGCAACGCCGCGCCGGCAATCTCTTGTTCACGTTCATCGAGCGGGATTGACGCGAAATATTTTTGCGCGGCATCGATCGACATCGCCGTCACGTCGACGATGGAACGATCGCCTGGCAACCAAACGTACAGCGACTCCGCACGCAACCGCGCTCCCGTGCACATTCCACACAGCTCCTCGCTGAACAACTCGGCAGTCCCAAGGCCGTGACAGGCCTGACAGGCACCGTACGGCGAGTTAAAAGAGAAGAGGCGAGGCTCGATTTCCGGAAACGAGAACCCATCGTTCGGGCAACTAAATTTTGCTGAGAGCATCTGTTCGGTTTTATCCGGATAGACTACGGTTGCGACATCGTTCCCCCTCTGCACGGCGACTTCAAGCGCTTCCGCAAGCCTTTGTCGCGCCGCTTTTTCGTCCTTCGCAAACAAAGCAACCGGCACAGCGTCAACGATCACCTCGATCGTGTGCTGTTGATAGCGCGTGAGTTTGATCTGCTGGTTCAAGTCAAATTCTTTGCCGTCAATGCGAACGCGAGCAAAACCAGAGTTGTAGAGGTCATAGAGGAGCTGGTAGTATTCGCCTTTACGGCCGAGCACCACCGGCGCGAGGATCTTCACCGAGCCCTTCGACTTCGCCCGGCCTGCGGCGGGGCTCCGCTCAGGAAGTAAACGCGCGAGGACCACATCCACCATCTCCTCATTCGTAAGCTTCTGAATCTCCCGCTTGCATTTCGGACAATGCGGCCGACCAATGCGCGCGAACAGCACACGCAAATAATCGTACATCTCTGTGATCGTGGCCACGGTCGAGCGTGGATTCGCCGAATGCGCTTTCTGATCGATCGAGATCGCCGGCGAAAGTCCCTCGATCTCGTCCACGTCCGGTTTTTCCATCTGTCCCAGGAACTGCCGCGCATACGCAGAAAGAGATTCGACGTATCGCCGTTGCCCCTCGGCAAAAATCGTGTCGAACGCCAAACTGGACTTCCCCGATCCGGAAAGACCGGTAATACAAACAAGTTTATTGCGCGGAATCTCGAGCGAAATATTTTTGAGGTTGTGCTCCCGCGCGCCTTTAATGCGGATCTGATCATCCATATTATTTTCTTTTTTCTCGAATCTCTTTCTTCAACAGCACGATCTCATCGCGCAGGATCGCGGCGGTCTCGAAGTCAAGATCGTGCGCCGCGTCGCGCATCTCTTTTTCTTTCTCCTTGATCACCACCTCGATCTCATGCGGCTCGGCCGTGAGCTCAAGCCGAAGCGCCTTCTCAGTCGTGTCTTCCTCAACGCCGAGCATCTTGCGTATGTCCTTGATCTTTTTCTCAACGGTCTTTGGTGTGATGCCGTGCTCCTTGTTGTGGGCAAGCTGCAGGGTGCGGCGACGCTCCGTTTCCGAAAAGGCGCGTTTCAACGATCCCGTCATCTCGTCCGCGTAGAGCAGCACCTGGCCGCGGACGTTTCGTGCCGCGCGTCCAATCGTTTGGATGAGGGACGTTTCCGAACGCAGGAATCCTTCTTTGTCCGCGTCAAGAATCGCCACAAGAGTGACCTCGGGCAAATCCAGTCCCTCGCGCAGAAGATTGACGCCAACCAAAACATCGTACGAACCCTTGCGAAAATCCGTGAGGATCGTGATGCGATCGAGCGTCTGAACATCAGAATGGAGATACTGAACCTTGATCTGCCGCTCGTGCAAAAACTCTGACAAATCCTCCGCCATCTTTTTCGTGAGCGTCGTGACGAGCGTCCGCTCGCCGCGTTCCACGCGAAGTTTAATTTCCTCGATCAGATCCTCAACCTGTCCCTTCTGTTTCTTTGTTCCATCTGTTCCCCCCGTGACCGGCCTCACCATCACCTCCGGATCCACCAATCCGGTCGGCCGAATGATCTGCTCGACGACCTTTGTACTCACCTTCTTTTCAAACGGCCCTGGCGTGGCGCTCGTAAACAACACCTGCCGAAACTTCCCCTCGAACTCCGCAAACTTCAATGGTCGGTTATCTTTCGCGGAAGGCAGCCGGAACCCGTGCTCGACCAATGTGTCTTTGCGGGAACGATCGCCTTCGTACATGCCACCAATTTGCGGAACGGTCACGTGTGATTCGTCGATGATCAGAAGGAAATCTTCTGGAAAATAATCAATGAGCGTATACGGTGGCTCGTCCGGCGCACGGCCATCGAAATGACGTGAATAATTTTCGATCCCGTTGCAATAGCCGATATTTTGAATCATCTCGAGGTCGTAGCGTGTGCGGCGCTTCAGACGTTCTGCTTCCAAAATTTTTCCGTCGCGGTCAAACGCGGCAAGTCGTTCCTCGAGTTCCTGTCGAATATTGCGGAGAGCCTCTGCTTTGCGCGGGACAGAGACAACGTAGTGTTTAGCAGGAAAAATCCAGATATCCTGCGGACGTTCGATCTCTTTGCGTGTGATGGGATCGAGAAGGTGGATCGACGCGAGCACATCGCCGTCGAGCATCAGCCGATAGACCACTTCCTCATTCATGGGCATGACCTCGAGGGTGTCGCCGCGGACGCGAAAATGGCCACGTGTGATATCCGCGTTCGTGCGCTCAAATTGCATCGCGATCAATCGGCGAATCATGTTTTCTCGCGAGAGGTCAGACGAACCGGCCACAACGTGCAACACGGTCTGTTTATACTCCTCGGGAGATCCAAGCGCATAGATGCACGAAACAGACGCCACGATGATCACGTCGCGACGCGAGAGCAACGCTTGTGTTGCGGCGTGACGCAATCGGTCGATCTCCTGGTTGATCTCGGCCTCTTTTTCAATGTAGGTGTCTGTGCGCGGCAGATACGCCTCCGGCTGATAGTAGTCGTAGTAGGAGACAAAATATTCGACCGCGTTGTTGGGAAAAAATTCGCGGAATTCGTTGCACAGTTGCGCGGCGAGCGTTTTGTTGTGCGCAATCACAAGCGTCGGCCGCTGCACGTTTTGGATGACATTGGCAACGGTAAACGTCTTCCCCGAACCGGTCACGCCGAGAAGTGTTTGAAATTTTTCGCCCGCTCGAACACCGGCGGTCAACTCCTTGATCGCCTTTGGTTGGTCACCGGCTGGTTTGTATGGGGCTTTCAGTTGAAATTTCTCCATAGGGTCTGTCGCCGAATGCGCTTTTGCGCAAAACGCAAACTCCCAGAGAGTCTGCCTCTCTAGGGATCATACGCACATGGTGTCCTCCGCATGCCTTCGTGTCAATCCGAGGCGAGTGTCTTCATCCGCTGCACGCCATCAATCTCCTTGATGAAATCCACAACGGCCTCAGGAACCAACTCGTTCAATGACTCGTCGGCAAGCATACGTCTTCGAATTTCCGTGGCGCTGATTCCGGGAATCTCTTTGATGTCCTGGATGGCAACGCCGACCGCCGCAAAACATTTCTTCGTCCATGCATTGCCGGTCCACACCGTGCCAACGTCCCCGCCGGCAAGCTCCACACATCGCCTTGCCCATGTTTCGTCATCCGTTTCGTCCGGCATATCAACGAGCTCCACGTCGTAGGCGGGAATGATATTCACGTCCTGCAAAGCGCGCTGAATCATCTCTCTTCGCTCTTGCACCGTGAACGGGTTGTCCGACGTCGAACCGTCTGTGGAACTTCCAATGCCGACCACCACCTTGCCGCACACCTTCACCATCCCTTTCAGCACACTCAAATGGCCGTTGTGGAACGGTTGGAAGCGACCGATGAATAAACAGATCTTTGAAGAAGACATGCAGAGGAGCTACAGCTACGGTGATGAACGAAGAGAGGACACAGCGGATGTAAGCACATCCGTCAGTGACCTCCCCTTCCCTTGAAGCGCGCCTTGCATCTTTGGAACGGTGACAGCGATGAGACGAGCCACGTCCTTATCCTCGGAGCCAAGAATCTGCAACACGCGTGTCTTTTTTTCATCATCGAGCGGGGTAAAAAAAGCCTGCATCGCTTTCTTCGTCGGCTCGTCCACCTCGAGCCGTGCGAGTTCGATCATGAGTTGGATGTCCGGGTTGTTGGAAAAACCACCCATAGCGTGCGCGTCTACTTCTTCTTCGGCACACCGAAGTGCGCGCGTTTATCCTTCCGCTCATACTTCTTCTGGATGTCTTCGTAGGGCAACTGTGCCTCATGTGGCTTCATGCTCGTCGAAACAAGCCGCCCACCATCAAGTTGATAGAGCTCAACGTCCCCGCCGACATTGTAGGCAATGATATCAAGACCTGTTTCGCCACGCGTCCTGAACTGGACGTCGTACGTTGCCTGATCAAACGCAAGGGTGTCACCTCCTGGCAGGGTGAGGACATTGTCAAAGGAACGCGCCGCCTGCACATACCGCGGAGAGTCTGGATACCAATAGCGTGCCTCGCGCCTTTCGTGTGTGCTTGGGGTGATCTCAATGTGATGTCGCTGAAAATATTCCTCAACTTCTTTCGGAGCCTCGGCGCCAAGATCAACAAATCTGCTCTCCTGGTTGCGCTCGCTAAGCCATCTCTTTCTCAGTTCTTTCAGTTTCACCCCTGCTTCATGGCGCTGCGCCTCGCCGCCCGCGATGTTCGCTTCGGCAAGAGCATTGCCCCGTCGGACCTGCTGCTCAAGCTTCTCCGCTTGGTGCGCATACCATTTCGAAGGTTCAGCGTGGGCCTCTGGCATGGCTCCGGCCATGACTCCAGCCAACACCCCTGCTTGAACGAGAAAACGCGCCTCGCGCGAACCAGGCTTCAATGAACGCACCGTCTCCGCAATAAAATCAAAACCTTCTTTTAAACGATCAAGCAACCCCGCAGAGCGCTCCTGGTTGCCTTCAAAAAATTCCGGGGTGAAGCCACCTTCCCGCATATCACACGAGTTTAAGAT
Organism: uncultured Gammaproteobacteria bacterium; assembly: GCA_964373615.1. GTDB lineage: Bacteria > Patescibacteriota > Patescibacteriia > UBA9934 > GWF2-40-263 > CAYJVP01. The sequence goes on along the minus strand of CAYJVP010000036.1, from coordinate 4,418 downwards.
TTTCTCGATCTTGCCACGCCAGCACGGCGGATTGCCACGCATCAGGTTTCACAAGCTCGCGACGCAGCTCCTGCCACTGCTTTTCCCCAAGAATTTCGATCTGATTCTGGTCGCCTATACCATAGCCTTTTTCCGAGGCGAAAACAAGGTAACCGATGTCCTCGGGACGCACCCTCATAAACTCGCAAGCTATCGTGTCAACCGCCAGCGCATCAACGCTGGCAAGAGCCATGTTCATGCTCACCGCCGTCCCGTGCGTGGGGCCTTCCCCTTCCATGGCCAGCGTGCCGTCGATGATAGCAAGATCCGGCTTGCGTTGACCCAAGAGCTCCGCAATCGTCATGTTGTGCGCCCACGGCCCCTGTTCGTGGAGGAAGGGCCAGCGCGGCCAGTACTTGCCGTGAATGCCGTAACGCGGCTCCGGCGCCCAGATACCGATCGTCCAGTTCTTGACGGCAAGGGAAACACCGACATCGCGATGCATTTTCATCGGCGTCAGGTCGATCGTGAATCCAGCATCGCACACGCGCTTGGAAAATCCCATCGAACCTTTCGTTCCGTCGCGCTTCACGTACCATCCCATGACCGTCTCGTCATCGTTCAGATCGAACAATTCAACGCGCGGATACTCCTTCGAAAGAAGCTCGTAGCCAAAATTTCGAAACGCGGCCTTTGTGCCGTGGTAGGAGGCGTCTGCGATCGTCACGGGCGCCTGCGTATGTTTTCGCACAACATCAAGCGTGGCCCGGACCGCATCCACATGCGTTGAGGCGAGCTGATTTTCGTGATGCACAAGGTTCGGTTTGATAAGCACGCTGCGCGCGGTCTGAAGTTTTGGAAGCGCGTCGGGAAGCACAAGCTCAAACGCCTGCGCCACGATCTCGCGTCGCTCCTCGCCGTGGACGATTGACACCTTTGTCATATCAAGTAAATTCAAGCAAATTTGCAAGGGGACCTCTGAAAAACTGATGGATTTTCGTCAAACGGGCTGTCCATCCCCATGAGACGTACTGAAAGGTACGTCGAATGGGGTGGACGGGCGCCCGTGAGACGAAAAGACGCAGTTTTGCAGAGGTCCCCAAGGGCTATGTTACCGGAACGCCATCCTCGCATACCTGCATCTTTCGCTTCTTGAGCGCCTTGAAAAAGGCCTTCTCCGGCACCACGGCCTCGGGCGCGAAACTCCCACGCTCCTCAATGTCGCCGCCAGAGATCATTTCGGCAATGATCGCGGCCGGCAGCGCTGTGTCAATGTTGCACCCGGCGTCCTCCCAGTCCGGAAGGGTCGGAACGATACACTCCATGAGAATCGTGCGGCGGTGGCGTCCCTTACGACCAATCACTTCGACCCACAAATTTTCCCACTCCCGGTATCCACGCGGCGTCTTCATGCGCTTCATGAGCTGGGCAAGAAATTGGGACGGCCGGATGTTCGCGCCTTCGAACCGAATCGGCTTCGGGTTGGCAAATCCGAGGTCAATGAGCGTTTTGATCGTTTTGACCGAGTGTTGCGGAAACGCGGCAAAAAATTTGACGTTTTTGAGTCCCTTCCGTTTGTAATAATGGAGAAACGAATACGTCTCCGCGTGGACGGCAAGAAATGTTTCCTGATACCCAACGGCATGGAAATACCGCATGGATTTGGACTCGGAGGGAAGCTTCTTTCTCCAGTGGCCGTTGATGACGTACGGAGCGGGGACGGTAAATTCTTCGAGAATACTTTCGATCGAAAACGGTGGGACGAACCGCTTGAAGTTCGAATCCCAGGCGAATCCCACATGTACCGTCTGGATCGAGTCGAGTTTGCGCGCGGCATGGCGAAACATCACGTTCCCGACCCCAGGGACCGACCCGCAGCCCGTAATGGCCGTGATCCCGGCCTGACGAAAAGCGGCGTTCATGCCAAGCTGCGTCTTTGTCATTTCCACCTGCGATCCAAGGTCAATGACGTGCGTCCGGGTTTGCAAACAGGCGTGATAGACGTTCAGATTCCAATCGCCTTCCGCGCAGTTAATCACCACTTTGGGTTTGACCTTCTGGATGAGGTGGGTGGTCGCCTTCACGTCTCGAAGGTCGCAGATAGCAAAGGCGGCGTTTTTCTTCCCACGCAAAAGCTCTCCGACCCACACCTTGTAAAGATCAGAGGCAAAAACGCGATATTCTTTTTCGAGCAAATCCCGGACGACGATGAGTCCCTGCATCCCGTCGGCGCCAAGAACGAGAAAGTCGTATCTCATGAAACCGATTTTACCCAGCTCCAAACGGTCTGTAAACCCACTTCGTCACCTCGGGGTCGGGGAGAATGTCTCCGGGGCAGGTACCATCAGTTTGTAGACGAAAACAAATCCATCCTCGTACGACTGCACGGACGGGTCGCACGTTCCAAGAATGGGCAGGACAGGTGTTGCATGCAACGTAAAGTCAGCTCCGTCATCAGACGATGCGGAAACGATCCCTTTTTGCGTGCACCCGTAAACGCGGATGGCGCCATCAGCCTCCGCAAGCGCGCCTGGCACGCCGCCGACAGCAACGTCAAGCTCGCCTTGGTCTTCAAAATCAAGCCCGTCGTCGGAAAGAGCGAGCCCGCTCCCCTGCCCAAGAGAGTAGAACATGTACCACGTTTCGTTTGCATAGATCACCTCTGGATCCGTCAGTTTGGATTTGGAAAGACGCACACCGTCCTCCACCGTAAAGGTCATCCCATCTGAAGAGACCGCGCTGAGCACCTCATGCTCAGCTGAAGGATCGCGATCTGGACGCATGTCGAAAAAAGCAACGTAGAGCCGAAGGGAGCCATCGGACAGCTGCACGACAGACGGGTCAACGGCAGGAAGCGTGGCGTCTGGTTTCCCTTCAATGTCAATCGTCTGTCGCTCCGACCATGTCTTTCCTCCGTCCGTTGAGCGGACAACCGAAATACGTTCGACGTTCGGAGCCGTGAGGGTCTTCGCGTCGACAAAATAAATCAGGAACTCGCCTTTCTGACACGCATCGCTGTCCGTGTGACACACGAGAAGATCCGGAACGGACGCGCCTTCGGCTACCAGCGTCCCTTCCGGGAACGATGTCGATGAGTCAGAAAAGGTGATGTACGTGTTGTGGTTGGAAAGAGGGTTGTCTGTTGCGGTCCACTCTCGTGGAGGTTGATTTCCAAGAGGCGGCTCGGTTGGCTCACGTTTGGAGCCGTTCGTCTCTTCGGAGAGACGAGGTTCCTCTGCCTCTTCCGAATCGGTTTCGTCAAGACGCAACCCTGTCAACAGACCACTGGCAAACAAGCTGCCGCCAACGACGAGAAGAGAGAGAATAAGAAGAAGGGTGTGAAGAGGTTTCATAATGTAGCAAAAGAATTCAGAATGGCCTCATGCTAACACGAAGCGATCTGGCAAACAAATGAAAAACCGCCCTGTCAATCGGCATACGGCACGCCGCCCGGCTACGTGCAAGCCCTGAAAACATTGGTCTGCACAGCGCCGGGTGACGAAAACTGGTATAATTCGTCGTGGGTTATGATTCTCATCACTTCCTACATCAACCCAGACCTTGACGGTGTCGCCTGCGCCGTGGCGATGGAGGAGTTTTTGCGTGGGCAAGGGCAAGAAGCTCGTGCGGTCGTATTTGGAACGCCGAGCCTTGAGGCTCGCTGGATGCTTCGCACATTTGCGATCCCGTCTCCCGGAGACGGGACGGATTTGGTTTTGGAAGAGCCGCAGGTCATCCTCGTTGACGTAAGCGACCCAAACGAGATCAACGAAGCGTTTTCCAAAGCGTTCGTGGTCGAAATTATCGATCACCGCGCGATTCATTTCGCCAAAGATTTTCCAAACGCGTCAAAGGTTCAGATCGAACTCGTTGGCTCGTGCGCGACGTTGGTTGCCGAAAGGCTGCAAACGGCCGGACACATGCCGAGCCGAAACGTGGCACGTCTCCTCTTCGGAGCCATCGCCAGCAACACGGTGAATTTTCAATCCGCAAACACAACCGAGCGTGATCACGCTATGGCCGCGTGGCTCCAACCTCTCGCGGAGCTCCCGGAGAGCTTTATGCGTGACATGTTTGTGGCAAAATCCGACCTTCACGGCGACGAACTGCGCAACGCGATCGTCGGCGATTACATGCTCAAGGAGTTTGGTGGCAAACGCCTCGGTATGTTCCAACTCGAGGTGGTGGGCGTGGACAAGCTCATGAACGAACGCATGGATGAGATCGAACACATGATGCGCGAGGAAAACAAAAAAATACATTTTGATTACATGATGTTGAACGGCGTGGATACACGAGCGAGCACCGGCACATTGCTCGTGCTTGATGACGCAAGCCGCGAGCTTGCGGAGAGCGCGCTCGGCCGCACGTTCATAGGCAATCGCTCAAAACAAAATCACATTGAATTGCGCAAACAGATGGCGCCAAAGCTCCAGGCG